>MEEW01000061.1 GCA_001724985.1 Phenylobacterium sp. SCN 69-14
CCGCGCCGTTCGTTCAGCTACTCCCGAACGTCCATCTCCAGCAGAGCTTCCGCTATGCCCCGCACGCACAAAATCGAAGACTACCGCAACTTCGGCATCATGGCGCACATCGACGCCGGCAAGACGACGACGACGGAGCGGATTCTGTTCTACACTGGCAAGAACCACAAAATGGGCGAGACGCACGACGGCGCCTCGACCATGGACTGGATGGACCAGGAGCAGGAACGCGGCATCACGATCACGTCGGCCGCGACGACCGCCTTCTGGCGGGGCAAGCGCCTCAACATCATCGACACCCCCGGCCACGTGGACTTCACCATCGAGGTCGAGCGCTCGCTGCGCGTCCTCGACGGCGCGGTGACCGTGCTGGACGGCAACGCCGGCGTCGAGCCGCAGACCGAAACCGTCTGGCGCCAGGCCGACAAGTACAATGTTCCGCGGATCGTGTTCGTCAACAAGATGGACAAGCTCGGCGCCGACTTCGAGAAGTCGGTCGAGTCGATCCGCGACCGCCTGGGCGCCAAGGCCGTTCCGATCCAACTGCCGATCGGCGCTGAATCGGCGCTGAAGGGCGTGATCGACCTGGTGACCATGAAGGCGCTGGTCTGGGAAACCGACCAGGTGGGCGCCGAGGCCGAGGTCCGCGACATCCCGGCCGACATGGTGGAAGCCGTCGACAGCGCGCGCCAGTACCTGATCGAAAACGCCGTCGAACTCGACGACGACGCGATGGAAGCCTATCTGGGCGGCGACGAGCCCTCGGAAGAAACCATCAAGAAGTGCATCCGCAAGGCGGTGCTGACCGGCGCCTTCTATCCGATCCTCTGCGGCTCGGCCTTCAAGAACAAGGGCGTCCAGCCGCTGCTCGACGCCGTGGTCGACTATCTGCCCTCGCCGGTGGATATTCCGCCGACCCCGGGCATCGACTTCAAGACCGAAGAGCCGGTCGAGCGCAAGGCGTCCGACGACGAGCCGCTGTCGGTCCTGGCGTTCAAGATCATGGACGACCCCTTCGTCGGCTCGCTGACCTTCTGCCGCATCTATTCGGGCAAGCTGGAAACCGGCATGAGCCTGATGAACTCGAGCCGCGACAAGCGCGAGCGCGTCGGCCGCATGCTGCTGATGCACTCGAACAACCGCGAGGACATCAAGGAAGCCTTCGCCGGCGACATCGTCGCCCTGGCCGGCCTGAAGGAAACCCGCACCGGGGACACCCTCTGCGACCCGAACAAGTCGCCGGTGATCCTGGAGAAGATGGAGTTCCCGGCCCCGGTCATCGAGATCGCCGTCGAGCCCAAGTCGAAGGCTGACCAGGAAAAGCTGGGCGTCGCCCTGGCCAAGCTGGCCGCCGAAGATCCGTCCTTCACCGTCTCGACCGACCACGAGTCCGGCCAGACCATCCTGAAGGGCATGGGCGAGCTGCACCTGGACATCAAGATCGACATCCTGAAGCGCACCTACAAGGTCGAGGCCAATATCGGCGCGCCGCAGGTGGCCTATCGCGAGAGCCTGGGTAAGAAGGCCGAGATCGACTACACCCACAAGAAGCAGACCGGCGGTACGGGCCAGTTCGCCCGCGTCAAGCTGGTGTTCGAGCCGGGCGAGCCGGGTTCGGGCTTCGTGTTCGAAAGCGCCATCGTCGGCGGTGCGGTTCCGAAGGAATACGTGCCCGGCGTCGAGAAGGGCCTGAACTCGGCCAAGGACAACGGCCTGCTGGCCGGCTTCCCGCTGATCGACTTCAAGGCGACCCTGATCGACGGCGCCTATCACGACGTCGACTCCTCGGTCCTGGCCTTCGAAATCGCTTCGCGCGCCGCCTTCAAGGAACTGCGCGAGAAGGGCGCTCCGAAGCTGCTCGAGCCGATCATGGCCGTCGAGGTCGTGACCCCGGAAGAGTACCTGGGTTCGGTCATCGGCGACCTGAACGGCCGCCGCGGCATGATCCAGGGCCAGGACGTCCGCGGCAACGCGATCGTCGTCAACGCCTTCGTGCCGCTGGCGAACATGTTCGGCTATGTGAACACCCTTCGCGGGATGTCGCAGGGCCGCGCGCAGTTCACCATGCAGTACGACCACTACGATCCGGTGCCGCAGCACGTCGCCGACGAAGTGATCAAGAAGTACGCCTAACCCCTTCCATCCCTAGTTAGAGGCAAGCCCAAACAGGGCTGGAGCTTGAAATGGCTAAAGAAAAGTTCGAACGCAACAAGCCGCACTGCAACATCGGCACGATTGGTCACGTCGACCACGGCAAGACGACGCTGACGGCGGCGATCACCCTGACGCTGGCCAAGAGCGGCGGCGCCAAGGCGATGAACTACGCCGACATCGACGCGGCCCCGGAAGAAAAGGCCCGCGGCATCACCATCAACACCGCGCACGTGGAATACGAGACGGAAAACCGTCACTACGCGCACGTCGACTGCCCCGGCCACGCCGACTATGTGAAGAACATGATCACCGGCGCGGCGCAGATGGACGGCGCGATCCTGGTGGTGTCGGCCGCCGACGGCCCGATGCCGCAGACCCGCGAGCACATCCTGCTGGCCCGTCAGGTCGGCGTGCCGGCTCTGGTGGTGTTCATGAACAAGGTCGACATGGTCGACGACGCCGAACTGCTGGACCTGGTCGAGATGGAAGTGCGCGAGCTTCTGTCGAGCTACCAGTTCCCGGGCGACGACATTCCGATCGTCAAGGGCTCGGCCCTGGCGGCGGTCGAAGACCGCAACCCGGAAATCGGCGCGGACCGCATCCTGGAGCTGATGACCCAGGTCGACGCCTACATCCCGCAGCCGGAGCGTCCGGTGGACCTGCCGTTCCTGATGCCGGTGGAAGACGTGTTCTCGATCTCGGGCCGCGGCACCGTGGTGACCGGCCGGATCGAAAAGGGCATCGTGAAGGTCGGCGAGGAAGTCGAGATCGTCGGCATCCGCCCGGTCCAGAAGACGACCTGCACCGGCGTCGAGATGTTCCGCAAGCTGCTGGACCAGGGTCAAGCGGGCGACAACGTCGGCGTGCTGCTGCGCGGCACCAAGCGTGAAGACGTCGAGCGCGGCCAGGTTCTCTGCAAGCCCGGCTCGATCACCCCGCACACGAAGTTCGTGGCCGAGGCCTACATCCTGACCAAGGAAGAGGGTGGCCGTCACACGCCGTTCTTCACCAACTACCGCCCGCAGTTCTACTTCCGCACCACGGACGTGACCGGGATCATCCGCCTGAAGGAAGGCGTGGAAATGATCATGCCGGGCGACAACGCCGAGCTGGACGTGGAGCTGATCACCCCGATCGCCATGGACCAGGGCCTGCGCTTCGCGATCCGCGAAGGCGGCCGCACGGTCGGCGCGGGCGTGGTGGCCAAGATCGTCGAGTAACGATCGGCTTCCAGCCACAACGGATAAGGGCCGCCGGAGCACCGCTCCGGCGGCCTTTTTCTTTGGAGAAGCCGGGCGTCCACAGGTGTCGTCCCGGACAAGCGCGTGCCGCGCTTTCCGGGACGACATGGAGCGGGCGGCTTAGTACGGCCGGCCGTTCACCGGGCGCATGGAGCTGACCGCTTCGCCCAGGCCGTACTGGCGCAGGTCGCGCACGTCGCGGTCGAAGATCTGGCAGCGGCCGCGGAAGTCGCTGTCGCTGCAGACCTGCCAGGCGCCGCGGCCTTCGATGCGCAGGCTCATGGCGCGGTCGTTGTACTGCCGGGGCAGGTTGGTCACCTCGCGGTTGGCCTGATAGGCCTGACCGCTGAAGTCGGGGGTGCTGTAGAGCGTCAGCGTGCCCGAGGTTCCGCCCCAGGGCGGACGCCCGCCGCCGTCGCCGTTCCAGCGGCAGGTGAGCTGGCCGTTGTCGTTGGCGACGTCGCCGCGGCAATCGCGGTAGTTCAGGCTGCTGGAGCGCCAGCGCCCGGGGCTGTCCTGGCAGGTGGCGGTCAGGGTGTTCCCGTTGGCGCGGACGTCGCGGCAGCTCTGCTGGTAGCTGCCGGCGGGGATCTGGCCCCATCCGCCGCCGCCGCCGCCGTTCCAGCCGCAGGCCAGACGGCCGTTCTGGTTGGCGATGTCGTCGCGGCAATTGCGGTAGTTCAGGCTGCTGTACTGCCAGCGTCCACGGCTGTCCTGGCAGGTGGCGGTCAGGGTGGCGCCGCTGATGCGGATGTCGCGGCAGCTCTGCTGGTAGCTTCCCTGCGGCGTGCGCTCGTCGCCGGGCCCCCAGCCGCCGCCCCAACGCTGTTCCTGCGGCTGGGCATGCGCCTGGGCGCCGCAGAGGGCGGCCGCTGCGAGCGCGGCGCCTGCGAACCATGTCTTCATTGCTCGGTCTCCCAAGATCCTAAGTTCGACCACGCGTGGCGTCGGACGCCCCGGATATTAGACACCAGGTCAAAGCGTCAGCATAGAACGCGTCGTTTACGTCTGGCGGTTTAGCTTGCTCAACCTGAACGGCGCCTGACGGTTTCGGCGACCGGGGTTCGAGGTCCTGGCATGGGCGCTGATCTGGCCGTCGACACCGTGCGGCCCGACCAAATGGATGCGGAGTTGCGCGGCCTGTGGGCCGAGTTCCGGGCCGCGGGCCCGGCCTTTCGCAGCCCCTATTTCGATCTGCGCTACGTGCTGGCGGCCGGGGCGTTCACGCCGGGCGCGCAGATCGCGGTGATCTCGCGCCGCGGGCGGGTCGAGGGCCTGTTTGCGTTTCAGCGCCGCGGGCGGTTGATCCAGCCGATCGCCGCGCCGTTGACCGACTATCACGGCCCGCTCCTCCGCCCCGGATGCGCCATCGACCTGGCGCGGCTGACCGCGGCGCTGGGCGCGCGGCGGTTCAGGTTCAGCGGCCTGGCGGGAACGGCGCCGCCGAAGGGCGCGGCGCGGCGCACCGCGATGATCGCCGACCTGTCGAAGGGCTATGACGCCTATCTGGCCGGGCGGCGCAGCGACTTCCTGAAGGACAAGCGCCGCCGCGCGCGCCGGCTGGCCGAGGCGCACGGGCCCCTGTCCTTCGACCTTGCCGGGGAGGGGGAGGGGGCGCTGGACTTCATCCTGAGGCTCAAGCGCGCCCAGTTGCGGCGGACCGGCCAGCACGACATCTTCTCCAGCCCCTGGGTCGAGGCGTTCGTCCGGGAGCTGGCCGGGCGCCAGGAGCCCGGGTTCGGGGTGCGGTTCGCCACCTTGCGGGCCGGCGGCCGGCTGATCGCCGCGGAGATGGGGCTGCGGTCCGAGGCCGCCTATCATCTCTGGTTCCCGGTCTACGATCCGAGATTCGCGCGCTATTCGCCTGGCTCGCTCATGACCCTGGAGACGTTGCGGGCCTTGGCCGGGCAGGGCGTGGCCACCGTCGATTTCGGCGCCGGAGGAGAGGCCTACAAGCGCGATTTCGCCGATCCCGGGCCGGTGGTCTGGGAAGGGGAGGTCGCCCATGGCGGCTGGGCGGAGGCCGCGCGCGGCGCGGCCGACAGGATGCTGAGCGGGGCGCCGCGGGCGCGCCGGGCCTTGAGCGAGGCGGGCGGGCGGCTCGATCGCCGCTGGGACTGCATCGCCGCCTGCGAGCCGCGGCTGGACGGCAAGGCGCGGGCGGTGTCGCGGGCCCTGGCGGTGCTGGCGCGCCGCAAGCCGCGGGCTTCGATCGGGATCGGCCTCGGGCTTGGCCTCGGGATCTACGGCCTGCTGGCCGAATAGGCCTCAGGCCGGGTCCGGCTTTCGCCGATTCGGCGCGCCGGTGGCCGGATCGGTCATGGTCTTGGCCGTGCGGCTGGAGGATTCGGCGCCGGCCGGTTCGGTCGCGGGCCGGGGCGGGCGGCCGGGCTTCATGTCTTCGTCGCGGTTGCGGGTGGCGTCGGGGCGCCTGGGGGCTGGGTGTTTGGCGTCTTGGATGGCCACGGGGAGTTTCCTTCAAGGCTATCGCAAGCGAACGCCGGGCTTGCGGGAACGATCCGCAGCGGCTCTGCGCCGCCCGCCGAAGTCACTTGAAACGGCGCGCGCTTTGCGTCATACGCCTGCGTCCTACCCGACATCGTTGGAGTCTGACTTTCCATAGCCGCAAAAGGGCGGACGCGGTTCCACAGCCGCGGGCCGGAAAGCCGGAGGAAGACGGGGCGGGTGACGCGTAGGAGTGTAGCTCAGCTGGTAGAGCATCGGTCTCCAAAACCGAGGGCCGGGGGTTCGAGTCCCTCCACTCCTGCCATTCACTATATAAGTAAGTCGGGCGCGCAGCCGCCGCCCAATCTGAAGAGAGTCGTAAGAGCCTGATGGCCAGGAAACCGGGTTCGTCCCCGCAAGCGATGAAGTCCCGCGCCGCGAAGACGGCGGCGGCGATCGCCCCTGCCTCGGCCCTGGCGCAGTCCGCGCCGGCCAAGAAGCGGACCAGCCCGGCTCAGTTCCTCCGCGAGGTCCGCGCCGAAGCCCGCAAGGTGACCTGGACGTCCCGCAAGGAGACCTGGATCACGACCGTGATGGTCGGGATCATGGTGGTCCTGGCGGCGCTGTTCTTCCTGGCGGTGGATTTCGTCCTCGGCCTGGGCATCAACCTGTTACTGAAGCTCGCGAACGGGGGCTGAGGAGACCTATGAACGCCGAAACCCCCACCGCCCCCAATCCGCGCCACAAGTGGTACATCGTCCACGCCTACTCGAACTTCGAGAAGAAGGTGGCCGAGTCGATCCGCGAGCAGGCCAAGAGCCAGGGCTTGGAGGAGAACTTCTCCGACATCCTGGTGCCGACCGAGGACGTGGTGGAGATCCGCCGCGGCCGCAAGGTCAACGCCGAGCGCAAGTTCTTCCCCGGCTACGTGCTGGTGAAGATGGAGCTGACGGACGAGGCCTACCACCTCATCAAGAACACCCCGAAGGTGACCGGCTTCCTCGGCTCGGGCTCCAAGCCCATGCCGGTCTCGGAAAAGGAAGTCGCCCGCATCATCGGCGCCATCGAAGAGGGCGTGGAGCGCCCCAAGCCCACCATCTCCTTCGAGATCGGCGAGCAGGTGCGCGTCACCGACGGCCCCTTCGCCAGCTTCAACGGCTCGGTGGAAGCGGTGGACGAGGAACGCGCCCGCCTGCGCGTCACCGTCTCCATCTTCGGCCGCGCCACCCCGGTCGAACTCGAATACGGCCAGGTCGAAAAGCTGGCCTGACGGTCGTTGCGGCCGCAAGCTGAATGCGTAGACTCGCCGTCCTTCGCGGGGCGGCGAGTTTTTTTGAGCTGCCGAGAGCGTTCCGACCGGGCGGCGAGCCAGGCTGGTTGGGCGACCAGGTTGTTTCCGGCGAGCGACCCTGCTAATAGCCCGCGCTTCGGTCCGAGGGGCCGCCTTGCGCTTGCGTGGGGGAAATCCGTGGGAGGGGTGGTCATGCGACCCCGCACCACGGCTCAACCGACCGGGGTTCCGGTCACGAGGAGAAACCATGGCCAAGAAGATTCTGGGCTATATCAAACTGCAGGTGCCCGCCGGCTCGGCGACGCCGTCGCCGCCGATCGGCCCGGCGCTGGGTCAGCGCGGCGTCAACATCATGGGCTTCTGCAAGGAGTTCAACGCCCGCACCGAGAAGGAGCCGAAGGGCACTCCGCTGCCGACCGTGATCACGGTCTATCAGGACAAGTCCTTCACCTTCATCACCAAGACCCCGCCGGCGACCCACTTCATCAAGCAGGCGCTGAACCTGAAGTCGGGCTCCAAGGCGCCGGGCCGCGACAAGGCTGGCTCGATCTCGCGCAGCCAACTGCGTGAAATCGCCGAGAAGAAGATGAAGGACCTCAACGCCAACGACGTTGAAGCCGCCGCCAAGATCATCGAGGGCTCCGCGCGCTCGATGGGCCTCGAAATCGTGGAGGCCTAAGACATGGCTAAGCAACCCAAGCGCATCCAGGCCTGGACCGGCGACCGCAACGCCACCCACGCCGTCGAAGCCGCCGTCAAGCTGGTCAAGGAAAACGCCAAGGCCAAGTTCGACGAGTCGATCGAGATCGCCGTCAACCTGGGCGTCGACCCGCGCCACGCCGACCAGCAGGTCCGCGGCGTGGTCTCGCTGCCGTCGGGCACCGGCCGCGACGTGCGCGTCGCCGTCATCGCCAAGGACGCCAAGGCCGACGAAGCCAAGGCCGCCGGGGCCGACGTGGTCGGCGCCGAGGACCTGGTGGAACGCATCCAGGGCGGCTTCATGGAGTTCGACCGCGTGATCGCGACCCCGGACATGATGGCCCTGGTCGGCCGCCTCGGTAAGGTGCTGGGCCCGCGCGGCCTGATGCCGAACCCGCGCGTCGGCACCGTGACCCCGAACGTCGGCCAGGCCGTGAAGGACGCCAAGGGCGGCGCCATCGAGTTCCGCACCGAGAAGACCGGCATCATCCACGCCGGCATCGGCAAGGCCTCGTTCTCGGAAGAAGCCCTGCTGGTCAACGTCCGCGCCCTGGTGGACGCGCTGAACAAGGCCAAGCCGTCGGGCGCCAAGGGCACCTACATCAAGCGGATCAGCCTGTCCTCGACCATGGGCCCCGGCTTCAAGGTCGATACCGGGTCGGTCGGCGCTTAAGCGCGGGACGAACTCGCAAGAGCTCGAAGGGAGCGGCCGTAAAGGCCGCTCCCTTTTTCTTTGCGCGCGAACCGGGTCTTATGGACCTGCGTCAGCAAGGAAGGGGCGGCATGGAGCTCAAGACCACCCGCTACGAGGCGACGGGCGGCATCGCCGTGGTCACCTTGTCCAGGCCCAAGCGCCGCAACGCCTGGACCGGGCGGATGCACACCGAATACCGCTGGCTGCTGCAGCAGGCGGACGCCGACCGCGAGGTGCGGGTGATCGTCGTCACCGGCGATCCGGACGGCCAGGCGTTCTGCGCCGGCGCCGACCTCGGGGCGCTGGAGGGCCATTCCGAGAAGGGCCGCTACGACCCCGGGACGAGCGACGACATCGCGCGGCCGGGCTTCGGCGTCGATCGGCGTTTCGATGCGGCCTTCGCCTATCATTTCGGGATCGGCAAGCCGGTGATCGCGGCGATCAACGGGGCCGCGGCCGGGGTGGGGCTGGTGCTGGCCGCCTTCGCCGACCTGCGCTTCGCCGCGACGGGGGCGAAGTTCACCGCCGCGCACGGGCGGTTCAACTTCCCGGCGGAGTTCGGGCTTTCCTGGGTGCTGCCGCGCATCGTCGGCCTGACGCACGCCAACGACATCCTGCTGTCGAGCCGCATCTTCACCGCCCAGGAAGCCGACCGCATGGGCTTCCTCAACGAGCTGGTCGAGCCCGAGGAGCTGATGCCGGCGGTGATGGACTACGCCCGCAGGCTCGCCGACAGCGTCGCCCCCGGTTCGGCGCGGGAGACCAAGCGCCAGATCTATCGCGACCTGCATCGCGACGCCGCCGATGCGGTCACTGAGGCCGAACGGCTGCTGGAAGCCATGATCCAGCACCCCGACTACAAGGAAGGGGTGAAGGCCTGGATGGAGAAGAGGGGGGCGGCTTGGCAGGGTTAGCCACGGAAGGCGCCGTCCAGGCGCAGAGCAGGGGCGCGCTTCACCTCTATGCCTGGTTCGGGGCGCGGGGGAGCTTCGTCTGGGCGGTCTCGACCCTGATCCTGCGCCTGCTGCCCAGCGCCTGGGTGGACCGGCCGGCCTGGACGCTGCTGATCAGCGCGGCGGTGTCGGGAACCGGCCTGGTGGTCGCAACGCTCATGTTCCTGCGCAAGATCGAGCAGCGCCACCGCCTGCCGGCCCTGGTCTGTTTCGTGGTCCCGCAGATGGTGCTGGACGCCGGGGTGACGGTGTTCTTCACACGCGCCCTGCCCAACTTCCCGGCCGACCATGCGCCTCTGTTCGGGGCCTTCGTGCTCTGGTGCTATGCGGTGATGCTGACGACGGCGGTGATCGCCACGCGGCCGCGGGCGGCCTGACGGTTGTCTTTGCGCGCCAGCCGGTGTAAAGGCCGCGCCTTCTAGAGTTTCGCCGTCCCGCCAGGGGCGGCGTTGGACGGAAGGGCTTTCCCTTCCGCTCCTGTCCAAGAACCGTGGGGACCAGGGGCCGCCTGGGACCGTGACACGAGGAAGAGCCCTTCCTCGGCCATGGGGAGACGGGAAGATGAGGTTCCGCCGGCCATCGGCTTCGATGGGCGCTGGGCTGCGACTTCTCCGGACAAAGGACAGGCTTTAGCGCGCCGCGTGCGGGCTCGCCCGCGCATGTCGCGTCTGGTCGCCGGAATCGTCCGGCGGCCTAGCTTGAGTATGGAGACCGCAATGGACCGCGCTCAAAAGCAGGAGTCGATCGAGACGCTCAAGGGCGTCTTCGAAGGCGCCGGCGCCGTGGTCGTGACCCACAACCTGGGTCTGACCGTTGCGGAAATGACTGATCTTCGCCTCCGCCTCCGCAAGGAAGGCGCGGCGCTGAAGGTGGTGAAGAACACCCTGGCCCAGAAGGCCCTGGACGGCTCGATCGGTGAAGCGGGCGACGCCCTGTTCACCGGCCCGGTCGCCATCGCCTATGCGGCCGATCCCGTCACCGCCGCCAAGATCACCTCTGAATACGCCAAGGGGAACGACAAGTTCGCCATCATCGGCGGGTTCATGGGGACCGAGGTTCTGGACCAGAAGGGCGTCGCCGCCCTTGCGACCCTGCCGTCGCTGGACCAGCTCCGCGGCAAGATCATCGGCCTTCTGCAAGCCCCGGCCACCAAGGTCGCCGGCGTCCTGCAGGCTCCGGCCGGTCAGCTCGCTCGCGTCATGGGCGCCTACGCCGCCAAAGACGCCGCCTGATCGTCATTCCCGAACACAACCTCTATTCCCTCTAAGGACACACCATGTCGAAGCTTGAAAAGATCGTCGAAGAACTGTCGGCCCTGACCGTTCTGGAAGCTGCTGAACTCTCGAAGCTGCTGGAAGAAAAGTGGGGCGTCTCGGCCGCCGCTCCGGTCGCCGTGGCCGCCGTCGCCGGCGGCGCTGCTGCTCCGGCCGAAGCCGCCGAAGAGCAAACCGAGTTCACCGTCGTCCTGACCGCCGGCGGCGACAAGAAGATCAACGTGATCAAGGAAGTCCGCGGCGTGCGTCCGGACCTCGGCCTGAAGGAAGCCAAGGACCTGGTCGAAGGCGCTCCGCAGAACGTCGTCGAAAACGTCTCGAAGCAACAAGCCGAAGAGATCAAGAAGAAGCTCGAAGAAGCCGGCGCCACCGTCCAAATCAAGTAAGACGG
>MEEW01000062.1 GCA_001724985.1 Phenylobacterium sp. SCN 69-14
CGCCGGTTGGCCAGATGGTCGAAGAACACCTCGTCGGGAACCAGGCCCGGCACGGCGACCACCGACCAGCCGGTGAGCCGCTGCAGGTCCTCGCTCACGCGCGCGAAGTCGGGGATGCCGTCCCCATGCAGGTCCAGCGCCTCCAGCCCATGCAGGAAGGTCTCGCACGCCCGGCCTGGGAGAAGGGCCGCCTGACGCTCGTAGAGCCGCGTCCAGACCTGGTGCTCGGCCGGGGAATAGCCCGCCCAGTCCTGATCGATCGTCCAGTCGGCCCGCGCGCCGGGCGGCGGCCCGGATGCAAATCCATCTGCGCTCATACCAGGTAGAATGAGCGCGGCTGGGGGAAAGTTCAGTTCGATCTATGCGCGGTTCCGGCCTGTTCGCGGACGAACCTTGCGCCGAGCGCCCTTGCCTTGGAACGCGATTGCAGCAGACGGCTAGTGGCTGATGCGCGGCCGCAGGACGTAGTGCCCCTGTTCGAAGGATTCGAAGATCAACGAGGCCTGCGGATGGCCGACCGGTTCGCCGGTCTCGTCCGGCATCAGGTTCTGTTCCGAGACATAGGCGACATAGGCGTTTTCGTCGTTCTCGGCGAGCAGGTGATAGAACGGCTGGTACTTCCGCGGGCGGATTTCCTCGGGGATGGACAGCCACCATTGCTCGGTGTTGGCGAAGGTCGGATCGACGTCGAAGATCACCCCGCGGAACGGATAGTGCCGATGGCGCACGACCTGGCCGATGGCGTATTTCGCCAGCCGCGGCTCGCTGAGTATCGCCGGAGGGGCGGTTACGCCGCCAACGCGTTTTTCGATTCGAGCTTCCATAACCGCGATTCTAGCCTTGGCCCCTGACCAGGAGGTGAACGTAGCGCTCATCTTTGCCGACGCAAGCGCGCGCCTTCCGACGCGCGAACCTCGCTGCTACAGTCGCCTGTGAAACGAGGTGTCCGTGTCGGCGCCTGCTAGGGACGGAAGACGGTCCAATGACAGTGGCGCTGTTGAGCGCGTCCGCAAGGCGCGCGCTCCAAGGCCTTGCTTTTCAAGCGTTCCGGCTGTCCCGCCGGTGACGACGACGTTTGACCGGGTAAGGGCTCCCGCCGCGCGCAAAGGGGCGGGCGCGCCCGCGACGGATTCGCCGTGCTACGGCGCGCTCGATCTGGGCACGAACAATTGCCGCCTGCTGATCGCCACGCCGTCGGGCCGTTCCTTTCGCGTCGTGGAGGCCTATTCGCGCATCGTGCGGCTGGGCGAGGGGCTGTCTCAGACCGGCCGGCTTTCCGAAGCGGCCATGGACCGGGCGCTCGCGGCCCTGAAGGTCTCGGCCGAAAAGGTGCGCCGGCGAAAAGTCGTCAAGCTGAAGGCGATCGCCACCCAGGCCTGCCGCGCGGCCGAGAACGGCGGCGAGTTCGTGGCGCGGGTGGCGTCCGAAACCGGGCTGCAACTGCAGATCATCACCCCGCGCGAGGAGGCCCAGCTCTCCGTCGCCGGCTGCCTCAACCTCCTGGACCGCAAGGCCCAGGCCGCGCTGGTGGTCGATGTCGGCGGCGGCTCGACCGAACTGTCCTGGGTCGACCTGACCGCGGGGGGGCTGGAGTCCGAGCCGGGCCGGTTCGCGCCTTCGCGCCTGCCGATCAAGGCGTGGCTCTCGGTTCCGATCGGGGTGGTGACCCTGGCCGAGCGTTTCCCCGAGGGCGAAGCGGTCACCGACGCCTGGTTCCGGGCCATGGTCGAGGCGGTGAAGGCCGAGATCGGCGCGTTCCGGCACGCCGACGATCTGCGGCCGACCTTCGACGCCGGGGCGGCGCATCTGGTGGGGACCTCCGGCGCGATCACCAGCCTGGCCGGGATGCACCTGCGCCTGCCGCGCTACGACCGCAGCCAGGTCGACGGGATCTGGATGACCCGGGCGGAGTGCGACGAGGCCGCCCGCATGCTGCTCGGCCTGACGGCCCAGGAGCGCGCCGCCCAGCCTTGCATCGGGCCGGACCGCGCCGACCTCGTCCTGGCCGGCGCGGCGATCCTGCAGGCCGTGCAGGAGCTCTGGCCCTGCGCCCGTGTCCGGGTCGCCGACCGGGGGCTGCGCGAAGGCATCCTGATGTCGCTGATCGCCGGGAGCGGCAAGCGCAAGCGCCGCAGGCGCCGTCGCGGGCGTGGATCGGGCGGCCAGGCCGCGCTAAACGCAGCAGAATGAGCGAACCGCCCCGCAAGCGCATGGTGAAGCCGCCGTCCGGCGGCCTGGAGGAAGGCCGGACCAAGGCCGCCCGCCTGAAGACCGCCAAGGACCGCACCCCCTCCCAGCAGGCCTGGCTCAACCGCCAGATCAACGACCCGTTCGCGGCCAAGGCGCGCGCGCACGGCTATCGCAGCCGCGCGGCCTACAAGCTGACCGAGATCGACGACCGGCTGAAGCTGCTGAAGCCTGGCGCCCGGATCATCGACCTGGGCCTGGCGCCCGGCGGCTGGACCCAGGTGGCGATCGAGCGCGGCGTGACCGACATCGTCGGCGTCGACCTGCTGCCGGTCGATCCGCTGCCGCCGGCCCACATTCTGGAAATGGACTTCACCGATCCCGAGTGCGGGCCCAGGCTGATCGAACTGCTGGGCGGGCGTCCCGATGCGGTGCTGTCGGACATGGCGCCCAACACGGTGGGGCACAGGCGCACCGATCACCTGCGGATCATGGGCTTGATCGAGGCGGCGGCCGATTTCGCCATCTCGGTGCTGAAGCCCGGCGGCGCCTTCGTCGCCAAGGCCTTCCAGGGCGGCGAGACGGCCGAGGTGATCGCGCTCCTGAAACGCCACTTCGCCGATGTGAAGAACTTCAAGCCCAAGGCCAGCCGCGCCGACTCCTCGGAGGTCTATCTGGTGGCGACGGGGTTCAAGGGCTGAGCGGGGCGGGCGCCGTCTTGGCGCCCTCCGCCATGAGCCATTTGCGGAAGGCCTCCAGGGCGCGCCCGCCCGCGCCCCGCGCCGCCAGCATCGCAAAGGCGCTCTCCGTCCGCCGGAAGCCGAGCGGCGCGACGAGCCGGCCGTTGCGGACATAGTCGGCCACCAGCGGCCAGGGCATGACCGCGCTCCCCAGACCCGCGATGGCCGCGTCGATCGCGAAATGCAGGTGGGCGAAGGGCTGCTCCGGCGAAGCCGGCAATTCCAGTCCGGCCAGCGCCGCCCAGATCGCCCAGCCCTGCGGATGGGTCTGGGCCGCCAGCCGCGGCGCCTTCAACGGGTCGCCCGCGAACCGCTCGGCCAGGGCCGGCGCCATCACCAGGCCCAGGTGGCTGGGCATGAAGGCGGTGACGCCGGCCTCGTTCAGGCGTCCGCTCGGCACGATACGCACCACAGCCTCCGCGCCGCGGTACGAGGTGGCGTGCGAGGGCAGTTCCGCCAGTTGCAGATTGATCTCCGGATGGGCGGCGCGGAAGCCGGCCAGCCGCGGGATCAGCCATTTGACCGAGACGCTGGCGTTCACCGCGACCAGCAGGTCCTCGCCCCGCACCTGGGTTTGGCGCACCGCCGTCGCGATCTGGTCGAAGGCCGCGGTCAGGGCTGGAGCAAGCCGCCGCCCCGCCTCGGTGAGCTCCAGCCGGTGCTTGGGGCCGGAGAAGAGCTGGACGCCCAGATGCGCCTCCAGCGCCTTCACCTGACGGCTGACCGCGCTGTGGGTGACGTGCAGTTCCTGCGCCGCCAGGGTCGCGCGCCCGGTCCGCGCCATGGCTTCGAAGGCCCGTAGCGCATTCAGCGACGGCAGGGCGCCAGTTGTGAGATTTCTGAACATGGCTTGGTCAATATATCGGTTTCCTCAAAGATCTGAAAAGCGCACAAGCTCGCCATGTCGGAGGCGGCCCACCACACCCCAGCAAGACGAGCGGCGGTTACGTTGATCCTGGGCCTGGGCCAGACGGTCGCCTTCGCCTCCAGCTATTATCTGATGGGCGTCCTCGGCGACGCCGTGGCCGCCGACCTAGCGATCTCCCCCACCATCGTCTTCGCCCTGACCTCCCTGGCGCTCGCCGTCCAGCCGCTGCTGACCCCGGCGATCGGGCGGCGCATCGACCGGCGCGGCGGCAAGCCGGTGTTGCTGGCTTCAAACCTCGTCTTCGCCGGCGCGCTGGCCTTGCTGGCGATCGCGGCGGATCGCCTGGTCCTGGGCCTGGCCATGACGATGCTGGGCGCCGGCATGGCGCTTGGGACCTACGGCACGGCCTTCGCCGTCCTGGTCCGCCTTTATGGCGAAGCCGCCCGCCGGCCGATCACCGGCGTCGCCCTGCTGGGCGGCCTCGGATCGGCGCTCGGATGGCCGCTGACCGCCTGCTGGATGGACATGTTCGGCTGGCGGGGCGCCTGCCTGGCCTGGGCGGCTGTTCACCTGGCGCTCTGCGCGCCGGTCACCCTGGCCCTGGTTCCACGAACCAAGGGGCGGGAAGCCCGCGCCGCCGAACCTGGCGAGCCGGTGGTCTGGGATCGCCGGATGGTGCAGCTTGCGGTGCTCTTCGCCTGCGCCTGGTTCATCGCCGCGGCCAGCGCCAACCATCTGCCGCGCCTGTTCGTCGCCTTCGGCCTGACGCCGGTGAAGGCGGCCGGGGTGGCCGGCCTGGTGGGCGTAGCGGCGGTCAGCGTCCGCTTCGCCGAGTTCGCGGTCCTGCGCCGGGTTCCGCCGCTGCTCTCCACCCGGATCGCCACCCTGATGCACCCGCTCGGCGCCGGCGCGCTCGCCCTGGCCGGGGCCAAGGCTGCGCCGCTGATGGCGCTGGGGCAGGGGGCCGGCAACGGCATGATCACCGTGGCCAAGGGAATCCTGCCGCTCAGCCTCTACGGCCCGGCCAACTACGCCTATCGCTCGGCTCTGCTGACCCAGCCGGCGCAGGTCGTCCAGGTCGCCGGACCCATGGTCTACGGCCTGGCGCTGGGCGTCTCGCCCTATGCGGCCATCGGCCTTTCGTCCGCGCTCTGCCTGGTCATGTTCGCCATGACCTTGGGCCTTCGGGCGCATCCCAATCTGCACAAGGAGCAAGCTGCGGCATGATTACCCTCGATCGCCCCCTTGCCGGCGCCGCCCGACAGGGCTTATACGCGGCTCGCAAAATGGAGCCTTACATGGACATTCGCGAAGGTCTCACCTTCGACGACGTTTTGCTGGAACCCGGTGCGTCCGACGTGATGCCGACCCAGGTGGACACCGCCACCAGGTTCACCCGCGAAATCAGTCTCAACATCCCCCTCGTGTCCTCCGCCATGGACACGGTCACCGAAAGCCGACTGGCCATCGCCATGGCCCAGGCCGGCGGCATGGGCGTGCTGCATCGGAACCTCACCGTCGAGGAGCAGGCCGACCAGGTCCGCGAGGTGAAGCGCTACGAAAGCGGCATGGTCATCAATCCGCTGACCATCCACCCGGACACCACCCTGCGCGAGGTCCGCGAGATCAAGGCGCGCCGCCGGATCTCCGGCTTTCCGGTGGTCGAGCGCGGGTCGGGCACGCTGGTCGGCATCCTCACCAATCGCGACATGCGTTTCGAGGGCAGCGACGATATCCCGGCCAGCGAGCTGATGACCCGGGACAACCTGATCGTCGTCCGCGAGGGCGTCAGCCAGGCAGAAGCCCGCGAACTGCTGCGCAAGCACAAGATCGAGCGCCTGATCGTCGTTGACGACGACTTCCACGCCGTCGGCCTGATCACGGTCAAGGACATGGAAAAGGCCCAGGCCTATCCCTCGGCGGCCAAGGATGCGCACGGGCGCCTGCTGGTCGGCGCGGCCTCGACCGTGGGCGACGCCGGCTACGAACGCTCGCTGGCCCTTGTCGACGCCGGGGTCGACGTGGTGGTGATCGACACCGCCCACGGCCACAACGCCGACGTCGCCAAGTCCGTCGGCCGCCTGAAGCGCGAAACCAACCGCGTCCAGATTATCGCCGGCAATGTCGCCACCTATGACGGCGCGCGGGCGCTGATCGACGCCGGCGCCGATGCGGTGAAGGTCGGGATCGGTCCCGGCTCGATCTGCACCACCCGCATCGTCGCGGGCGTGGGCGTGCCGCAACTGACGGCCATCGCCGACGCCGTCCGCGCGGCCCAGGGCACGGACGTTCCGGTCATCGCCGACGGCGGCATCAAGTATTCGGGCGACCTGGCCAAGGCGCTGGCCATGGGCGCCCATGCGGCCATGATGGGCTCGGCCTTCGCCGGCACCGACGAGGCCCCGGGCGAGGTGTTCCTCTACCAGGGCCGCTCCTACAAGGCCTATCGGGGCATGGGCTCGATGGGCGCCATGGCCTCCGGCTCGGCCGACCGCTACTTCCAGAAGGAGGTCTCGGCCCTGAAGCTGGTGCCCGAGGGCATCGAGGGGCAGGTGGCCTACAAGGGACCGATCGGACCCATCCTGCACCAGATGGTCGGCGGCCTGCGGGCGGCGATGGGCTATACCGGCGCGGCGACCCTGGAGCAGTTCCGGCAAAAGGCCCGCTTCATCCGCATCACCGGCGCGGGCCTGCGCGAAAGCCATGTCCATGACGTGATGATGGTGCGCGAGGCGCCGAACTACACCAGCCCGGTCTAGGGGCCGAGTCGCACCTGGTCCTTTTCCTCCCCTGCTTTGGCGGGGGAGGAGGCGTACCATCAAACTGGAGCCACCCTTGCGTGACGGCGGACGCCTTGCCGCAGCCATCGAGATCCTCACCGATGTCGAGACGCGCCACCGGCCGGTGAAGCTGGCGCTGAAGGCGTGGGGCGAGGCCTCGCGCTTTGCGGGCTCGAAGGATCGCGCCTGGATCTCGGGGCTAGTGCTCGACGTGCTGCGCCGCCGCCGCTCTCTGGCCTGGCGGATGGGCGACGATAGCCCTCGCGCCGCGGCGCTCTGCGCCTTGCATGTGCTGTGGAACTGGCCGGTCGACCGGATCGCGCAGGCCGCCGCCGATACGCCGCACGGCCCGGGCGCCCTGACGGCGGCCGAACGCGCGGCCCTGGCGCAGCCCGGCGACCTGGCCGACGCCCCCGCGCCGGTGCGAGGCGACTATCCCGACTGGCTGGCCGGTTCGTTCGAGCGCGCCTTTGGCGCCGCCGCCGCCCTGGAAGGCGAGATGCTGGCCGAGCGGGCGCCGGTCGACCTGCGGGTCAATACGCTCAAGACCGACGCGGGCCAGGCGCTGAAGGCGCTGGCGCCGTTCGACGCCCGGCCGAGCGGGGTGTTGCCCAATGCGCTGCGCATGGCCGCGCCCGAACCCTCCGTCCGCGGCCAGTCGCTGGAGGCGATCCCGGCCTTTTCCAAGGGCTGGTTCGAGGTTCAGGACCTCGCCTCCCAGATCGCCGCCGAGGCGGCCGGCGACATCAAGGGCGCCCAGGTGCTCGACCTTTGCGCCGGGGGCGGGGGCAAGACCCTGGCCCTGGCTGCGGCCATGGCCAACACCGGCCAAATCTACGCCTATGATAGCGACGGGCGGCGGCTGGCCGACACGGTGCGCCGCGCCGAGCGCGCGGGCGTGCGCAACCTGCAGGTCCGGTCACCGGTCTATCCCGACGCCCTGAAGGGGCTGGACGGGCAGATGGACGTGGTCTTCATCGACGCGCCCTGCACCGGAACCGGCGCCTGGCGGCGTCATCCCGACACCAAATGGCGACTGAAGCCGGCGACGCTCGCCCAGCGCCAGGCCGACCAGGACAAGGTGCTGGATCACGCCGTCCAGTTCCTCAAGGCCGGCGGCAGGATCGTCTATGTGACCTGCTCGGTCCTGCCGGAGGAAGACGAGGACCGCGTCGCGGCCTTCCTGACGCGGCATTCCGATTTTAAGGCTGTTCCGGCGACGGACGATGCCGGGATCGCCCAGCATATGACGCCGGACGGTTACCTTAGACTTTCGCCCTATAGCTCTGGAACTGATGGATTCTTCGTCGCCATCCTCCAGAAGACAAACTGACCAGGACAGACCATGACCCAGCCCGCCCACGAGAAAGTCCTGATCGTCGACTTCGGCAGCCAGGTGACCCAGCTCATCGCTCGCCGGGTGCGCGAGAGCGGCGTCTATTGCGAGATCCACCCCTTCGACAAGGTCGAGGCGGTGCTGGAGCAGCTTTCGCCCAAGGCGGTGATCCTGTCGGGCGGTCCGGCCAGCGTGCACGAGGACGAGAGCCCGGCGGCCAGCCGGAAGATCTTCGAGCTGGGCGTGCCGGTCCTGGGCATCTGCTATGGCGAACAGACCATGTGCGCCGAGCTGGGCGGGAAGGTCGAGCCGGGCACGACCCGCGAGTTCGGCCGCGCCGAGATCGAGATCGTCAAGGAAAGCCCGCTGCTGGACGGCCTGGGCGGCGTCGGCCACTTCGAGACCGTCTGGATGAGCCATGGCGACAAGGTCACGACCCTGCCGCTCGGCTTTGAAGCCGTCGCGGTCTCGGAAGGCTCGCCCTATGCGGTGATCGCCGACGAGGGCCGCCGCTATTACGGCATCCAGTTCCACCCGGAGGTGGCGCATACGCCGCGCGGGGCGCTGATGCTGCGCAACTTCACCCACAAGATCGCGGGGCTGAAGGGCGACTGGACCATGGCCGCCTTCCGCCAGGAGATGGTCCAGAAGATCCGCGACCAGGTGGGCGAGGGCAAGGTGATCTGCGGCCTCTCGGGCGGCGTCGACTCCTCGGTGGCCGCCGTGCTGATCCACGAGGCGATCGGCGACCAGTTGACCTGCGTCTTCGTCGACACCGGCCTGCTGCGCAAGGACGAGGCGACCCAGGTCGTGACCATGTTCCGCGACCACTACAACATTCCGCTGGTGCATGTTGACGCCGGGGAACTTTTCCTGGGCGAACTGGCCGGGGTTTCGGACCCGGAGACCAAGCGCAAGACCATCGGCAAGCTGTTCATCGACGTCTTCGACAAGGAGGCGGCCAGGATCGACGGCGCGACCTTCCTGGCTCAGGGGACGCTCTATCCCGACGTGATCGAGAGCGTCTCGGCCCGCGGCGGGCCCTCGGCGGTGATCAAGAGCCACCACAATGTCGGGGGCCTGCCCGACTACATGAAGCTCAAGCTGGTCGAGCCGCTGCGCGAGCTTTTCAAGGACGAAGTGCGGGCGCTGGGCGTCGAGCTCGGCCTGCCTCCGCAGTTCGTCGGCCGCCATCCCTTCCCGGGGCCTGGCCTGGCCATCCGCATCCCAGGCGAGATCACCAAGGAGAAGGTGCGGGTCCTGCAGGAGGCCGACGCCATCTATCTCGAGGAAATCCGCAAGGCGGGGCTTTACGACGCCATTTGGCAGGCCTTCGCCGTTCTGCTGCCGGTCAAGACGGTCGGGGTGATGGGCGATGCGCGCACCTATGAGGACGTGCTGGCCCTGCGGGCGGTCACCTCGACCGATGGCATGACGGCGGATTTCTTTGAATTTCCTTGGGAAGTCCTCGGCCGCTGCGCGACGCGGATCATCAACGAGGTCCGCGGCGTGAACCGCGTCGTCTACGACGTGACCTCCAAGCCGCCCGGCACGATCGAGTGGGAATGATTTAGGCCCCTTTGGGCCTATCGGCATCTTTCGCTAGAGTGCACCTAAGCCACTGAAATAAAAAAGTTATCTCTCGCTATCTATCGAGATCAATCGGGGTGCAGCGGCTCGCGCTGACGGCCTGCGCGACGGTATGCCGCAAACTTGCACGATGCCGCCAAGGGCGATACCGTCAGAGGCATCGGCTTGCATGACGGTATTTATTCAGACCTAACAGGCGGAAAACGCAAGACAAACGGTCTGGAGGGATGCCGAAATCGGGCCGACGGTATTTCTGTCGTGAAGGAAGCCCGTATGCTCACCGATGTGGCGCTTAAGAACCTGAAATCTCGCGAGAAAGCTTACAAGGTCACCGACCGGGACGGGCTCTACGTTCATGTTTCCACGTCCGGAACGGTTACGTTTCGCTTGGACTACCGCCTGAACGGTAGGCGCGAGACGCTGACGCTCGGCAAGTACGGCCCAACTGGGATCTCGCTTGCCCGCGCGCGTGAAAAGACGATCGATGCGAAACGCGCCGTCGCTGAAGGCCGGTCGCCAGCCCAAGAGAAGCAGCGGGAGAAACGTCGCCTCAAGGAGGCCAAGAGCTTCGGGGAGTTCGGAGAGACCTGGCTGACCAAAGCGCCGATGGCTGACAGCACGCGAGCCATGCGTCGATCGATCTTCGAGCGCGAGCTGCTGCCGGTCTGGAGGAATCGCCTACTCCATGAGATCACACCCGACGATCTTCGTGCCCATTGCGGAAAAATCGTCGATCGGGGTGCTCCGGCGACCGCCATCCACGTCCGAGACATCCTCAAACAGATTTACGGATTTGCGATTCTGCACGGCGAGAAGGTCGCCAATCCGGCGGACGATGTTGGCCCAGCCTCGATCGCGACGTTCGTGCCGAAAGACCGCTCGCTGTCACCGACCGAGATTCGTGTGATGCTGAAGCAGCTTGAGCACGTCGCCACGCTACCCACGATCCGGCTCGGTATGCGCCTCTTCCTCCTGACGATGGTGCGCAAGAGCGAACTGCAGGATGCGACCTGGGACGAAATCGACTTTGAGAACGCCGTCTGGACGATCCCCAAGGAGCGGATGAAGCGGTCGAAGGCGCACAATGTCTACCTGTCTCAACAGTGCATCGACATCATGATCGCGCTCAAGACCTGCGCGGGGAATTCACGCTACCTGCTCCCATCGCGCTACGATGCGGATGCGCCCATGTCGCGCGCCACCTTCAATCGGGTGACCTATGCGGTGGTGGAGCGTGCTCAGAAAGAAGGCCTGCCGCTTGAGCCCTTCACGGTGCACGATCTGCGCCGAACCGGCTCGACGCTGCTGAATTAGCTGGGGTTCAACAGCGACTGGATCGAGAAGTGCCTGGCCCATGAAGACGGCCGCTCATCGCGCGGGGTCTATAACAAGGCCGAGTATGAGCATCAGCGCCGGCACATGATGCAGGAGTGGTCCGACATCGTAGATGCCTGGGTCGCGGGGCAGAAGCGGGCGCCGGTGCTGGTCCCGCCCACGATGGCTATGCTCGCGCCCGATCCTGCTCTTTAACTGGCCGAGTTTTGCGCTGTCGTACGTCGGGATGCGGCGCCCGCTCGACCGACGACCGCCTAGCCTTGCTCAACCGCTCGTTCAGCCAGGCCTCGACTTCGGCCA
>MEEW01000063.1 GCA_001724985.1 Phenylobacterium sp. SCN 69-14
TGGATCTATGACGGCCAGAACTTCGCCCGCGACGGCGTGGTGCTGGTGGCGATCAACTATCGGCTGGGGCCGCTCGGCTATTTCGCTCATCGCGCCCTGGGCGAGGGCCAGGGCGGCGACTACGGCCTGATGGACCAGATCGCGGCCCTGCAATGGGTCCAGCGCAATATCGCAGCCTTCGGCGGCGCTCCCTCCAACGTCACGGTCTTCGGCGAGAGCGCGGGCGGGGGCAGCACGCTCGCCCTGCTCGCCGCGCCAGCGGCGCGTGGCCTCTTCCACAAGGCGGCGGTGCAGTCGGGCGGCGGCTGGAGCGCGCCATCAACCCTGGCCGACAAGGAAAAGGCCGGCGCCGCCCTGGCCGCCCGCCTGGGCCTCTCCGCCCCCACGGCCGCCGACCTGCGCGCCCTGCCGGCCGACAAGCTCGCCGAGGCGGGAGCCGAGGCGGACTACGGCCCGTTCGTGGACGGGCGCCTGCTGAAGGAGACGCCGGCCCAGGCCTTCGCCGCGGGGCGGGCCGCGGACGTTCCGCTGATCATCGGCGCCAATTCCGGCGAGGATTCGCTGCTGGGTCGCAGCCTGCCGGACGCCGCGGCGCTGGCCGCTAGGATCCCGCCGCAGATGAAGGCGCTCTATGGCGAGGAGGCGGCCAAGGGCGACGAGGCCCTGGTGCGCGCCGCCTTCGGAGACCGCTACATGATCGCGCCCGCGCGCTGGATCGCGGCCAAGGCGGCCGGGGGCCGGCCCGCCTATCTCTACCATTTCTCCTATGTGGGCTCGCGCTTCCGGCCGCTGGGGATGACCCGCGCCGCCCATGCCGCCGAAATCCAGTACGTCTTCGAATACTGGGGCCGGCGCACGCCGATCAGCATGGTGGCGCAGGACGACAAGGCGATGGCGGACCTGATGCACGGCTGCTGGGTCGCCTTCGCCAAGACCGGCGCGCCGCGATGCGGAATTCCCTGGCCCGCCTATGATCCGAAGCGGGACGAACTGGTCGAGTTCGGCGCGCAGAGCGGCCTGCGCGCGCAGTTCCGCAAGGATCGCCTGGACGCCCAGGAGGCCCTGGCGATCCCCAGCCTTGGCCTGTTGCCGAACTGAATCGCCGCCCTTTGCGTTCCCTGACTCTGGTCATCGGGGAGTCGGAACAAAATGGCCGCGCGTCCCACCTGGCAGGGCTATCTGCGCCTGTCGCTCGTGAGCTGCCCCGTCGCGCTCTACACCGCCACGTCGCGCAGCGCGGACGTGTCGTTCAACATGCTCCACAAGGCGACGCACAATCGCATCCGCATGATCCCGACCGACCCGGAGACCGGGCCGGTGGACCGCGCCGACATCGTCAAGGGCTACGAGATCGAGAAGGGCCGCTATGTCGTCGTGACGGACGAGGAGATTCGCAACGTGCGGCTGGAGACCACCCGCACCATCGACATCGAGCGGTTCGTCGACGCCGGCGAGATCGACCGCCTCTACTGGAACGACCCCTATTTCCTGACTCCGGACGGCGAGATGGCGTTCGAGGCGTTCGGGGTGATCCGCGAGGCCATGGACGGGGCTGGCAAGATCGCCTTGGCGCGGCTGGTCATGCACCAGCGCGAGCGCCTGCTGGCGCTGGAGCCGCGCGGGCGGGGCCTGCTCGCCTACACCCTGCGCAACAATGACGAGGTGCGCGACCCGGCCGAGTTCTTCGATCGCATTCCCCGCGCGGAGGCCGATCCGAAGATGGTGGCCATCGCCGAGAAGATCATCGACCAGCTCGAAGGGCCGTTCGACCCGGGCGAGTTCAACGACCGCTACGAAGCGGCGCTGCGCAAGCTGATCGCCGAGAAGGAGGCCCGCCACGGCGTCGTCTCGAAGGTCGAGGAGCCGAAGGAGGCCGAGGTGATCGACCTGATGGAGGCCCTGCGGCGCAGCCTGGGCGAGGGCGCGGCGCCGCGGCGGCAGGCCCAGCCGCGCGGCGGCAAGAAGCCGGCCGCGCGAAAGACGCCCGCTCGGAAGCGGGCGTCCTGACGCATCCCTACTGGAACAGGCCCACGATCACCGAGGCGATCAGGCCGGTGGCCGCGGCGGTCAGCACCACGTCGTTGTCGACGCGGGTGTAGTAATAGCCGCGCGGCGGCGGGGGCAGGCGATAGGCCGAGTAGTTGTGGATCCGGTAGCGCTCGGCGCGATAGGCCGGGGGCAGGCGGTCGCCGCGGTTCCAGTGGCGGTACGCATAGCCCGGCGGGCGGTGGTAGGCGGCGGCGCGATAGTGACGTTCGGCCTTGCGGACGTTCCGGTCGTACTTGCGCTCGGCCTTGCGCACGTCGCGGTCGTAGCGCTGCTCGGCCTTGGCGCGGTGATGATCGCCGTAGGGCTGGGCGACGGCCGCGCCGGCGCTGGCGGCGATGGTCAGGGCCATGGCGGTGGTCAGGATCTTCTTCATGGCGGGGTCTCCGTTCGAATACTGGAGCCACCTTGCCCGGCCGCAGTTGAGCGCAGCCTGAACCGTTCTGTTCGGGTGAGGTTCATCGGCGAGCCCGAATAGGGCCGCATTGTTTCAGCCCAGACGCGCGATCGCCGTCTCCAGCGGGCGCTCGGCCTTGGCGTAGTCGGCCCAGGCGCTGGTCTTGGCCAGCAGGGCCGGCGCGGTGCGGACCGTATAGCGGCGCGGATCGAGGCCGGCGCGCACTTGGGTCCAGTTGAGCGGGAAGGAGACGGTGGCTCCGTCCCGCGCCCGCGGCGACAGCGGCGCCACAGCGGTCGAGAGGCGGTCGTTGCGCAGATAGTCCAGGAAGATGCGGCCGCCCCGCAGCTTCTTGGACATGTTGGCCACGTAGAGCTCGGGCGCCTCGGCCGCCATCTGCTCGCACAGGCGCTTTGCGAACCCCTTGGCGGCTGGCCAGTCCAGATCGCCCTTGGCCGGGGCCAGGGGCGTGACCACGTGCAGGCCCTTGCCCCCGGTCGTCTTGCAGAAGGCGACGAGGCCGAGGTCTTCCAGCCGGTCGCGGACATCGCGCGCGGCGGCCACCACCTCGTCGAAATCGACGTCGGGTCCGGGGTCGAGGTCGAAGATCAGCCGGCCCGGCGTCTCGGGCGCATGGGGGCGGCAGTTCCAGGGATGGTATTCGGCCGCCCCGATCTGGGCCAGGGCCGCCAGCGCCTCGGGCCGGTCGATCTGGATATAGGGCGCGTGGTCGCCGGAGACCTCGACCTGGGTGATCAGCTCCGAAGCGCCGTTGCCGGCATGGCGCTGGAAGAACTGTTCGCCGCCGATCCCGTCGGGAATGCGGATGATCGAACATGGCCGCCCCGCGATGTGCGGCATCATCCAGTCGGCGACGGCTTCCAGATATTCGGCCAGCTCCAGCTTGGTGACCGGCGCGTCGCGGTCGGCGGAGTTCGGCCAGAGGGGCTTGGCCGGATTGCTGATCGTCACGCCCATGACGGCGGCCGGGCCTTTGCGCGGCTTGGGACGGGACTGCGGAACGGGCTCGCTCAACCTTGCCTCCTGCACGGGCGTCGCGTCGGCGGCCTGGACCTCGGCGGCAGGCTTGTCTTCCCGCAAACCCTTGAAGGCGCCTTGCCGGACGTTGCCATCCTCGGTGAAGCCGGCGAACTCGATCTCGGCCACCAGTTCGGGGCGGGCCCAGTTGACGTCGCCCTCCTTGACCGGCGCATTGGGGCCGTGGAACGGGCTTTTGGCCGCCGCCGCCGCTTCCAGCCGGGGCAGCAGGCGGCGCACCGTCTCGCCGCCGAAGCCGGTCCCGACCCGGCCGACATAGATCAGGCGATCGCCGCGATTGACCCCGACCAGCAGGGAGCGAAGGCGGCCCTTGGCGCCAGTCCAGCCGCCGATCACCACCTCCTGGCCGGCGCGGCACTTGGCCTTGATCCAGGCGTCGCCGCGCCCCGACCGATAGGGCGCGTCGAGCCGCTTGGAGATGATGCCCTCGAGGTCCATCCGGCAGGCCGAGCGCCAGACCGCCTCGCCCGAGGTCTCGAAATGCTCGACATAGCGAAGGTGCGGGTCGCGCCTGGCCAGCAGCGTTTGCAGGGCCGCCTTCCGCTCGCGCAGCGGCAGGCTGCGCAGGTCGCGGTCCTCGGCGAACAGCAGGTCGAAGGCGTAGTAGATCAGGTCATCGCCCCGCCCCTCGGACAGGGCCGCCTGCAGCGCGCCGAAGTTCGGTTCGCCCTTGTCGTCCAGGGCCACGGCCTCGCCGTCGAGGATGCAGTCGGGAAGCTGGGCGGAGGCCCGCGCGATCGCGCCGAACCGCTCGGTCCAGTCCAGACCCTTGCGGGTGCGGATGACGGCGCCGCCGCCTTCTATGCGGATCTGCAGGCGATAGCCGTCGAACTTGACCTCGTGCCCCCAGCCGGCGGCGGTGGGCGGCCTGGCGGCCGACTTGCAGAGCTGGGGCTCCACGAAGTCGGGCATGGCCGCTGCCACAGCCTTGGGGCTGGAGGGCTTGGCCTCGCCGCGCGGCCGGCTTCGCCATACGCCGTCGGCCTTGCCCTTGCGCGCGGTCATGAAGGGGGTCGGGGCCGCGCCCTTGCCGGCCGCGATCGCCTCCATCGCCCGGCCGGAGGCGATCGAGTCGTCGTTGTCGCGCAACAGGGCGTCGTCGTCCTGATCGCGGGCGAACTCGTCCCGGTGCTTGATGAGCAGCCAGTTGTTGCGGTCGCCGCCGCCCCGATCCTTCTTCATCCGTACAAGGACGAAGCCGCCGTGCAGCCTTTCGCCTTCGAGCACGATCTTCAGGTCGCCCTTGCGCAGCCCCTCATGCGGATCGGTCCCAGGCTCGGGCGCCCAGTAGCCGCGGTCCCAGAGCATGACGGTCCCGCCGCCGTATTGGCCCTTGGGGATCACGCCTTCGAAGTCGCCATAGTCGAGGGGATGGTCCTCGACCTCGACCGCCAGCCTACGCTCGTGGGGGTCGAGGGATGGTCCCTTGGTCACGGCCCATGACTTGAAGACCCCGTCCAGTTCCAGGCGGAAGTCGTAGTGCAGACGGCTCGCCGCATGCTTCTGGATCACATAGCGCAGGTGTTGGGCCGGCTTCACCTGGGCCCGGCCCGACGGCTCCGAGGTCTGGGTGAAGTCGCGCTTGGACTGATAGCGGGCGAGCTTGTTCGCCATAGAAGGGTCCCTCGGCGGTCCGCGCCTGATTGTCCCCGCGCGTGGCGGCCAACGCCTCGACGAAGGCGTCGCGCCAGGCGGCGACGTTTTCGCGCCGGACATTCTCGAAGAGAGCGCGCCAGCGCTCGATTCGCTCCGCCAGGTCCATCGACAAGGCCCGATGCAGCGCTTCGGCGACCTCCTCGGGGCTGTTCGGATTGACCAGCAGCGCAGCCTGCAACTGCCCGGCGGCGCCGGCGAACCGCGACAGTACCAGGACGCCCGGGTCATGCGGGTCCTGGGCGGCGACGAACTCCTTGGCGACCAGGTTCATGCCGTCGCGCAACGGCGTGACCAGCCCGACCTTGGCGGCGCGATAGACCCCGGCCAGTTCGTCGCGGCGGTAGTTGCGGTTGACGTAGCGGACCGGATTCCAGTCGATGTCGGCATATTCGCCGTTGATGCGGCCGGACAGGGCGTCGAGCCGGGCGCGGATCTCCTGATAGGCCTCGACGCCCTCGCGGCTGAGCGGCGCGATCTGCAGGAACAGCACCTCGCGCCGCAGCTCCGGATGGTCGGCCAGCAGCCGCTCGAAGCCCAGGAAGCGCTCCTCCATCCCCTTGGAATAGTCGAGGCGGTCGACCCCGACGATCATCTTGCGGAAGGCGGTGTGCGCGGCCATCACGTCATGGGTGCGCCGGGCCGCCGCCGCGCCGGCCATCTCGGCGAACTCGTCGGCGTCGATGCCGATGGGGAAGGCGCCGGCCTGGAGGCTGCGTCCGAAGGCGCGCAGCCGCCCGTCGGCCATGGCGGCCCCGCCGGCCTCGTTCAGCACGTATTCCTCGAAGGCGTGGCGGTATTCCGGGGTCTGGAAGCCCACCAGGTCGTAGGCGAACAGCGCTTCGACCAGGTCCCGGTGGTTGGGCAGGGTGATCAGCAGCTGATGCGCCGGCCAGGGGATGTGCAGGAAGAACCCGATCCGGTTGGTCACCCCCAGCCGGCGCAGCTCGCGGCCCAGCGGGATCAGGTGATAGTCGTGGATCCAGATCAGGTCGTCGTCTTCGATCAGCGGGCGCAGGGTCTCGGCGAAGCGCCGGTTCACCCGCTGATAGCCCTCGTCGAACGACCGGTCGTAGGCGGTCAGGTCCTGGCGATAGTGGAACAGCGGCCACAGGGTCTTGTTGGCGTAGCCGTTGTAGTATTCGGACACGTCGGCCTCGGGCAGGTCGACCGTGGCGACGGTCACCCCGTCCACCCGCTGCAGGTTCAGGTGGCCGTTGAACTCCGGCGTGGTGCGGCCGCTCCAGCCGAACCACAGGCCGGAGAACTCGCGCAGGGCGGCGGCCAGCGCCATGGCCAGGCCGCCGACGCTTTCGCCGCCGCGACCGGTGGGCGGGCTGACCCGGTTGGAGACCACGATCAGGCGGCTCATCGGGTCTGCTCCAGCCAGGCGAGGGTCGCCGCCACGTTCTCCATCCGATAGCTGGCGGCGGTGCGCCGCGGCGGCCCGACCAGCACGCCGTAGCCGCCGAGCTGCCGGGCGGCGAAGAAGCCGTGCTCGTCGGTCATGTCGTCGCCCAGGAAGATCGGCCGCGCGCCCTGGAAGGGCGGCTCGCGCATGAAGGCGCGGAGGGCGTCGCCCTTGCTGGCGCCAGGCGTGCGCAGCTCCATCACCATGTCGCCCGGCTGCAGCGTCAGGCCGGTGAGGGTCGCCAGCCGCTCGGCCAGGTCGACCGCCTCCTGGGCGCGGTCGGGAGCCAGGCGGTAGTGCAGGGTCAGGCTGAGGGCCTTGTCCTCCATCAGCAGCCGCGAATCGGCGGCCACGAACTCCGCGATGGCCTTGCGCGCGGCGGTCAGGCCGGGATGGGGCGCGGCCTCGCCGACCACGCCGCGCGCGTCCCGCCGGACCAGGCCGTGGATCGCCGCCACGCAGGTCACCCGGTCCTCCAGAATGCGGTCGACGTCGTCCAGGGCGCGCCCGCTGACCACGGCGATGCGGCCGTTCATACGTCTTGCAAGATCGGCCAGCAGGCCGTTGCGCCGGGCGTCGGGCCGCACGGCCTCGGGCCGCTCGGCGATGGGGGCCAGGGTTCCGTCGAGATCGAGGAACAGCGCCGCTCCCTCGAGAGCCAGCTTTGCGGGGGGCTTCTCAAGCCCGGTTGTCAGGTCTTCGATACTCATACGTAGGTTTCGCCCCGTCAGCGCGAAAGGGAACGCTCGAGCGACGGGTTCGATCCGGAGATTGTCAGGTGCGTAGGGCTTGACGTTGCACGCTGGAACCCCGCTATGCGCGCAGGAAGATACGTTCTCGCGAAAAGGTGACCCCCCGATGGCAGAGCAGCCTCTCGCCGATGTGATCGTACTGTTCGGCGGCACGGGCGACCTCGCCCAGAAGATGCTGTTCCCCTCGCTCTATTTCCTCGACGCCGACGGCTTCCTCGCCGAGGGGTTCGGCGTCGTGGCGACCGCGCGGGCCGAGATGACGCGCGAGGCCTTCGTGGAGCAGACGCGCGCGGCGGTCGCGGCGCGGGCGGGCGAGGCCGGGCTCGATCCCAAGGCCTGGGCGCGCTTCGAGAAGCGCCTCAGCTATGTGGGCGCCGACGGCACGACCCAGGCCGGCGCCGAGCAGTTGAAGGCCGCGATCGGCGGAGCCAAGGCGCCGATGTACTTCCTGGCCGTCTCGCCCAGCATCTACGGCCGCGTCTGCGCCGCGCTCGACGCGGCGGGCATGACCGGGCCGGGCGCGCGCATCGTACTGGAAAAGCCGGTGGGCCGGGACCTGGAAAGCTCCAAGGCGATCAATGCGGAGGTCGCCAAGGCCTTTCCGGAAGAGAGCATCTTCCGCATCGATCACTATCTCGGGAAGGAGACGGTGCAGAACCTGCTGGCGCTGCGTTTCGCCAACACCCTGTTCGAGCCGCTCTGGAACAACCTGACCATCGACCACGTGCAGATCACCGTCGCCGAAACCGAAGGCGTCGGGGAGCGCTGGCCCTATTACGATGAATACGGCGCCCTGCGGGACATGGTGCAGAACCACATGCTGCAACTGCTCTGCCTGGTGGCCATGGAGCCGCCGTCGGACATGGAGCCCGACAGCGTGCGCAACGAGAAGGTCAAGGTGCTGCGCTCGCTGCGCCCCGTGACCCGCGCCGACGTCCAGACCGTCAGCGTCCGCGGCCAGTACACGCCGGGCGTGGTGGCCGGGAAGGCGGCCGACGGCTACGAGGCCGAACGCGGCCAGGCGACCAACACCGAGACCTTCGTCGCCCTGCGCGCCGACATCGACAACTGGCGCTGGGCCGGCGTGCCGTTCTTCCTGCGCACCGGCAAGCGGCTGCCCGAGAGGCGAACCCAGATCGCCATCCAGTTCAAGCCGGTGCCGCACTCGATCTTCGAAGGCGCGGCGGAAGCCGATCTGGTGGCCAACCGGCTGGTCATCGACCTGCAGCCGGACGAGGACATCGAACTGCTGCTGATGAACAAGGCGCCGGGGCTTTCGGAGCGCGGCATGCGGCTCCAGTCGTTGCCGCTGTCCCTGTCGCTGGCCAAGGCCTATTCGGGGCCGAACTCGCGCCGGCGCATCGCCTATGAGCGCCTGATCCTCGACGTGATCCAGAACAACAGCACCCTGTTCGTCCGCCGCGACGAGGTGGAGCGGGCCTGGGAATGGATCGACGGCGTCGCCGACGCCTGGCGCGAATCCGGCATGGCGCCCAAGCCCTATGCGGCGGGAAGCTGGGGCCCGGCCGGCGCCTTCGCCCTGATCGAGCGGTCCGGCCGCGCCTGGTACGACTAGACGACCTCCAGCGTGAAGCAGCGGCGCTCGCCGCTCTCGCAGTCGGTCAGTTCGACCTGGCCCTGGTGAACCAGGTCGGCGAAGGTCAGGGCGGCGTCTTCGAAGCTGGCGCCGAGAATGGCGAAAACTGCGTCTTCGGCCGTGCGCGCCTCGTAGAGGTGCAGGGGCGTCTGAGCGGCATGGAACATCCGATGATCCTTTCCAGGCCGATCATCGGTTGATTCGCCTGTCCGGCTTAGTCTTTCGATTCAACAGCTTGGCTATAGGGTCAGCGCACCGACGCCCACGGCTTGGACAGCATGGTCGCGCAGTTGATCAGCCCGACCAGCGAATAGGTCTGGGGATAGTTGCCCCACAGCTCGGCGCCGTCGAAGGCGATGTCCTCGGAAAGAAGTCCCGCCGCGGTGCGCCGCGCCAGCATCTCCTCGAACAGCCGCCGCGCCTCTTCCGAGCGGCCGGAGAGGTGCAGGGCCTCGATCAGCCAGAAGGTGCAGATATTGAACGCGGTCTTCGGTTCGCCGAAGTCGTCGGGGATCGCATAGCGCAGCATGTAGGGGCCGCGCCGCAGCCCCTGTTCGACCGCGGCGATGGTGGCGGCCATGCGCGGATCGTCGGGGGCGACGAACCGCACGTCGACCAGTTGCAGCAGGCTGGCGTCCAGCTCGTCGCCGCCGAAGGTGGCGGCGAACCGGCCGAGCTTCGGATTCCAGGCCCGCGCCTCGATGGTCGCGCGCACCTGGGCGGCGCGGGCGTTCCAGTGGTCGGCGCGGTCCTGCAGGCCGAGCTTGGCCGCCGCATTGCCCAGGCGGTCGCAGGCCGCCCAGCACATCACCGCCGAATAGGTGTGCACGTTCTCGCGGCCGCGGAACTCCCACAGGCTGGCGTCGGGCTGGTCGTGCAGCTCGAAGGCCCGCTCCCCGACCAATTCCAGGGCGCGGAAATCCTCGATGGTCGCCGGCCGCAGCAGGCGCTCGTCGAAGAAGGCCTGGACGCTGGACAGGATGATTTGTCCGTACACGTCATGTTGCAGGTGCTCGTGCGCCTGATTGCCGACCCGCACGGGCCCCATGCCCCGGTAGCCGGGCAGGTGGGAGGCGAAATGCTCGGTCAGGGACGGCTCCATGCCGACGCCGTACAGCGGCTGAATATGGCCGCCCCGCGTGCGGTCCACCAGGTTGCGCAGATAGACCAGATAGTTCTCCAGCAGGTCGGCGGCCCCCAGCCGGTTGAGCGCCTGGACCACGTAATAGGCGTCCCGGAGCCAGCAGTAGCGATAGTCCCAGTTGCGGCCGCTGCCCGCATGTTCGGGGATCGAGGTGGTCAGGGCCGCGACGATGGCGCCGGTCTCCTCGTGGGCGCAGAGCTTCAGGGTGATCGCCGCGCGGATCACCGCCTCCTGCCATTCCAGCGGCACCGACAGGGTGCGCACCCAGCCGCGCCAATAGGCGGTGGTCTCCTTCAGCATCCGCTCGCAGGTGGCCGAGAGGTCGGCGTCGAAGCCTTCGTCGGGACCCAGGAACATCGCCACCGTCTCTTCGAGGCGGAAGCTGCGCTCGCCGGTGAGGTGCGAGACCGGGGCATCGGTGGTCAGGCGCAGCGTGGTCTCGCCGCCGACATAGCGGATGTGGTTGGAGCCGGTGGTGCGGTCGGCGGGGCGTTCGCCCCAGTTCACGGTCGGGCGCAGGCGGATTCGCACCCGCGCCACGCCGCTGACCGGCCGGATCAGCCGGATGAAGGCCAGCGGCCGATAGACCCGGCCGAACTGCCGATAGCGCGGGCAGAAGTCGATGACCTGGATGGCGGCCCCGCTCCGGTCGGCGATCTCGGTCACCAGGATCGGGGTGTTGCGCAGATAGGTCTGGGTGACCTGCGCCTGGTCCTCGACCTCTACGCCCCAGAATCCCTGGGCGTCGGGCTCGGCGTCCGGGTCGGGGCCGAGCAGGCTGGAGAACATCGGATCGCCGTCCACGCGCGGGGCGCAGGCCCAGACGAGACGGCCGGCGCGGTCGATCAGGCCGCTGGCCGCGCAGTTGCCGATCGGGAAGAGGTCGAGGGATTGGGGCATTCGTCAGGAATTCGCAACTTGGACGCAGGTTCGCGCCGATAAGGCTCCGGCCCCAGCGTGGCGCAAGCGTGGCCGCAGGGAAACTCTCCTCCCCGCGAGCCGATGAGGCATAGTGCGGCCCTT
>MEEW01000064.1 GCA_001724985.1 Phenylobacterium sp. SCN 69-14
GTGCCGAAGATCGTGGAAGTGCAAATCGTCAATGTTCAGCTCGCGGCACGCTCTGGTGAAGGCCGTCCCAGCCGACTTGTGGACATAGGGGAAGATCCGGTCGTCCTCGTTGGCCCGGATCGCGCGCTGCTCTTCAATGAGGGCCAACGCGTCGTATCCTGACACCGCGAGGAGGGGGATCCGCTGGTCGTTCCCCTTCTTCTGCCGCGGATCCTTCCGGTCGCGAATGGTGAGCATTTTCGTCCGCGTATTGAGGTCGCTCCAGGTGACCCTGCAGATCTCCTCCTGGCGCATGGCTGTGGCGATGGCGAACCTGATGATGCGGCTCATCGGCATGGTGAGGCGTTCGTTGGCGTCAAAGTGGGCGAAGAGGGCGGAGAGCTCTTCCTCGCTCGGTCTGCGATCTCGTTCGTTGCTCTTGCCGACCAGTCCGAGGCGCTTAAGGGCGATGCGAGCCAGTTCGACGGGCTCGACCTTCACCGGCACGCCGTGAACCGCCGCCGCATGCGAAAGGATTAGGCGGATCGCGCCGATGTCCATGCTGACAGTTACCGGACCAGCTCCGGCCGCCGCTCTGTTCCGGCCAAATTGGACAAGACGCTCGCGATCGACCTCCACCAGCTTGAGCTTCCCCAGTGTGCGCTTGAGCATCTGCAAAGTGGCGTCCTTAGAGCGACCAGGTGCGCGTCCGACTTCCTTCATGTCGTCGATGTGTAGGTCGATGAGTTCGCCGAAGGTGCGGATGCGAGCTAGGCGGGTGGCGAGGGGCGTTTCGCCGCGATCGATCTGGCGTTCGGCGTCGAACGCCCAAATCTTGGCATCCTCGTGCCGAAGGAAGGTCTCGCTGAGCGTGCGGCCTTTGCGGCGGACTTGGGCCCGCCAGCGGCCGGATTTTTGTTTGCGGATCGAGGCCATTTTTGCGTGCAGAACGGGTGCAGTGAGTTGGCGAAAGGGGGCGAATTCCGTCGAAAAATGGCGTAGAACCGCGCGTCCGGCGGCCAGCCTAACTCCTTAGGTTATATGGAAAAACTAGCGCAATTTCAAGCACATAGGCTGTCTATTGCACCTATGATGGACTGGACCGACCGGCATTGCCGCGTCCTGCACCGGACCCTGTCGTCGCGCGCGCTGCTCTATACCGAGATGCTGACCACCGGGGCGGTGCTGCATGGCGATCGGGCGCGGCTGCTGGGCTTCGATGTCGCCGAGCATCCGGTGGCGCTGCAGCTCGGCGGCTCCGATCCGGCCGACCTGGCGGCCGCCGCCGTGATCGGCGAGGCCGAGGGCTATGACGAGATCAACCTCAATGTCGGCTGCCCGTCCGACCGGGTGCAGAGCGGCCGCTTCGGCGCCTGCCTGATGCGCGAGCCGGAGCTGGTCGCCGAGTGCATGGCGGCCATGGCGGCGGCGGTGAAGGTCCCGGTCACGGTGAAGTGCCGCATCGGCGTCGACGACCAGGACCCGGAGGAGAGCCTTTTCCGCCTCGTCGACCTCTGCGCCCAGGCCGGCGTGACCGGCTTCGTTGTCCACGCCCGCAAGGCGTGGCTGAAGGGCCTCTCGCCCAAGGAGAACCGTGATGTGCCGCCGCTGGACTACGGCCTGGTCCACCGCCTCAAGCGCGAGCGGCCGCACCTGACCATCGCCATCAATGGCGGGATCGGCTCGCTAGGCGAGGCCCTGCCGCATCTGGAGGTCATGGACGGCGTCATGCTGGGCCGCGCGGCCTATCATACGCCCGCCCTGCTGGGGCAGGTGGACCGCCGCGTGTTCGGGCAGGGGAGCGATGTCGGCCCCGCCGAGGCGGTCGAACTCTACCGCCCCTATGTCGAGCGAGAACTGGCGGGGGGGACGCACCTGGCGGCCATGACCCGCCACATGCTGGGCCTGTTCCACGGCCTGCCGGGCGCGCGGGCCTGGCGGCGCATCCTCACCGTCGAAGGCGTGAAGTCCGGAGCGGGGATCGAGGTGATCGAGGCCGCGCTCGCCCAGGTCCTACGGGCGCAGGATGAGCGAGGTGCGCGTCGCCTCGAAGCTGGCCAGGCGGCCTAGATAGGTCATCCCCAGCAGCGAGGAGTCGAGCCCCTTGTCGATGACCAGCGCCTCGACCTCGCGAAGCTGCGTGCCGGCGACCGACACCTTGCCCAGGGTCACCGGCGCGGCCCGCGCCTCGCCGGCGGCGGTCATCACCTTGTAGCTGTAGGAAAGCTTGTCGGTGGCGATGCCCAGCCGCTTGGCGTCGGCCAGGGTCAGGGCCACGGCGCTGGCGCCGGTGTCGACCAGGAAGCGGACCCGCGCGCCGTTCACATCGGCCTCGGCCCAATAGTGGCCGTCGCTCGCCTTGGCGATCGAGGCCGGCGCGCCCTGGGCGGCCTGCGGGGCGACGGCGATGGCCGCGCGAAGCTGCGGCGTCTCCGCCGACGTCTGGAAGCTGGAAACGGCCTGAGCCACGCCCACCGCCGACACCGCGCCCATCAGGGCCAGCACCGCCATCTTGAGCATCCTGCACCTCGTCGCTGGGCGACTTGCGCCGCCGGAGCCCTGACCCTAGGCGCATCGAGGTTTGCAACGGGTGAATCGGGTATTTCCGAAATCCTAACCTGAGCAATGGGTTAGGGTTAAAACATCGCCAATTTCTCGGGCCGGATCAGGGCGCGGCGGGACGGCAGCTCGGCCATGATCGCCTCGCGCTCGGCCTCGGTCAGGCGCGCCCAGCCGGCCACCTCGTTCAGCCGCCGGTAGCAGCCCATGCAAAGGCCGCTTTCCCCATCGACCACGCAGACCTTCACGCAAGGCGTCTTGATCGGGGGCGGCGGGCGGCGGGGAGCGTCGGTCATGTCAGGGGATAGCGTAGGTCACCGTGGCCTGCGCCGCCAGCCGGTCGGGCCGTTCGGTCCAGAGCCTGACGTCGCAGACCGCGTTGCGCCGGCCCAGCCGCGGCATCTGCGCCTCGGCGAAGATGTCTCCGGGCCGGGCGCCGCGCAGGAAGTTCATCACCAGCGAGCTGGTCACCGCCATCAACTGCTCGCCGACGTGCGAGAGCACCAGCGCATAGGCGGCCGTGTCGGCCAGGCCCATGAGAGTCGGGCCCGAGACCAGTTCGCCGGGCCGCAGCATGCTGGCGTGATAGGGGCGGACCACCAGCACGCGCCCCGGCTCGGCCTGCGTCACCGTCGGGAAGTGGGCGTCCGGCCCGTCGGGAAAGGCGCGCCGGAGCAGGGCGTTGACGCCGGCGGCGTCCATCTGAAGCGAAAACGGCATGGGCTGCAGACTTGCGTCTTCGTCCAAACATTACAAGTTGTTTATCTGACGCAAGCAACGCTCAGGCATCATGACTTTAATTTAATCCGCAAATACTGTTCATTGCCGGGAATTCATTTGAGCATCGGGCGCTCCCCGCGCAGGTTTCGCGCACTGTTTGCGAGGGAGTAACGCCATGAAACTGATCGCCATCACCTTGACCGCCGCGGGCGTGCTGGCGGCCGCCGGGTCGGCCGCCGCCGCCGCCAGCGATGTCGACTACCTGCGCGCCAGCCGCTGCCGCGGCCTTGCCGCCTCCGGCGTCGCGGCCGTGGACACCGCCGCCATGGACGCCTTCCTGAAGACCGAGGGGCGCAGCCGCACCACCTTCGTCATGGATCGCGGCAAGGCCGAGTTCGACCGCGCCAAGCGCGAGGGCAAGACCGACAACGCCGAGCGCAAGGCGCGGCTGACCGCAGAACTCAACGGCCCCTGCCAGGTCTACAAGGGATAATCGAGCCGCCAGTCTCTCCAGGCCGCCCTTGAGCGTGATCCGCTTCGATAGAATCGGATCACGCTCAAGACTCTTTGAATTTAGAGCATTTTCTACACCGAACCGGTGTCCACTTCGGCGGAAAATGCTCTAAGCGCCCGGCCCGGCCGGGCGTTCTTTTCTCGCCTGCGCCCTCGCGCGGAACCCGGCTTGACCATAGGCTTTCTAAGTCACGGTTGCGTTGGTGGGGCCAGATGTCGGCGATGGAACTGCTGAGGCCGGGAGAAACGTGCTGGCGCAAGGCGCATGCCGACCGCGCCGCCTTCCTGGTCGACACCGAAGCCTATTTCACCGCCGTCTTCGAGGCGGTGCGCAAGGCGCGCCATTCGGTGCTGCTGCTGGGCTGGGGGTTCGACCCGCGCGCCCGGCTGTTCCCGGACGGCTTCGACGGGCCGGCCGATCCGGACGAGGTGGGCCGCATCCTGGTGGCGCTGTCGCGCGCGCGGCCCGACCTCGACATCCGCGTGCTGATCTGGAAGTCGGCCCTGCCGATCGCCGCCAGCCAGCAGTTCTTCCCGCACAAGGCGCGCGCCTGGTTCCGCGGCACGAACGTCAAGTTCTGGCTCGACGATCACGTGCCGTTCGGCGCCTGCCACCATCAGAAGGTCCTGGTGGTCGACGATGCGCTCGCCTTCTGCGGCGGCGGCGACATCAGCGTCGATCGCTGGGATACGCCCGGCCACCTGGAACACGATCCGCGCCGCATCATGCCCGACCAGCATCACCACGCCCCGCGCCATGAGGTGATGATGATGGTCGACGGCCAGGCGGCCGCCGCGCTCGGCGACCTGGCGCGCGAGCGCTGGCGGCGCGCCACGGGCCAGGCCCTGCCGGTCCCGCCGCCGGCGCCCGAGGACCCCTGGCCCGCCCACATCCCGGCTCACCTGCAGGACCTCGACGTCGCCATCAGCCGCACCGAGCCGGAATGGGACGGGCGCCCCGGCGTCCACGAGATCCGCCGCCTGACCCTGGAGTCGATCGAGGCCGCCCGCTCGATCATCTATCTGGAGAACCAGTATTTCGCCTCGCCGCTCTACGCCGCGGCCCTGGCCCGGCGCCTGGCCGAGCCGGACGGGCCCGAGGTGGTGCTGATCTCCACCGGCCGCAGCCCGAGCTGGTTCGACCAGCTCACCATGGACCGGGCGCGCTCCAACATGCTCTGGCGGCTGCGGGCGGCCGACGTCTTCGGGCGCTTCCGGGCCTGGTATCCGACCACGCCCCGGGGGACCAAGATCATCGTCCATTCTAAGGTCACGATCATCGACGAGCGGCTGGCCCGCGTCGGCTCGGCCAATCTCAACAACCGCTCGGGCGGCTTCGACACCGAGGCCGAGCTGGCGGTCGAGGCGCGTGACGGGCGGGAGGAGATGGCGCTCGCGGCCCTGCGCGACCGCCTGATCGGCCATTTCATCGGCTGCACGGGCGACGCCGTCGCCAAGGCGCGGGCCGAGCGCGGCGGCCTGATCCCGGCCATCGAGTTCCTGAACCGCGAAGGGCGGCTTTCGCCCATCCTGCCCATGAAGCAGACGCCGCTGGGCGAGATCGTCGCCACCTATCACCTGGGCGACCCCTACAGCGTCCGCGATTCCTGGCGCGCCATGCGCCGCCGCGACCTGCTCTATCCGGGCGATCCGCTGCAGGCCCGCTTCAGGCCACGCTGAAGTCCATCACCAGCGGCAGGTGGTCCGACGCCACGCGGGTCAGCGGGTCGAAGGGGGTGAAGACGTCCTCCACCACGATGTCCGGGCTGACGAAGATGTGGTCGATGCGCAGCACCGGCAGGGCCGAGGGAAAGGTCGAGGTCGGGGTCTTGACCGGCGCCAGCCGCCGCGCCGCCTCCAGCCGGGCGCTCAGGGTCCGGTAGACGACCGAGCTGGCGGTGGCGTTGAAGTCGCCCAGCAGGATGGTCGGCCCCTTGCGCATCGGATGCTCCAGCCACTTTGGCCCGGCCAGCCACGAGGCCTGAATCTGCTGTTCGCGCGGCACCAGGCCAAGGTGGGTGTTCAGCACCTGCACCGGCCGGCCCTCGACCTCGATCGCCACCCACAGCGCCCCGCGCGGCTCCAGCCGCGGGATCGGCGGATAGCCGGGCAGGGGGCCGGTCTGGATGATCCGTTCGGGAAAGGCGGTCAGGATCGCATCGCCGTACAGCTCCTCCTCGACCCGCAGGGCCGGGTGGAAGTGGAAGCCCATCTTCAGCCGCTGGGCGATCTTGTGGGCCTGGTCGACGCCGCCGGTCCGCGCCCGGCCCACGTCCAGTTCCTGCAGGGCCACGATGTCCGGCTCCAGCCGCGCGATCACCTCGGCGACGCGCCCGACGTCCAGTTTCCGATCCGTGCCGACGCAGCGATGGACGTTGTAGGTAAGGACGCGGGGCATGGGCTCATCGGATGCACGCCAGATGGCCTTGGCGCAACACCTCCAACGCCGGCGCATGGCGAAGGTTCGTCTATCCTGGGCCGCGACAAGTTGATGTGACGTAGACGTAAACGTCATCTTCACATCGCCCGCGCGCTCGCCTATGGTCGCGCCCAACGAAATACGCTGTAAATGCTCGCGCCAGGGAGCCCTTGATGAACCTCGATTTTTCGCCCGAAGACGCCGCTTTCCGCGAGGAGGCCCGCACCTTCATCGCCCAGAACTATCCCAAGGAGCTGCGCGAGAAGCAGAACCGCGGCGAGGAACTGGGCAAGGAGGACTACCTCTCCTGGCACCGCATCCTGGCCAAGAAGGGCTGGTCGACCCCCTCGTGGCCGGTCGAGTTCGGCGGGACGGGCTGGACGCCCACCCAGAAGTACATCTGGTCCGAGGAGCAGGCCCGCGCCGACACCATCGGCATCCTGCCGTTCGGCGTCTCCATGCTGGCCCCGGTGATCTACACCTTCGGCACGCAGGAGCAGAAGGAGAAGTTCCTGCCCGGCATCCGCGACGGCCTCGTCTGGTGGTGCCAGGGCTATTCCGAGCCGGGCGCCGGCTCCGACCTCGCCTCGCTGAAGACCAAGGCCGAGCGCGTCACCGGCGACGACGGCAAGGAATACTACATCGTCAACGGCCAGAAGACCTGGACCACCCTGGGCCAGCACGCCGACTGGGGCTTCTTCCTGGTCCGCACCGACCCGGACGCCAAGCCGCAGGCCGGCATCTCCTTCCTGCTGATCGACATGAAGACCCCGGGCATCGAGGTCCGCCGCATCACCACCCTGGAAGGCGGCCACGAGGTCAACGACGTCTTCCTCGACAATGTGAAGGTGCCGGTCGAGAACCGCATCTTCCACGAGAACCAGGGCTGGACCTGCGCCAAGGCGCTGCTGGCGCACGAACGCTCCGGCATCGCCGGCGTCGCCCGCTCCAAGCGCGGCCTGGAGAAGGTGCGCGAGATCGCCAAGACCGAGAATTCGGACACCGGCGGCCCGCTGCTGGCCGACCCGTTCTTCAAGCGCAAGGTCGCCGAGCTGGAGATCGACCTGACGGCGCTGGAGTTCACCGAGCTGCGCACCCTGGCCGGCGAATCCAGCGGCAAGGGTCCGGGGCCGGAAAGCTCGATCCTGAAGATCAAGGGCACCGAGATCCAGCAGCGCCTCAACGAACTGGCCCTGGAGGCGGTCGGCCACTACGGCGCGCCCTATCTGCGCGACCTCGGCCACAACGCCAATATCGGCCCCGACTACGCCGAGGGCCTGGCCGGCGCCTATTTCAACGGCCGCAAGACCTCGATCTACGGCGGATCCAACGAGATCCAGCGCAACATCATCGCCAAGGCCGTGCTGGGCCTCTAGGCGCAGATCGTCCTAAAGTCACAGAACAAAGCCTATTCCCGCCTGGGCCGGAGCGCTCGGGCGGGGCATCGTACGGGGAAACCAGATGGATTTCAGCTTCACCGAAGAACAGTCGATGCTGCGCGACACGGTCGCGAGCTATCTGGCCGACCACTACAGCTTCGAACAGCGCCGTGACGCCCTGAAGGCCGAGCCGGGCTGGCGTCCGAACGTCTGGAAGGCCTTCGCCGAGGAACTGGGCATCCTCGGCGCGCCGTTCGCCGAAGACCTCGGCGGCCTGGGCGGCGGCTCGACCGAGAACATGGTCATCATGGAAGAGCTCGGCAAAGCCCTGGTGGTCGAGCCCTATCTCGGCACGGTGGTGATCGGCGGCGGCTTCCTGAAGCATTCGGGCTACGCCGGCGCGTCCGACCTGATCGGCGGCGTCATCGGCGGCGAGACCATCATCGCCTTCGCCTATGCCGAGCCGCAAGGCCGCTACACCTGGCAGGACCTGAAGACCACCGCCAGGAAGGACGGCTCCGGCTACGTCATCAACGGCCACAAGGCCGTGGTGATCGGAGCGCCCTACGCCACCCACCTGATCGTCACCGCCCGCACCGGCGGCGGCCAGCGCGACGAGGGCGGCGTTTCGGTGTTCATCGTGCCGAAGACCGCGCCGGGCGTGACCACCCGCGACTACCCGACCGTCGACGGTTTCCGCGCCTCCGAAGTCACCTTCGAGAACGTCTCGGTCGGCGCCGACGCCCTGATCGGCCAGGAAGGCGGCGGCCTGCCGCTGGTCGAGAAGGTGATCGACGAAGCGACCGTCGCCACCTGCGCCGAGGCCTGCGGCGTGTTCCGCAAGCTGCACGAAGGCACGCTGGAATACACCAAGCAGCGCAAGCAGTTCGGCCAGCCGATCAGCCAGTTCCAGGTGCTGCAGCACCGCATGGTCGACATGTTCATCAATCTCGAGCAGTCGATCTCGATGACCTACATGGCCAACATCAAGCTGGCTGACAGCGATATCGAGCGGGCCAAGGGCGCCTCGGCCGCCAAGGTGCAGATCGGCAAGGCCGCCAAGTTCATCGGCCAGAACGCCATCCAGCTTCACGGCGGCATGGGCATGACCGACGAAATGGCCATCGGCCACTACTTCAAGCGCGCCACCATGATCGAAAGCGCCTTCGGCTCGGTCGACCATCACCTGGCCCGCTACGAAACCCTCAGCCTTGGCAAGGCGGCCTAAGAGCTCCATCCCAGTTCGACGCAGGCGGCGCCCCGGCTATGCCGGGGCGCCGTTTCTTTTTTCGCGCCGGCCTGTCGGAATGGGCCGGGGCGCATCGTCCTAGGGGCGAACCCTCTGGAGGACATCCCATGCGAATGATCTTTGTGAACCTGCCCGTGAAAAGCGTCGCCGCCTCGCGCGCGTTCTTCGGCGCCCTCGGCTATGGGTTCAACGAGCAGTTCAGCAACGAGGAAACCGCCTGCATGGTGGTGGACGAAAACATCTTCGTCATGCTGCTGGAGCATCAGCGGTTCCGCGACTTCATCACCGGCGAGATCAGCGACGCCACCAAGGCGACCGAGGTCCTGACCTGCCTCTCGGCCGACAGCCGCGCCGAGATCGACGACATCCTCGCCAAGGCCCTGGCCGCCGGCGCGAAGCCCTGGAAGCCGGTCCTGGACATGGGCCCGATGTACGGCTGCAGCTTCCAGGACCTCGACGGTCACGTCTGGGAATACATGTACATGGACATGGCCGCGATCGGTGACGCCATGCCGGCGGCGGCGGGCGCCTAAGGCGGTCCGTCCTTAGTCCGGACGTCCGGTCGGCGGATCGGATGGGGTGTCAATCGTTAGTTGACACGTTCTGGAGTGTCGCCTATCTATTGACACGTGGAGATCGAGAGCATCAGGCACAAGGCGCTTCGCAAGCTCGTCGAGACGGGCAGCGCCAAGGGTGTGATCGAGGCTGGCCGGGTCATCGACATGATCGCATTCCTCGTGGCTGCGGACGGCGTCGATGAACTCGGCGTCCCGCCGAATTTCGGCTTCCACGCCCTCGCCGGAGACCGCAAGGGCTCCTATGCGATGACGGTCACGAAGAACTGGCGGCTAACCTTCCGCCTGGTGGACGGGGCTGTGATCGCTGACCTGGACCTGGAGGATTATAACTGATGGCGATCAAGCTTCATCCGTCGATCCATATTCATCCGGGGTGCTGGCTCAAGCGGCAGATGGTGGAGCCGGCCGGCTTCAACGTGAAGGCGTTGGCCCAGCATTTCGGGGTCTCGCGCCAGAATCTGAGCAACGTCCTGAACGGCCACACGGCGCTGACGGCCGACATGGCGATCCGCTTCGAGAAGGCCTTCGGTCTGAGGGCTGAAACCCTCATGCGGATGCAAGGGGCCTACGACCTCGCCCAGGCGCGGGGCCATGAGGACGACATCAAGGTCGCCCGTCTGTCTACGGCGGCCTGATCTGGCGGTGCGGCCGCACCATCAGGGGCCGCCCAGATCAGGCGGACGTCAGCCGCGCCCGCTCGGCGGCCATCTCGGCGCGGAAGCCTTCCTTGGACCACACCCGATAGTCGCCCTGCGCATAGCCCTGGGCGTTGCGCCAGTAGAGGAAGGCGTTCATCCGGTTGGCCAGGCTGTTGTCGCGGGTCTTGGTCGCCACGCCGGGCGAGCCCATGACGATGGAGTTGGGCGCGATCACCGTGCCTTCCTTCAGGAAGCTGCCGCCCGCCACGATGGAGCCGGCGCCGATCACGCAGCCGTCCATGATCGTCGCCCCGATGCCGATCAGGCAGTCGTCGCCGATATCGCAGCCGTGCAGCGTCACGTGATGGGTGATCGAGCAGTTCTCTCCCACGATGGTCGGCGTGCCCGCGCCCACGTGGATCATCACGAAGTCCTGGATATTGCTCCGCCGGCCGATGACCACCTTCTGGCTCTCGGCCCGCACCACCACATTGCACCAGATCGAGGTCTCCTCGGCGATCTCCACTGCGCCGAAGATCCTGGCGGACGGGTCGATCCAGGCCGACCCGCGGTCGACGACATCGGGGCCGAGGAAGGGGGCGGCGGTCATGGGGCGAACTCCTGCGGGTGACGAGCCGACACAATCGGCGATTTCCCTGGTCGCGAACAAGACGCGGGCTTGCCAAATCCCGCCCGACCGCGCCTAACCGCGGCCATGGCGCTCCGCGACTTCGCCCTGCTGACCTTCGTCTGCCTGCTCTGGGCGGCC
>MEEW01000065.1 GCA_001724985.1 Phenylobacterium sp. SCN 69-14
CTGCGGGCCCTGCAGGCGGACCTGCAACGCGGCGGCGGAACCGAGGCCTTCTGGCGGGAGGTCGTCGAAGGCGGCGGCTACCTGGCCGAACCGGCGGAGAGCGGCCAGGTCCGCGTCACCTTCCTGTGGCGCGGAACCCCGGACACCCGGAGCGTCCATCTGAACTGGCCGGTCTGGGCGCCGCGCATGGACGACAACGCGTTCGAGCATCTGGCGGGCAGCGACGTCTGGTATCGCGCCGTGCTCCTACCGGCCGGGACGCGGCTCACCTATCAGCTCGCACCCGACGCCCCGATCGGCGCCGACGCCCCCCGTCCCGAGCGGCGCGACGCGCTGTTGGCGGTCAGCCAGACCGATCCGCTGAATCGAAAGCTGTGGCCCGCCGATCCGGCGCTCGGCCGGTTCGACCGGTATTCGGTGGTGGAACTGGAGGGCGCGCCGCCCCTGAGCTTCACCGAACCGCGCCCCAGCGCGCGCCGCGGCGGCGCCCAGTCCTTCGATCTCTTCAGCAGCGCCTTGGGCCAGCAGTATTCGGCGGTTCTCTACCGGCCGCCGGGGCCGCCTTCCACAGAGCCGCTTCCGCTGCTCATCGTCTTCGACGCCGACCGCTATCTGGAGCGGATCGAGGCGACCGCCATCCTGGACAACATGATCGCGCAGGGGGCGATCCCGCCCCTGGCGGCCGTTTTCGTCGTCAATCCCAGCGCCGAGACCCGGGCGTCTCACCTGGCCTGCAATCCGAAATTCTCGGACTTCCTGGCCGACGAGCTGATCCCCGCCGTTCGGGCGCGGCTCGCCATCACGCGGGAAGCCGCCCAGGTGATCGCCGCCGGCGCCAGCTATGGCGGCCTGGCCGCCGCCTGCGCAGGCCTGCACCGGCCCGACGCGGTAGGCGCCGTCCTCAGCCAATCCGGCTCCTTCTGGTGGGCGCCTGGCGGCGGCGAAGGGCCGGCCGGATCGGACTCCGAGCCCAATTGGGTGGCCCGCGCCTTCGCCGCACGCGAGCGCGCGCCGCTCCGCTTCTACCTCAACTCAGGCGTCCTGGAGGCCGGCTCGGGCATTCGGGACAGCACGCGCGCCCTGCGCGACGTGCTGAGGGCCAAGGGCTATGCCGTCGTCCATGAGGAGTTCGCCGGCGGCCACGACGATCTGGCCTGGCGCCAGACCTTTCCGCGCGGGCTGATCGCCCTGATCGGCTCAGGGACCGGCGTCTCTCCCTGACCGCCCCGGCCCCGGGGGATCGTCCCGACGCGGCGGCCCCCGGTCCTCGCGGCGCTGGGCGGTCAGCCCCTTGGCCAGGGCCGCGCGGTCGGCCGGCGACAGGCCGGCGGCGAAATCGACGATCCGGTTCTCGATCTGGCCGCGGGCGTCGGCCTCCTGCCCGCGGATCTCCGCCAGGCGCGCCTTGGCGGCCTGCGGGTCGAACGGCTGGGCTTCCAGGCTGCGCCAGGCGTCGAGACGCGCGGTGCGGGCCGCGCGCATGGCCTCGCGCGCCGCCCGCCCCTCCCCGCGCAGCGCGGCGCGATAGGCCTGGGCCTGATCCTCGGACAAGACCTCGCCCGCACGCCACACGGGCGGCGGGGCGCGCAGGCCGGCGGAATGCTCGCCCCCGCGGACGCGATGGCCGACCACCAGTCCGCCGGCGACGGCCCCCACCAGGAAGAGGTTGAGCGCCAGCGATGCGAACAGCGCGATGGCCAGGGTCTTGCGGCTCAAGGTCAGGCTCCCTCTCCGTTCACCAGTCCCGTCAGGTCGTCATAATTGGCGAGGGACGCACTGACGGTCTCGTCGGCCGAGACCGGGGTCACCGCCTCGGACAGCATCACCCCGACCATCAGACCCGCGGCGCAGGCCGCCGCCAGCCCCGCCCCGGCCCCCGCGCGCCAGATCCAGGCGGTCAGGCCGCGCCGGACCCTGGGCGCGGGCGCAGCGGCCACCACCGCCTCGCGCAGGCCGTGCGACACGGCGAGCGGCGCCCAGGCGTCCAGCGCCTCGTCCAGCCGCGCGGCGGCGGCCAGGACGCCGGCGGCCAGGTCCGGCTGTTGCGCGGCGAACAGCGCCGCCTCGTCCCAATGATCCTGCGGCCAGCGCGCCATGTCGCCGCCATAGGCCTGGGCCAGAGCTTCGAATCCGTCCCGCGTCATCAGCCTAGTCTCCCACCATGTCCGCCAGCGCCGCGCGCAGGGCGCGCCGCCCGCGGGAAAGCAGGCTTTCCAACGCCTCGACGCTGACCCCCATCAGGGCCGCCGCCTCGATATTGGAGAGCTCCTGATAGTGGCAGAGGACGATCGCCTCCCGCTGCCGGTCCGGCAAAGCCCGCATGGCCGCGGCCACCCGCTCGCCGGTCTCCATCGCCTGCAATCCCCGATCGGGCGCCGGCCCGTCGTCCACCACCTCGGGCGGGGTGTCGGTCGGCGCTTCCCGGCGGCGGCGCAGCCGGTCGTAGCAGAGATTGAGCGCCACCCGATGCATCCAGGTGTCGAACTTGGCCACGCCCGGCCGCCAGGCCCGCGCCTGCTTCCAGGCGCGCACGAAGGTCTCCTGCGCCACGTCCTCGGCCTCGGCCGCATCGCCCAGCATGCGCACGGCCAGCGACAGCAATCGGGGCAGCTTGCGGGCCACCAGCGCGCGCACGGCCGCGGGGTCGCCATCGGCGACGCGCGCCAGCAACGCCTCGTCCGGATCGCCCAAGTCTCACCTCGCCTGCAGGCGCAAGCCGCCTATGTCGTTCAAGCTTCGCCACGGCCTCTCGTCCGGCGCAAGGCGGCCGCGCCGGTCTGAACAGTCTGGATCATGACGCGTCCTTCGCTTCCTGCCTGATCCTCAAACGCAGGCGGCGCGCATTTCCGTCGCTCAGCCGCCGACAATCGTCAGATAGGCCGCGCGAGCCGCTTGCCGCGCCGTGTCCAGCCGGGTGCGAAGCGTGCGGAAGTCCCTGACGCCGCCGGCCCGCGCCAGCAGGGCGCGGAAGGCCTTGGGCTCCTCCTCCGGATCGCCCTGGTCGCCGAGCGCCACCTTCAGGAGCTGGGTGAGGTTCTGCTGCAGGGTCCAGGCCTTGCGCAGCGCCGCCAGCGGCTCGGCCGGCGCACGGCCCTCGAAGGCGGCCAGGGCCTCGGCGGTGTTCTGGCGCAGCGGCCCGCCCTCCGCGGCGTAGGCGAGTTGGAGGAACTGGGCGGCGAACTCGATATCCACCAGGCCGCCGGGCGACAGCTTCAGGTCCCAGGCGCCCTTCGGCGGCCGCTCCTGTTCCAGCAACTGGCGCATGTCGCGCACGTCGGCGGCGGTCCGTGCGCGCTCGCGCGGCCGGCGCAGCGCCGCCTCGACGGCGCCCGCGGCGTCGGCGGCGAAGGCCGGGCTCGAAGCCCAGACCACCCGCGCGCGGGTCAGGGCGAGCAGTTCCCAGGTCTCGGCCTCGCCGGAATAATAGTCCTCGAAGGCGGGGAAGCTCACCGCGACCGGCCCCTTGGTGCCCGAGGGCCGAAGCTGCATGTCGACTTCGTAGAGCTCGCCCTCGGCGGTCGGCGTCGACAGGGCCGCGATCAGCCGCTGGGTGAAGCGGCCGTAGAATACGTCGGCGCTCCACTCCTTGATCGAGGAGACGGCCGCCGGGTCGCCCGGCCGATAGAGGGTCATCAGGTCGAGGTCCGAGCCCGCGCTCATCTCGCGCGACCCGCACTTGCCCAGCGCGATGACCGCCACCTCGCCCTCGAAGGCGCCGCCGATCCGCTCGGCCTCGGCCAGGGCGGCGGGGGCCAGCACCTCCATGCAGATGTCGGCGAGGTCGGCGAAGGCCCGCCCGGCGACCTCGGCGCTCGCGGCCCCGCTCATCACCTGCACCCCGACCCGGAAGGCCTGCTCGCGATGCACCCGGCGCACCGCGTCCATCACCTCCTCGAAGCCGTCGGCGCGGCCCACCGCCACGGCCATCACCTCGCGGTCCTCGCCGCGGTCGATATCGGCGAAGAAGGCGCCGTCCAGCATGGCGTCCAGCGCCGCCGGCCGCCGGGCGAGCGTATGGGCCAGGCGCGGGGCGAAGGCCATCACCTGCACCGTCAGCTCGAACAGCCGCGGCTGGGCCAGGAACAGCGACTGGAGCTGAACCCCCGAGGACAGCTTGGAGAAGAACGCCTCGAACCGCTTGAACGCCGCGTCCGGCGCCCCCGTCGCCTGGGCCGCCTCCAGCAGCCGCGGCGCCAGGCGCGTGAAAAGCTCGCGCCCGCGCTCGGTCCGGGTGGCCTGGATATGGCCGTGGTGCCAGTTGCGGATGGTCTGCGAGACGCCGGCCGGATGCGAAAAGCCCATCCGCGCCAGGGTCGCCAGGGTTTCCGGATCGTCCTCGACGCCGGTGAAGATCAGGCTGCCGAACTTCGACGACAATTGCTCCTCGTCTGGGAACAGCTCGCCATAGCGCCGGTTCACCGTCCTCAGGATGCGCTCGATGGCGGCGTCGAAGCTGCGCACGCGGTCATAGCCGCTGAGCGCGGCGACCCGCTTCCGTTCGCCATCGGATTCGGAAAGCTTGTGGGTCTGCTCGTCGGCCAGCATCTGCACGCGATGCTCGGCCGCCCGAAGCTGGCCATAGGCCTCGGCCAGTTCGTCGGCGGCCTGGGGGGCGACATGGCCGGCCGCCTCCAGCGCCCGCAGCGCGTCGATCGTGCGCGGCGAGCGCAGCTCGGGATGGCGCCCGCCCAGGATCAGTTGCTGGGTCTGGACGTAGAACTCGATCTCGCGGATGCCGCCCCGTCCCAGCTTCAGGTCCACGCCCTTGGCGGTCAGGCGCTCGTCGACCTTGTGGACGTGGATCTGGCGCTTGATCGAGTGGATGTCGGCGATGGCGGCGAAGTCGAGGTTCTTGCGCCAGACGAAGGGGGCCAGCTCCTCCAGGAAGGCCCGGCCGCGCCCGATGTCGCCGGCCGCGGCCCGCGCCTTGATGAAGGCCGCCCGCTCCCAGTTCTGGCCGACGCTCTCGTAATAGTCGAAGGCCGCGGGGGCCGGGATGGCCGGCGGCGTCGAGGACGGATCGGGGCGCAGGCGCAGATCGACGCGGAAGACGTAACCGTCGGCGGTCTTGTCCTGCATCATGTCCGCCAGCCGATGGGTCAGGCGCACCGCGAAGGCTTGAGTCTCCACGCCCTCGGCCAGGGGCAGGAGCTCGGGCTCGTAGAAGACCGAGATGTCGATGTCGCTGGAATAGTTGAGCTCATAGGCGCCATGCTTGCCCATGGCGATGCAGAACCAGCCCGGGACCGGCCCTTCCTCCCCCTCGCCCAGGCGGGTCAGCCGGCCGGCCTCGAACTCGCCGCGGGCGGCGACCTGCAGCGCCGAGGCCAGGGCCGCGTCGGCGAACCGCGTCAACGCGCCGGTCACCGCATCCAGGTCCCAGACACCGCCCAGGTCCGCCAGGGCGATCAGCAGGTGCGCCTCGGCCTTCAGTTTGCGCAGGCCCGCCTTGGCCCCGTCCCAATCCAGGACCGCCTGCTCGGCCGTGCGCGCCAGCAGGTCGGCGAAACGCGCGTCGGGATCGGCCTCCAGCAGGGCCTGCAGCCGCGCCGGAGCGCGCCGCGCCAGGCTGGTCAGATAGGGCGAGGCGCCGAACACCGGGGCCAGGACCGGCCAGGACGCCTCCAGCAACGGCGTCCACCCGTCCCGGGCGGCGGCGTCGGACAGGAAGTTGCGGGCGCGGTCGGCGGCCTTCGGGTCGGCGATGGGGCCGCAGGGGCGCATGACGTCCTTGAGCTGAGTCATGCCACGACATTAGCGGCCGGCCGGCATTTCTCCAGCCGCCGCGGCAAGGCTTGCTTGGCGGCCCCTACGGCGCGCGCGGCAGGATCAGCGCCACCCGCAGGCCAGGGCCCATTTCCCCGACCTTGCCGGGGCCCTCGGAAAGCTCGAGCCGCCCGCCATGCGCCTCGGCCACGGCCGCGACCAGGGACAGGCCAAGGCCCGAGCCCGGCTCGCTGCGGCTGTTCTCCAGGCGCACGAAGCGCTCCACCACCCGGGCGCGGTCCTCATCGGGCACGCCGGGGCCGGTGTCGGTGACCGAGAACTCGATCTCGCCCGAGGAGCGGCGGCGGACCCGCAGCATGATCGCCCCGCCGGCCGGCGTATACTTGATGGCGTTGTCGAGCAGATTGGCCAGGGCCTGGGCCAGGAATTCCCGGTTGCCGCGCACCTGCAGGTCCTTGGCCAGTTCCGCGCCGAACTCCAGCCCCTTGTCCTCGCAGGTGGGCTCGTAGAGGTCGGCGAGGTCGGCGGCCAGTTCGGCCGGGTCGAACACCACCTGGTCCGGCGCCTGGCCGGCGGCCTGCAGCCGGGCGATGGCCAGCACCGCCGAAAAGGTCTTCAAGACGCCGTCGGTGTCGTCCAGGGCCTGGGCCAGGGCCTCCTGCGCATCGCCCTTGCCGGCCTCGACGTCGAGATAGGCGCTCTCGAGCCGCGCGCGCAGCCGCGTCAGGGGCGAGCGCAGGTCGTGGGCGATGGCGTCACCGGCATGGCGGTGGCCGGCCATCGAGCGCTGGAGCCGGTCGAGCATGTCGTTGATGCCTTCCGACAGCTCGTCGAACTCGTCGCGGGCGCCGCGCACGCTGGCGCGGGCGTCGAAGTCGCCGTTGCGCACGGCCGCGACCACATCGTTCAGCGCGCCCATGCTGCGCGAGACGTTGCGGCTGACCAGCAACCCGCCGGCCAGGCCCAGCACGATGACCAGCGCGCCGGCCCCCCAGAGCGCGCGGACGATCTTCACCACATAGGCCTGGTCTTCGCTGATGTCGGCTCCGACGAAGAGGATCTCCCCGCCGCTCAGATGCTCCTGCACCCCGCGCGCCGGATGCTTCACCAGCCGCCCTTCGTCGTCATAGTCGGTGACCGAGAAGCTGGCCCGCGAGGGCGCGCCCGGCGTGCTGTCGATGGGCGATTCGGCGATGGAGCCGGAAATGCGCGTCCCGTCCGGCTTCATCAGCAGATAGAGGAACGGCCGCTCGCTGGCGGCCCGCTCGATCAGCGACTGGTTCACCGCATCGACCCCGGCGCGGTCGTAGGCCGCGACCAGGGAGCGCATCTCGCGGATGATGTTCTGGTCGGTGCGCCGCTGCGCCTCGCCCGCCGTCGCCAGATAGATATAGGCCAGGAAGGCGCTGGCCGCCGCCGCGAACAGCGCCAGGAACAGCAGCGTCAGCCGGAACGGCGTGGTGCGGAAGAGCCGCGGCAAACGCATGGCGCGCGCCTAGGGATCGAGGCGATAGCCCGCGCCGCGCACGGTCTGCAGCATCGGACGCTCGAAGCCCTTGTCGATCTTCGAACGCAGGCGCGAGACGTGCACGTCGATGACGTTGGTCTGCGGGTCGAAGTGATATTCCCAGACCTTCTCCAGCAGCATGGTGCGGGTCACCGACTGGCCGGCGTGGCGCATCATGAATTCCAGAAGCTGGAACTCGCGCGGCTGGAGATCGATCTCCTTGCCCTGCCGGTGGACGGTCCGGCCGATCAGGTCCATCTCGAGCTCGCCGACGCGCAGCAGGGTCTGGACCGAGCCGGTCTCGCGCCGGCGGCTCAGCGCCTCGACCCGCGCGATCAGTTCGGCGAAGGCGTAGGGCTTGACCAGATAGTCGTCGCCGCCGGCCTTCAGCCCGTCCACGCGGTCGTTGATCTCGCCCAGGGCCGAGAGGAACAGCACCGGGGTCTGGTCGGCCTCGCGGCGCAGCGCCTGGACCATGGTGACGCCGTCCATGCGCGGCATCATCCGGTCGACGATCATCACGTCGAACTCGCCGGCCTGCGCGGCCCTCAGGCCCTCTTCGCCATCGGCGGCGCGGACGCATTCATGGCCGGCCTCGGTCAGGCCGCGGTCCATCACCTCGGCCGCTTCCAGGTCGTCTTCGACAATCAGAATCCGCATCGCCGCCCCCCAAAGCCGAAACGTGGCGGGCGGCGAGAACGGCCATCCGCCCTCACCGCCGCGCGCTGAACCAACCTAGCCGGAAATCTTCAGCGGCAGGAAGGAGGTGCGGCCGCTGCGATGGACGCCCACCAGGATGCTCTGGCGGCCGGCCTTCTTGGCCGCGGCCACCGCCGCGGAGAACTCGGCCGCCGTGGTCACCGGCTCGCCGTTCGCCTGGACGAGGATGTCATCACGCCGCAGGCCGCGCAGGGCCGCATCGGACGATTGATCGACGCTGGTGATGAGCACGCCGCGGAAGCCCGCCTCGAGGTTCAGGCGGAGGCGCGCCGCCTCGTCCAGCGGAGCGAGCGCCAGGCCAAGGACCACCGGGCGCTGGGCCTGGGCGCCGGGGGTCTCGCCCCCGCCGCGGCTGGACCCGCCCTGGCCGTTGTCGTTGGCGGCCAGCTCCTTCTCGGTCGGACGCACGCCCGAACGCACGTCGATGGTCCGGCGCTTGCCGGCGCGCAGCACCTCGAGCCGCAGCACGTCGCCGGCCTTGGCCTTGGCCACCTCGCGGGTCAGTTCCGAAGAGGTCTTCACATTGACGCCGTTGACCGCGATCACCACGTCGCCCGACTGCAGGCCGGCGCGCTCCGAGGGGCCGCCGGGCGTCACATTGGCGACGATCGCGCCGCGCTGGGCGCCCAGCCCCTGGGACTCGGCCATCTCGGCGGTGAAGTTCTGGATCGAGGCGCCGATATAGCCGCGCGTCACCTTGCCGCCCGAGATGAGCTGCTTGGTGATCCCGTCGGCCACGTCGGCGGGAATGGCGAAGCCGATGCCCACCGAACCGCCGGACGGCGAGAAGATCGCCGTGTTCACGCCGATCACTCGGCCATAGACGTCGAAGGTCGGGCCGCCGGAGTTGCCGCGGTTGATGGGCGCGTCGATCTGGATGTAGTCGACGAAGGTCTCGCCGATGTCGCGGCCATAGGCCGAGATGATGCCGGCCGTCGCCGTGCCGCCCAGGCCGAACGGATTGCCGACCGTGATGACCCAGTCGCCGACCCGCGGCTTGCCGGCGTTCTCGAAGTTCACATAGGGGAAGCCGCTCCCCTTGACCTTGAGCACCGCAAGGTCGGTGCCTTCGTCGCGGCCCACCACCACCGCGTCGAGTTCGCGCTCGTCCTTGAGCACGACCTTGATCTCCTTGGCGTTCTCGACGACGTGGTTGTTGGTGACGATGTAGCCGTCGGCCGAGATGAAGAAGCCCGAGCCCGAGGATTGCTGGCTGGGCAGGCGCGGCCCGCGGCTCGGCGGTCCGCTCTGGCCGCCTTGGCCGCCCTGGTCTTCCTCGTCATCGCCGCCGCCGCCCGGTCCCTGGCGCGGCACGACGCCGAAGGGGAAGTTCTCGAAGCCCGGCACGCGGCGCAGGGCCGAGGGATCGACGTCGGAGGTGACGTTGATCGAGACGACGGCCGGCGAGACCTTCTCGAAGATGTCGGCGAACGACAGCGGCGCGCCCGGCGGCGGCGCGAAGATCGGCGACATCGAGGTCTTCATCAGCAGGCCGCGCTGGCTGGTCTGCTCTGCGCGCGGCTGATCGGCCATGTTGGCGCCCGCCAAGGCCGCCGTAGCGACACCGACGCCGGCCAAGGCGCCGAGGAGGTAACCGGTCTTCTTCGAGGTCATATGCCTTCAATTTCCCTGTGGGCGTCCGCGGTCACATAACACGGACACGCCCCCGACAAGCTAGGTGCGATGCCCGATAGCGCAACGTCTCTCAAGTTACGTTTAAGTCACGCTGCCTACGTCTTAGCGCTCAATCTTTGGCGCAATCTTGTCATGCCGATCAATCCTCGGACAGACGCCTGACAGCCGCCTCTTCGTCGGGGGAAAGCGCCTCGTCGGCGGGGCGGTTGCGGAAGTTCGCGACCAGCAGGCCCAGCCCCGCCAGCACGACCAGCAGCGGCGCGCCCCACAGGGCCGCGTTGCTCCATGAGAAGGTCGGCTTCAGCAGCACGAACTCGCCGTAGCGATCGGTCAGATGGGCGCGGATCTGGCCGTCGCTCTTGCCGGCCTTGATCTCCTCGCGGACCAGGCGGCGCAGGTCCGCGGCCAGTTCGGCGCTGGAATCGTCGATGGACTCGTTCTGGCAGACCAGGCAGCGGACCTCGCGGAACAGCACGCGGGCGCGCGCCTCCTGGGCCGGATCGGCCAGGCGCTCGGCCGGATCGGAGGCCGCGGCGAGGCACAGCACCGCCGCGGCGATGGCCAGCAGGCGCTTCATGCGACGGCTTCCCGCTTGCGGCCGGCGGCGAGGCGCAGGCGCCGGTCGCTGAGCGACACCACGCCGCCCAGGGCCATGATCCCAGGCCCGACGAAGATCAGCAGCGCCCAGGGGTTCCAATAGGCGCGGACCAGCCACACCGGCTGGCCGGCCGCCTCGCGCCGCTCGCCGAGCACGACATAGAGGTGGTCGATCCCCCGGGTGCAGATGGCGACCTCCGAGGTGGTCTGGCCGCCGGCCGGATAGAAGCGGCGCTCGGGCCTCGGGGCGCAGATCTGGCGCTCGCCCTTGAAGGCGCGAAGCTGGCCGCGCTCGGCCTCGTAGTTCGGCCCTTCGACGCCGCGGATGTCGTCGAGGACAAGGCTGTATTCGCCCAGCGACAGGCGCCCGCCGACCGGCAGGGTCTCGGCCGCCTCCAGCTTCCAGCCGGTCTCGAAACAGGCGCCCAGCACGAAGACGCCCAGGCCCAGATGGGCCAGGGTCATGCCCCAGGCGCCGCGCGGCAGGCCGGTCAGCCGCCGCCAGGACTCAGCAGCCGAGGCGCGGAAGGCGCGGGTGCGCTCGCCCAGTTCCACCAGCGCTCCGAGGATCAGCCACGCGCCCATCGCCACGCCGGCC
>MEEW01000066.1 GCA_001724985.1 Phenylobacterium sp. SCN 69-14
GTCCCCCTCCGTCTCGGCGCTTTGCGCCGATCCACCTCCCCCAAAAAGGGGGAGGAATGGACGCTTAAATCCACCCTCGCTCGCGCAGCGCCTTCGCATAGGTGCGGCTGACGGGAACCTCCGAGCTGTCCTTGAGCGTCAGGGTGGCGCGGCCGTCGCCCCGGCGGGCCTCGGCGATGGCCGCGCGCGCCACCCACCAGGAGCGGTGCACCTGCATCCCCTCGATCCCGTCCAGTTCGGCCACGGCGTCGGCCAGGCGCATCAGGATCAGCTCCTGGCCTTGGGAGGTGTGCAGGCGCAGGTAGTGGTCCTCGGACTCCACCGCCCACAGCTCGGCGTCCCGCAGCCGGGCGGGCAGCCGCTCCAGGAACCGCGGCGGCGGGGCGGCGGCGGGAGCGGCTGGGGCGGCGCGCAGGTTCATGAACACCGCAAAGAGGGTCATGACCTCGCACATGACGAAGGTCACGCCGAAATAGCCGGGCAGTTGGGCCAGCGGCGCGGCGCCGTTCGGGATGAGCCGCGTGGAGCCCCACACCGCCAGGGTCATGGGCGAGGTCATCAGGGCCGCGGCGAGCGCGGCCTGGACCAGACGCCGGCGCCCGCCCCATCCCAGCTTCACCACCAGCCGCAGGGCGACCATGCCCAGGCCGCCGCCGACCCAGGCGAGGGCGACCATGTAGAGGGTGCGCGGCGCGAACGGCATGCCCCCGCTGCCGAACGCGCCGACGAAGCTGAGGAAAACCCCGATCAGGCCGGAGATCGCCAGGGTGCGCCGGGCCGAAGCCCAGGTGATCGGCCCCAGGGGCGGGTCCTGCGTCATCCCGCGCATCCGACTTTGCGCATCGCTCGGCTCGTCCTTCAGGCCCGCCGCCCTCGCCCGGCTCCGCAGATAGCCGATGTCGCCCCGAACGCAAACCGGCGGCCGCCCGCGGCTCCGGCGCCGAGCGGGCGCGCGGCGTACTAAAATTACAATGATTTCTTGGCGTGGCGCGGTTGCCACACGCAAGCATGGCGCCTATAACCCGGCCCGTCCGTCGGCCCCGGCGGGCTTCCCCATCACGCGTTCCGCGGCCTCATGAACATCCACGAGCATCAAGCCAAGTCCGTCCTCTCCGAGTTCGGCGTGGCGGTCCCGCGCGGCTATGCCGCCTTCTCCGTCGACGAAGCGGTCAAGGCCGCCCAGGACCTTGGCGGTCCGGTCTTCGTCGTGAAGTCCCAGATCCACGCTGGCGGACGCGGCAAGGGCCGCTTCGAGGGCCTCGGCCCCGACGCCAAGGGCGGCGTCCGCGTCGTCAAGTCGGTCGACGAGGTCAAGGCCAACGCCGAGGAGATGCTCGGCCGCGTGCTGGTGACCCACCAGACCGGGCCCAAGGGCAAGCAGGTGAACCGCCTCTACATCGAGGAAGGCGCCGCCATCGCCAAGGAATTCTACCTGTCGCTGCTGGTCGACCGCGAGACGAGCTGGGTCTCGGTCGTGGCCTCCACCGAAGGCGGCATGGACATCGAAGAGGTCGCCCACTCGACCCCGGACAAGATCGTCACCTTCTCGATCGACCCGGCGACCGGCGTCTTCCCGCACCATGCGCGCAAGCTGGCGGGGGCCCTTGGCCTGACCGGCGGCCTCGCCAAGGAAGCGGCCACGCTCCTCACGCAGCTCTACACGGCGTTCCTGGCCAAGGACATGAGCATGCTCGAGATCAACCCGCTGATCGTCACCGGCGACGATCACCTGCGGGTGCTCGACGCCAAGGTCAGCTTCGATTCGAACGCCCTCTTCCGTCACCCCGACATCGTCGCCCTGCGCGACGAGAGCGAGGAGGACGCCAAGGAGATCGAGGCCTCGAAGTACGACCTCAGCTACATCGCCCTCGACGGCGAGATCGGCTGCATGGTCAACGGCGCGGGCCTGGCCATGGCGACCATGGACATCATCAAGCTCTACGGCGCCGAACCGGCCAACTTCCTCGACGTCGGCGGCGGCGCCAGCAAGGAGAAGGTCACCGCGGCCTTCAAGATCATCACCGCCGACCCGAACGTGAAGGGCATCCTGGTCAACATCTTCGGCGGCATCATGCGCTGCGACATCATCGCCGAGGGCGTGGTCGAAGCGGTCAAGGAGGTCGGCCTGCAGGTGCCGCTGGTGGTCCGTCTGGAGGGCACCAACGTCGAGCTCGGCAAGAAGATCATCGCCGAGAGCGGCCTCAATGTGGTGTCCGCCGACGACCTGTCGGACGGCGCCGAAAAGATCGTCAAGGCCGTTCGGGAAGCCGCCTAATGTCCATTCTCATCGGCAAAGAAACCCGCGTCATCTGCCAGGGCGTCACCGGCGCCCAGGGCACCTTCCACTCCGAACAGGCCATCGCCTACGGGACCAAGATGGTCGGCGGCGTGACCCCGGGCAAAGGCGGCCAGACCCATATCGGCCTGCCGGTGTTCGACACCGTCGAGGACGCGGTCAGGCAGACCGGCGCCGACGCCAGCGTGATCTACGTGCCGCCGCCCTTCGCGGCCGATTCGATCCTGGAAGCCGTCGACGCCGAGATCCCGCTGATCATCTGCATCACCGAGGGCATCCCGGTGGCCGACATGATCAAGGTCAAGCGCGCGCTCTCGGGCTCGAAGTCGCGCTTGATCGGCCCGAACTGCCCCGGCGTGCTGACGCCGGACGCCTGCAAGATCGGCATCATGCCGGGCAACATCTTCAAAAAGGGCTCGGTCGGCGTCGTTTCGCGCTCCGGAACCCTGACCTATGAAGCGGTCTACCAGACCTCGCAGGTCGGCCTCGGCCAGACCACCGCGGTCGGCATCGGCGGCGACCCGGTCAAGGGCACCGAGTTCATCGACATCCTCGACATGTTCCTCAAGGACCCGGAAACCGAGTCGATCATCATGATCGGCGAAATCGGCGGCTCGGCCGAGGAAGACGCGGCGGAATTCATCAAAAATTCGCCCATCAAGAAGCCTATGGTCGGTTTCATCGCGGGCCGTACGGCGCCTCCGGGCCGCCGCATGGGCCACGCCGGCGCCATCATCTCCGGCGGCAAGGGCGGTGCGGAAGACAAGATCGCGGCCATGGAGGCCGCGGGCATCCGCGTCTCCCCCTCGCCGGCGAAGCTGGGCGAAACCCTCGTTCAGGTGCTGAAAGGCGCCTGAACCCCACGGCCGGGCGCTGGCAGGCGCTCGGCGACAACCTAAGTAGTATGGGCGGTTCGCGCTCGGCTCCTTCATCCTGAGGTCCGCGCCGGACCCCTCGGGAAAACGGACCAAATGGCGGACGACGGCAGTCTGATCAACGAGGTGCTCGCTGAGACCTCCTTCCTCTACGGCGGCAACGCCGCGTTCGTGGAGGACCTCTACGCCAGGTGGGCGGCGAACCCGGCTTCGGTCGACCCCTCCTGGCAGGCCTTCTTCGCCTCGCTGAACGACCGCGCCGAAGAGGTGAAGGCCGCCGCCGGCCAGCGCTCCTGGACCAAGGCCGGCGCGCCCGCCGCCCGTCCGGACTGGCTCTCGGCCATCGACGGCCTCTGGCCGGCGGTCGAGGCGAAGGTCGGCGCCAAGGTCGCCGAACGCGCCGCCCCCGGGGCCAGCGCCGAATCGGTCCGCGCCGCCACCCTCGATTCCCTGCGCGCGATCATGATGATCCGCGCCTACCGGATGCGCGGCCACCTGCGCGCCAACCTCGACCCGCTGGGCGTCACCGTGCCCGAGGGCGACGCCTCCGAGCTCGATCCGGCCACCTACGGCTTCACCGAGGCCGACCTCGACCGCCCGATCTTCCTCGACTACGTGCTGGGCCTGGAGACGGGCTCGATCCGCGAAATCCTGGCGCTGCTGAAGCGCACCTACTGCGGCGACATCGGCGTCCAGTACATGCACATCTCCGACCCGGCCCAGAAGGCCTGGCTGCAGGAGCGCATCGAGGGCCGCGACAAGGAGATCCACTTCACCAAGGAGGGCAAGGTCGCCATCCTGAAGAAGCTGATCGAGGCCGAAGGCTTCGAGCGCTTCCTGCACAAGCGCTATCCGGGCACCAAGCGCTTCGGCCTGGACGGCGGCGAGGCCATGGTCCCGGCCATGGAGCAGATCATCAAGCGCGGCGGCGCGCTCGGCGTGCGCGACATCGTGCTGGGCATGCCGCACCGCGGCCGCCTGAACGTGCTGGCCGCGGTGATGGCCAAGCCGTACCACGTCATTTTCCACGAGTTCCAGGGCGGCTCCTCGGTGCCGTCCGACATCGAGGGCTCGGGCGACGTGAAGTATCACATGGGCGCCTCGTCCGACCGCGCCTTCGACGGCAACAGCGTCCACCTGTCGCTGACCGCCAACCCCTCGCACCTGGAGATCGTCAACCCGGTCGTGCTGGGCAAGGCGCGCGCCAAGCAGGCCTTCACCCTGCGCGATGCGCCGGACTCCGGCCGCGGCCACGTCCTGCCGCTGCTGCTGCATGGCGATGCGGCCTTCGCCGGCCAGGGCGTGGTGGCCGAGTGCTTCGCGATCTCCGGCACCAAGGGCTACCGCACCGGCGGCACCATCCACTTCATCGTCAACAACCAGATCGGCTTCACGACGGCGCCGCAGTACAGCCGCTCCTCGCCCTATCCGTCGGACGTGGCGCTGATGGTCGAGGCGCCGATCTTCCACGTGAACGGCGACGATCCCGAAGCGGTGACCTTCGTCGCCAAGGTGGCCACCGAGTTCCGCCAGCAGTTCGGCAAGGACGTGGTCATCGACATGTTCTGCTACCGGCGGTTCGGTCACAACGAGGGCGACGACCCGACGATGACCTCGCCCTTGATGTACGCCAAGATCAAGGACCACCCGTCGACCCGCGAACTCTACAGCCGCCAGCTCATCGCCGAAGGCGTGGCCACCGAGGAGGAGATCGCCGGCTGGGTGAAGGAATTCGAGGACTTCCTCGACAAGGAGTTCGACGCCGGCAAGACCTACAAGGCCAACAAGGCCGATTGGCTGGACGGCGCCTGGTCGGGCCTGGCCCTGCCCGAGGGCGACGACCGCCGCGGCGACACCAGCGTCCCGATGAGCAAGCTGGTCGACCTCGGCCGCCAGATCACCGCCATCCCCGAGCGCCTGGACGTCCACAAGACCGTCCGCCGGGTGATCGAGAACCGCCGCTCGGCCATCGACGCCGGCGCGGGGATCGACTGGGCGACCGGCGAGCACCTGGCCTTCGCCAGCCTGCTCGACGAGGGCTTCGCCGTCCGGCTTTCGGGCCAGGACAGCGTGCGCGGCACCTTCGTCCAGCGCCACTGCGACCTGATCGACCAGACCACCGAGGAGCACTACACCCCACTCTCGCACCTGCGCCCCGGCCAGGCCCATTTCGAGGTCATCGACTCGGCGCTGTCGGAAGAGGCGGTGCTGGGCTTCGAGTACGGCTTCTCCCTGGCCGACCCGAAGACGCTCACCCTCTGGGAAGCCCAGTTCGGCGACTTCGCCAACGGCGCCCAGGTGGTGATCGACCAGTTCATCTCCTCGGGCGAACGCAAGTGGCTGCGGATGAGCGGCCTGGTGATGCTGCTGCCGCACGGCTACGAGGGCCAGGGGCCGGAGCACTCCTCCGCTCGCCTGGAGCGCTACCTCCAGCTCTGCGCGGAAGACAACATGCAGGTGGTCAACTGCTCGACCCCGGCCAACTACTTCCACGTCCTGCGCCGGCAGATGCGCCGCGAGTTCCGCAAGCCGCTGATCGTCATGACGCCGAAGTCGCTGCTGCGGCACAAGAAGGCGACCTCGACCCTGGCCGACCTGGCCGACGGCTCGTCCTTCCACCGCGTCCTGAACGACGACGCCGAGCGCGGCGTCAACACCTCGGTCAAGCTGGTCGCGCCGGAAAAGATCCGCCGCGTCGTCCTCTGCTCGGGCAAGGTCTATTACGATCTGCTCGACGCGCGTGAGGAAAAGGGCGTGGACGACGTCTATATTATGCGCCTGGAGCAGTTCTATCCGTGGCCGGTGAAGTCGCTGTCGACCGAACTGAGCCGCTTCCCGAACGCCGAACTGGTCTGGTGCCAGGAAGAGCCGAAGAACATGGGCGGCTGGACGTTCGTCGACCCGTGGCTGGAGCTCACCCTCGACCGGCTGAAGGTCAAGGCCAAGCGCGCCCGCTATGTGGGCCGCCCGGCCTCGGCCTCGACCGCCGCGGGCCTGATGAGCCGGCACATGAGAGAACTGCAGAACTTCCTCGCGGACGCCTTCGCCTAGGCGACGCGAGACCTGACCGACAAGAACAGAGCGAAAGAGAGACAGGATCCCCTATGGCCGACATCATGACCCCCGCCCTGGGCGAGTCCGTCACCGAGGCGACGGTCGCGCGCTGGACGAAGAAGGCCGGTGAGGCGGTCCGCAAGGACGAGATCCTCGTCGAGCTCGAGACCGACAAGGTCAGTCTGGAAGTGGCGGCCCCGGCGGACGGCGTGCTGGAATACATCGCCGCCGAAGAGGGCGCGACCGTCGAGCCCGGCGCGGTCCTGGGCCGCCTGGCCGAAGGCGCCGCGGCCGCTGCGCCCGCCGCCGCCCCGGCGCCCAAGGCCGAGGCCCCGAAGGCCGAATCGCCCAAGCCCGCGCCTGCGCCAGCCGTCGCGGCTCCGGCCGCCGCCGCGCCGCTGGCCCCTTCGGCCCAGCGCATCGTCGCCGAAAACAACCTCGACGCCGGGTCGATCGCCGGCTCGGGCAAGGGCGGCCGCGTGACCAAGGGCGACGCCCTGGCGGCTCTGGAAGCGCGCGCCAACGCGCCGGCCGCGCCCGCCGCCCCGGCCGCGCCGCGCGAGATCCACGAGCGCGAGGAGCGGGTCCGCATGACCCGCCTGCGCCAGACCATCGCACGCCGCCTGAAGGAAGCCCAGAACGCTGCGGCCATGCTCACGACCTTCAACGAAGTCGACATGAGCGCGGTCATGGCCCTGCGCAACCAGTACAAGGACGGCTTCGAGAAGAGCCATGGCGTCAAGCTCGGCTTCATGAGCTTCTTCGTGAAGGCGGTGATCCACGGCCTGAAGCACGTGCCCGACGTCAACGCCGAGATCGACGGCACGGACGTCATCTACAAGAACCACTACGACATCGGCGTCGCCGTCGGCACCGACAAGGGCCTGGTGGTTCCGGTGCTGCGCGACGCCGACGAGCTGTCGCTGGCCGGCATCGAAAAGGGCATCGGCGCCCTGGGCAAGAAGGCGCGCGACGGCCAACTCGCCCTGGAGGACCTGCAGGGCGGCACCTTCACCATCTCGAACGGCGGGGTCTATGGCTCGCTGATGTCGACGCCGATCCTGAACGCGCCGCAGTCGGGCATCCTCGGCATGCACAAGATCCAGGAACGCCCGATGGCCGTGAACGGCCAGGTGGTGATCCGGCCGATGATGTACCTGGCGCTCTCCTACGATCACCGCATCGTCGACGGCCAGGGCGCGGTGACCTTCCTGGTGAAGGTCAAGGAAGCCATCGAAGACCCGCAGCGCCTGCTGCTGGACGTCTGATCCTTGCAACAGGCACGAGAGGTCCGTATCTACATCATGTAGATACGGAGTTCCCCGATGAGCGCGCACGGCAAGGCCAAGCTCTTCACCCATGGCGGCAGCCAGGCGGTGCGCCTGCCCAAAGCGTTCCGTTTCGAGGGCAGCGAGGTGCGGATCGAGCGCGACGGCCATCGGGTGATCCTGGAAGCCGCGTCGATCCCCGCCAGCGGGCCGGACCTGTGGGCCGAGATCGACGCGATCCGCGGCGAGGAGCAACTGGCCTATTCCGGCCAGCCCATCGTCAAAGAACTGGCGTTCGATTGATCCTCAGCCTCGACACCAATGTGATGGTCGACCTGATCAACGGCCGACGCCCGGAGGTCCGCCAGCGCTACGACGAGGCGGTCGAGCGGGGCGACAAGCTGGTGACCTGCGCCGTCGCCGCCTACGAGCTGAGCTACGGCGCCCTGATCAGCCAGAGGCCGCAGGTCCAGACCGCCAGCGCCGAGCGCCTGCTCGACAACCTCGAGATCGTCGACTGGACCTATGCCGACGGCCTCGCCGCCGCCCAGATCCGCCGCAGCCTGCGCCGCCGCGGCGTCGGGATCGGCGAGCATGACCTGATGATCGCCGGCCAGGCCGTGAACCGCGGCTGGGCGGTCATCAGCGCCAACCTGCACGAATTCCTGCGGGTCGATACGCTCGAGGTCTTCGACTGGACCGACCGAACGGCGCCGCGCCCATCCTAGTCACCCCATCCACTTCTCGCACAGCAGGCTTTCAGACCATGGCTCAATACGACGTCATCATCATCGGCGGCGGTCCCGGCGGCTACAACGCCGCCATCCGCGCGGGCCAGCTCGGCCTGAAGGCGGCGGTGGTCGAAAAGCGCGGGACGCTGGGCGGCACCTGCCTGAACGTCGGCTGCATGCCCTCCAAGGCGTTGCTGCACGCCTCGGAACTCTACGAAGCCGCCGGCGGCGAGTTCGCCACCCTCGGCATCGAGGTGAAGCCCAAGCTGAACCTCGTGCAGATGATGAAGCAGAAGGCCGAGTCGGTGAGCGCCCTGACCAAGGGCATCGAGTTCCTGTTCAAGAAGAACAAGGTGGATTGGATCAAGGGAGCGGGTCGGATCACGGGCGCCGGCAAGGTCGAGGTCACGGCCGAGGACGGCTCGGTCGCCACGCTCGAGGCCAAGAACATCGTCATCGCCACCGGCTCGGAGCCGACCCCGCTGCCGGGCGTCACGATCGACCAGGAGCGCATCGTCGATTCCACCGGCGCCCTGTCGCTGCCGGAAGTCCCCAAGAGCCTGATCGTCATCGGCGCCGGCATCATCGGCCTGGAGCTCGGCTCGGTGTGGCGGCGCCTGGGCGCCAAGGTGACCGTGGTCGAATTCCTCGACCGCATCACGCCCGGCATGGACGGCGAGACCGCCAAGGCCTTCCAGCGCTCGCTGACCAAGCAAGGCGTGGAGTTCAAGCTGGGCGCCAAGGTCACCGGCGCGACCGCCGGGAAGAAGGGCGTCTCGCTGACCGTCGAGCCGGTGGCCGGCGGGGCGGCCGAGACCCTGGAAGCCGACTACGTCCTGGTCGCCATCGGCCGGCGTCCCTACACCGAGGGCCTTGGGCTGGAGAGCGTCGGGATCACGCCCGACAAGCGCGGCTTCATCGAGACCGACCACTTCCGGACCAGCGCGCCGGGCGTCTGGGCCATCGGCGACGCCATCCATGGGCCCATGCTGGCCCACAAGGCCGAGGAAGACGCCGTCGCCTGCATCGAGACCATCGCCGGCAAGTACGGCCACGTCGACTACGACCTGGTCCCCAGCGTGGTCTACACCTATCCGGAAGTGGCCTGGGTCGGCCGGACCGAGGAGCAGCTCAAGGAGCAGGGGGTCGCCTACAAGGTCGGCAAGTTCCCCTTCACCGCCAACAGCCGCGCCAAGATCAACCACGAGACCGAGGGCTTCGCCAAGGTCATCGCCGACGCCAAGACCGACGAGATCCTCGGCGTCCACATCATCGGCCCGCAGGCCGGCGAGATGATCGGCGAATACTGTGTGGCCATGGCCTTCAAGGCGGCCAGCGAGGACATCGCCCGCGTCTGCCACCCGCACCCAACCCGCTCGGAAGCCGGCCGCCAGGCCGCCATGGGCGTCGAGGGCTGGACCATGCAGGCCTGATCGCCGGCGCCGTCCCGGCCCTGTTCGCGGGGCTGGGACGGCGGGGCGCCTCAGCGCACCCGTATACGGGTCGAGGACGAGGACGAGGAATAGGCCCGCGCGCTGGAGCTGGCCCAGGCGCCGGACCGGGCGTAGCCGCCCCCGTAATAATAACCGCCACCGCCGCCATGATAGCGGCCCTCGCCATAGCCGACGCCGCCCGTATAGTAGCCCGAGCCGAGATAGCCGAAGCGCAGCTCGCCGCCGGCGATGCAGCACCCCTGGCCCGGCCAGCCGTAGTTCTGGGACGCATAGCCGTAGGTCGGGACCTCGTATCCGCCCTCGCCGCCGCAGCCGCAGGGACGCTGGCCGTCCCCGCGATAGCCGTCCTCATAGGCGTAGTAGGCCGGCGGCGGAGGCTGCTGCGGCTGCGGCAGGGCGCGGCGATAGACCTCCTCCTCGTAATATTCGCCCGGCCCGTCGGGGTCGCCGTGGACGATGCGATAGCCGCCCTCGCGGGCGTCGCCCCAGGCTTGATAGCTCTGGGCGCTGGCGGTTCCGGCCAGGGCCGCGAGGGCCAGGCCAAGGATCAGGGTGCGGCGCATGGGGCCTCTCCGCGGGATCAGGTTGGCGCAGAGCCTAGCGGCCCCGGCCGGCCCCGGCGACGGCTTGCCCCTGTCGCGGGAACCTCAAGGTTCAGAAATCAACCGCTATGCCCTTGCGTTCCCAGTCGCCGAACCGCGTCGGCTCCGGTCCGGCCGGGCCGCCCAGCTCGGCGGCGTTGGCGGCGGCCTGGGCCTCGGCCGCGTGGCGGGCGGCGGCTTCTTCCAGGGCGCGGCGGGCGGCGGGGGTCAGCGCCTTGCCGGGCGCGGCGTTGGGGGGCGGGGCGTCATCCATGCTCCCGATCTAAGCCTTCGCGGCCGCCTGCGCCACCTGGGGCTGGACGGCGGCCGGCGCCTCGTCGCGAATGTCCTTGCGTCGAGCCGCCATTGAGGGCACGCCCCGGCCGTGACTGAAGAGCGCGACATCGGCCTGCCGGCGCGGCGGGCGGCCCTCGACATCGTCCGGCATGGACGAGGCCCTGAGCCGGCCCGGGTTCCGCAATCTGGACCCGCGCGACCGCGGCTTCGCCATGGCCCTGGCCATGGCCGTCCTGCGGCGGCTGGGGCCGATCGAGCTGGCCCTGGACGCGCGGCTGGCCAAGCCGCCGCCCGAGGCGGTGCGGAACATCCTGCGGATCGGCGTCGCCCAGGCGTTCCTGATGGACACGCCCGCCTTCGCGGCGGTGACGACCAGCGTCGACCTGGCCGCCAGCCATTCCTCGACCCGTGCCTTCAAGGGGCTGGTGAACGGGGTGCTGCGCGGCCTGCTGCGCGATCCGCCGAAGCTGGACGATCCGGACAATCTCTGCCCGCCCTGGCTCTACGCCCGCTGGATCGCGGCCTATGGCGCCGATGCGGCCCGCGCCATGGCGGCGCTGATCGCGCAGGAGCCGGCCACGGACCTCACGCCCAGGGATGCGGCCGACGCCGAGGCGCTGGCGCTGGCGCTGGAGGCGCAGGTGCTGCCCGGCCCCACCTTGCGCACCGCGCGCAAGGGCGACGTCGCCGCCTGGCCGGCCTATGGCGAAGGCCGCTGGTGGGTGCAGGACGCCAGCGCGGCCATTCCCGCCAGGCTGCTGGAGGCGGGGCCGGGCATGAGCGCGCTCGACCTCTGCGCCGCGCCGGGGGGAAAGACCCTGCAACTGGCCGCGGCGGGCGCCCAGGTGGTCGCGCTCGACCGTTCGGCCGCGCGGCTGAAACGGGTGGGCGAGAACCTGGCGCGCATGGGCCTGACCGCCGAGACGATCGCCGCCGACGCCGGCGAATGGGACGACGCGCGCGCCTTCGACACCGTGCTGCTGGACGCGCCCTGCAGCGCCACCGGCACCTATCGCCGCCATCCGGACGTGCTGTGGGCCGCGCGGCCCGGCGACGTGGCGGCCCTGGCCGCGGTGCAGAGCCGGCTGCTGGACTCCGCCGCCGGCCGGGTGAAGCCAGGCGGCCGGCTGGTCTATTGCGTCTGCTCGCTGGAGCCGGAGGAGGGCGAGGCCCAGGTCGCCGCCTTCCTGTCCCGGCGCGGCGGCTTCGCCATCGAACCGGCCGTCCCGGGCGAGGCGGGCGCGCCGGAGGCCAGCCTGCGCCCCGACGGGACCTTGCGCCTGCTGCCGCATCATCGGCCCGGCGGGCAGGACGGCTTCTATGTCGCTCGCCTGAAACGCGAGTCCTGAGCTTGTCCCCGCGGGCGGGCTTGGCTAAGCCTCCCGCATGACGTCCAAACCGATCATCGCCCCGTCCATCCTGGCCAGCGACTTCGCGCGGCTGGGGGAAGAAGTCGCCGCCATCCAGGCGGCCGGCGCCGACTGGGTGCATGTCGACGTGATGGACGGCCACTTCGTCCCGAACATCACGCTTGGCCCCGACATCGTCAAAGCCCTGCGCCCGCACGCCACGATCCCCTTCGACGTGCACCTGATGATCTCTCCGGCCGACCCCTATCTGGAGGCCTTCCGCGAGGCGGGCGCCGACATCATCAGCGTCCATCCGGAGGCCGGGCCGCACCTCAACCGCACGCTCAAGCGCATCCGCGAGCTGGGCGCCAAGGCCGGGGTGGTGTTCAACCCCTCAACGGACCCCTCGGTCATCCAGTGGATGATGGACGAGATCGACCTGATCCTGGTGATGTCGATCAATCCGGGCTTCGGCGGTCAGAAGTTCATGCACTCGCAGCTTCGCAAGATCGAGGCGCTGCGCGCGATGATCGACGCCAGCGGCAAGGCGATCGAACTGGAGGTCGACGGCGGGGTGACGCCGGAAACCGCGCCCCTGTGCGTCGCGGCCGGGGCCACCGCCCTGGTGGCCGGCACCGCCGTCTTCAAGGGCGGGCCCGCGAAATACGCCGAGAACATCCGCGCCCTGAAGGGCGGCTGACCGCGTGGCCGGCCCGCCCCCGGCGATTTCCGATCACCCGGCCGCCCTCTGGGGCCTGGCCCTTCTGCACGGCCTGGCCCGGCAGGCGCGCCAGGACTGGGCGGGCTCGCCTATGCACCGGGCCTTGCTGGCGCGGCCGCGGCCCGAGGGGCTGGCCATGTCCGGCCCCCGCGACCTGCGGCCCGCCGACGCGGAAGCCGGGCGGCGCGTGCTCGCCGGCCGCTACGTCTTTTCCGGGGTGGCGCTGGAGGTCGGCGCCGGCGGCGATCCCTGGGACCGGCCCAGCCCCAGCCATGGCTTCGCGGTCGGGCTGCACGGCTTCGACTGGATGCGCGACCTGCTGGCCGTGGGCGAGGCCGGGGCGGCCGAGGCCCTGCGCCTGACCCAGGACTGGCAGGCGCTGTTCGGCCGGTGGAACGCCTTTTCCTGGAGCCCCGAAGTGCTCGAGCGGCGGGTGCTGCACCTGGCCTGCGGCGTGCGGGCCATGGCGGCCCAGGCCTCGGAAGCGCAGACCGCCCGGCTCGCCCTCGACCTGGCGCGGCAGGCCCGCCACCTGGTCTCCCTGCGTGAGCGCCATCGCCGGCCTGGCCCTGAGCGGGGAAGCCGGCGAGCGGCTCACCGAGAAGGCGCTGATGCGCTTGACCTCGGCGCTGCCCGTCACCGTGCAGCCCGACGGCGGCCACGCCAGCCGCTGTCCCCGCGCGGCGCTGGAGCTGTTGCTGGACCTGCGCATCCTCGACGAGGCGCTGACGCGGCGCGGCTGGCCGACCCCCGACGAGGCCCTGCGCGCCATCGACCGCCTGGCCGGAGCGGTGCGGTTCTTCACCCTGGCCGACGGCGCCCTGCCCGAACTCCAGGGCGGCGAAGCGGGCGGCGGCCGCTATGTCGCCGCGGCCCGGGCCAGCGCCGATCCCGCCGCCGGCAAGCCGCCGGCCGCGCGCAACGGCTATCACCGGATGGAAAGCGCCAACCTGCAGGTGGTGGTCGACGCCGCCGCCCCGGCCCAGGGGCCGTGGAGCGTCACGGCCTGCGCGCAGCCGCTGGCGCTGGAGGTGCTGGCCGAGGGCCG
>MEEW01000067.1 GCA_001724985.1 Phenylobacterium sp. SCN 69-14
GCCCTGGCCGGGCTCGGCGGCTTTCGCGAGCCCGAGCGGGCCTTCGCCCCGCCGCCGGCCGCCGATGGCGAGATCGACGCCGTCCGCGAGAAGGTCGCCGCCCTGCTCTCTCCGGCCCCCGTCTCCCGCGACGAACTGGTGCGCGCCGCCGGGGCGCCGACGCAGATCGTCATGGCCGCCCTGACCGAGCTTGCCCTGGCCGGCCGCGCCGAACTGTCGCCCGGCGGTCTTGTCTGCAGTCTCTGACGCCCCCAGTTGACAGCGCCTAGGCGCCGCCCTCACCTTTCGCGCCCTTGATTTCCGGGCGATCGGCCCAGATGCGTCCTATCCGGACGCCCCATATAGAGCGATCATGAACCTCCTCGTCGTCGAGAGCCCGGCCAAGGCCAAGACCATCAACAAGTACCTCGGCTCGGACTTCACAGTCCTGGCGTCCTACGGCCACGTGCGCGACCTGCCGGCCAAGGACGGGTCGGTGAAGCCCGACGAGGACTTCGCCATGTCCTGGGATGTCGACGCCAAGGCCGCCAAGCGGCTGAGCGACATCGCCGAGGCGGCCAAGAAGTCCGACCGCATCATCCTGGCCACCGACCCCGACCGCGAGGGCGAGGCGATCTCCTGGCACGTGCTGGAGGTCCTGCAGAAGAAGAAGGTCCTGAAGGACAAGAAGGTCGAGCGGGTGGTGTTCAACGCCATCACCAAGTCCGCCGTCACCGAGGCGATGAAGTCGCCGCGCCAGAGCGACATGGAGCTGGTCGAGGCCTATCTGGCCCGCCGCGCCCTGGACTATCTGGTCGGCTTCACCCTCTCGCCGGTGCTGTGGCGCAAACTGCCGGGCTCGCGCTCGGCCGGCCGCGTGCAGTCGGTGGCCCTGCGCCTGGTCGTCGACCGCGAGCTGGAGATCGAGCGCTTCAAGACCCAGGAATACTGGACCGTCGAGGCCGACGTCTCGGCCGGCGCCGAGCCGTTCCTGGCCCGCCTGGTCAAGCACGAGGGCAAGCGGCTCTCCAAGTTCGACCTGGCGAACGAGGCCGGCGCCAACGCCGCCAAGGCCGCGGTTCAGGCCGCGACCTTCAAGGTCGCCTCCGTCGAGAAGAAGCCCGGCCGCCGCTCGCCGCCGCCGCCCTTCACCACCTCGACCCTGCAGCAGGAGGCCGCGCGCAAGCTGGGCTTCTCGGCCCAGCGCACCATGCAGGCGGCCCAGAAGCTCTACGAGGGCGTCGACATCGGCGGCGAGACCGTCGGCCTGATCACCTATATGCGGACCGACGGCGTCCAGGCCGCGCCCGAAGCGCTGGACGAAGCGCGGATGGTCATCGGCGCCGTCTACGGCAAGGCCTATGTCCCCGAGAGCGCCCGCATCTACAAGACCAAGGCCAAGAACGCCCAGGAGGCGCACGAGGCCATCCGTCCGACCAGCCTGGCCCGCAACCCCGGCTCGCTGCGGCTGGAAGGCGACCTTGGCCGGCTCTACGAACTGATCTGGAAGCGCATGATCGCCTCGCAGATGGAGGCCGCGCGGATCGAGCGCACCACCATCGAGCTGGAGAGCCAGGACGGAAAGACCGGCCTGCGCGCCACCGGCCAGGTGGTGCTGTTCGACGGCTATCTGGCCGTCTACGAGGAAGGCCGCGACGACGCCCCCAAATTCGGAGAGGAAGGCGACGAGGAAGGCGGCCGCCTGCCGCAGGTCGCCGAGGGCGCTTCGGCCCGGGTGATCGAGGCGCGCGCCGATCAGCACTTCACCGAACCGCCGCCGCGCTATTCCGAAGCCAGCCTGGTCAAGAAGATGGAGGAGCTGGGGATCGGGCGGCCCTCGACCTACGCTTCGATCCTCACCGTCCTCCGCGACCGCGAATATGTCCGCATGGACAAGAACCGCTTCGTGCCCGAGGACAAGGGCCGGCTGGTCACGGCGTTCCTGGAGCAGTTCTTCTCGCGCTACGTGGAGTACGACTTCACCGCGGCGCTGGAGGAGAAGCTCGACCTGGTCTCGGCCGGGGACATGGACTGGAAGGCGCTGCTGCGCGAGTTCTGGCAGGACTTCCACGCCGCGGTCGGCGAGATCGCCGAGTTGCGCGTCACCAATGTGCTCGACGCGCTGAACGAGGCGCTGGGCCCGCACATCTTCCCCGCCAAGGAAGACGGCTCGGATCCCAGCGCCTGCCCGACCTGCGGCGTCGGCCGGCTCTCGCTGAAGACCGGGAAGTTCGGGGCCTTCATCGGCTGCTCGAACTATCCGGAGTGCCGCTTCACCCGCCAGCTCGCCCAGTCCGACGACGAGGCGGCCCAGGAAAGCGGCGACCGCGAGCTGGGGATCGATCCGGTCAGCGGCCTGACGGTCTTCCTGAAGGCCGGGCGCTTCGGGCCCTACGTCCAGCTCGGCGACGGCGACAAGCCCAAGCGCTCGAGCCTGCCCAAGGGCTGGTCGGCAGGCGCCATGGACCTGGAAAAGGCGCTGCGCCTGTTGCGGCTACCGCGCGAGGTGGGACTGCATCCCGAGGACAACCAGCCGATCAGCGCCGGCATCGGCCGGTTCGGCCCCTTCGTCCTGCACAACGGCACCTACGCCAACCTGCCGAACGTGGACGAGGTGTTCGAGGTGGGCGTCAACCGCGCCGTGGACCTGATCGCCACCAAGCGGGCCGGCCGCCGCGGCGGCNCGCCGCGCTCAAGGACCTGGGCGCGCACCCCGGCGACGGCGCGCCGGTGAAGGTGCTGGCCGGCCGCTATGGCCCCTACATCAAGCACGGCGCCACCAACGCCAATATTCCCAAGGGCAAGGACCCGCAGGACGTGACCCTGGAAGAAGCGGTCGCCCTGCTGGCCGAGCGCGAGGCCAAGGGCGGCGGCAAGAAGAAGCCCGCCAAGGCCGCCGCCAAGCCCAAGGCCGAGAAGGCGCCGGCCAAGAAGGCCGCGGCGAAGAAACCGGCGGCCAAGAAGCCCGCCGCCAAGAAGGCCGCCGAGCCGGTCGCTGCGGACGGCGCGCCGCCCTGGGACGAGGAATAGGGCGGGCCCGCGATTCCTGCGCTAGAAGGGGCGAATGGCTAAAGCCCGCATTCCGAAGTCCGCCCGTTTCAACGCCAAGCCGGTCCGGCCGCCCCAGGGGTTGCCGGACCGCGAGACGCTGCTGAAGTTCATCCGCGAGGCGGGCGAGACCGACAAGGCCGACATGGCCAAGGCCTTCGGCCTGAAAGGCGCCGACCGCCGCGCCCTGCGCGAGATGGTCAAGTCGCTGGAGGCCGAGGGCGCGCTGGGCCGGCGCGGCCGCAAGGGCTTTTCCGAGGCCGGCGCCCTGCCCCCGGTCGGCGTCGTCGACGTGGTCGAGCGCGACCCGGACGGGGAACTGCTGGTCAGGCTGACCAAGGGCGAGGATGCGCCGCTGGTGCGGCTGGCGCCGGACCGGCACGAGGCGGTGGGCGGCGCGCCCGGGCTGGGCGACCGGCTGCTGGTCCGCTTCGAGACCCTGGAGAGCGGCGAGGCCGAGGCGCGCATGATCAAGCGGCTGGGCCAGAGCGCCCACCGCATTCTCGGCGTGGTCCGCAAGGTCAACCGGCAGGTCCGGGTCGAACCGGTCGACAGGCGCTCCAAGGAGAGCCTGACCCTGGTTCCGGCCGAAGCGGCCAGGCTGGAGGACGGCGACCTGGTGCTGGCCCAGGTGACGGCCGAGGCGCGCTATGGCCCCAAGCGCGGCAAGGTGCTGGAGGTGGTCGGGCGCGAGGACCAGCCGCGGGCGGCCTCGCTGATCGCCATCTACAGCCACGGCGTTCCGACCGGCTTTTCCCAGGCCGCCGAGGCCGAGGCGCAAGAGGCGCAGGAGCCCAGCCTGAAGGGCCGCGAGGACCTGCGCGACGTTCCTCTGGTCACCATCGACCCGCCGGACGCGCGCGACCACGACGACGCGGTCTTCGCCCAGCCCGACACCGATCCGAAGAACGAGGGCGGCTGGATCGTCTGGGTCGCCATCGCCGACGTCGCGGCCTATGTGCGCCCGAACTCGGCCCTGGACCGCGAGGCGCGCGAGAAGGGCAACTCGACCTACTTCCCCGACCGGGTGGAGCCGATGCTGCCCGAACGGCTGTCGGCGGGCCTCTGCTCGCTGCGCCAGGGCGAGAACCGCGCCTGCATCGCCGTGCGCATGGTGTTCGGCAAGGACGGGCGGAAACGCTCGCACCGGTTCGTCCGCGGCCTGATGCGCTCGGCCGCCAAGCTCTCCTACGACCAGGCCCAGCGGGCCATCGACGGCTTCCCCGACGACCAGACCAACCCGCTGCTGGAGCCGATCCTGAAGCCCCTGTGGGCGGCCTATCATGTGATGCTGAAGGGCCGCCAGGCCCGCTCGCCCCTGGCCATCGAGAGCCAGGAGCGCAAGATCGTCCTCAATCCCGAGGGCGAGGTGGTGTCGATCACGCCGCGCGCCTCGCTGGAGGCGCATCGCCTGATCGAGGAGATGATGATCCAGGCGAACGTCAGCGCCGCCGAGACCCTGGAACAGAAGAAAAGCCCGCTGATCTACCGGGTGCACGACGCGCCGGGGCTTGAGAAGCTGCAGTCGCTGACCGAATTCCTCCAGACCATCGGCGTCGCCTGGAACAAGGGCGAGGCGCCACGCACCGACCGCTTCAACCGGCTGCTGGAGCAGACGCGCGGGGGGCCGCACGCCGAGATCGTCAACGAGGTGGTCCTGCGCACCCAGATGCAGGCCTTCTACTCGACCGAGAACATCGGCCATTTCGGGCTGAACCTCGACCGCTACGCCCACTTCACCTCGCCGATCCGGCGCTATGCCGACCTGATCGTGCATCGTGGGCTGATCCGGGCGCTGGGCCTGGGCGACGACGGCCTGACCGACCGCGACATCGCCACCATGAAGGACACGGCCGAGCACATCACCAGCGCCGAACGCCGCTCCATGGCCGCCGAGCGCGACGCCACCGACCGCTATGTCGCCGCCTTCCTGGCCGACCGGGTCGGCGCCGAGTTCGCCGGCCGTATCACCGGGGTCACGCGGTTCGGCCTCTTCATCCGGCTGGACGAGACCGGGGCCGACGGCCTCGTGCCGGTCTCCAGCCTCGGCGGCGAATATTTCATCCACGACGACAAGGCCCACGCCCTGGTCGGCGAGCGGACCGGGCGGCGCTGGCCGCTGGGCATGCGGGTCCAGGTGGAGCTGAAGGAGGCGACGCCGATCACCGGCGGCCTGCTGTTCGACATGCTGAGCGAACCCCTCCCCGCCGACCCGACCGCGCCGCGCCCCCGGCTCGGCATGCGGGCGCGAAGCGAGTTCCGCGGCCCCAAGCGCGGCGGCGCGGCGGGCAAGGCGCCGGCCAAGAGAGGCAAGCGGCGATAGCCGTCCCGGCTCCGTGGAGCAAAACCGGGACGGCGCCGGGCGGAGGTTTCGGCGTTGCTAAGCCGCTTGCGGGGCCGCGAGGAAGCCTGGGCGGGTCAGGGTGATGCGGTCCTCGTCGAGATCGCGGATGAGGTCCTTGCGCCTCAGGCTGTGGGACGCCGCATCCAGGCGCTCGCCCTCGAAGCCGCGCTGGAGGGCGGCGTCGCGGATCGCCGGCCAGGAGATCGCCTCCCCGGGCCAGATGTCGAAGGCGCGCAGAGCCGCCAGGACCGCCCGTTCCGCATCGTCGAGGATCTGATCGGACTCGCTGGTCACGAAGGCGACCGCGACGGTGTCGGCCGCCTCTTCGGCCACGCCGGGCGCAAGGGCCGGCTCGGAATCGAGCATGCCGCGAGCGATCTCGGCCTCGCCCATGACGATCCGGTCGGCGCCGTGCGCGATGAGGTGGGCGGCCTCCTCCTCGGAATGGGCTCGGGCGATGATCGTCAGGTCCGGCGCGGCCTTGCGGGCGTGGTCGACCACGCCGCCGCATTCGAAGCCGTCGGCGATCGCCACGTACATCCGCGAGGCCCGGGCGACGCCGGCCGCCTCCAGGACGCGAGGCTCCACGGCCGAGCCGATGATGACCTCATATCCGCGCTCGGCCGCCTTGGCGGCGAACTCCGGCTCGGATTCGACCAGGACGAAGGGCTGGCTTCGCTCGCGCAGGCTGGCGGCCAGGGCCTGGCCCACCTGGCCGTAGCCGACCAGGACCGCATGCTCGGAAAGCGCCGTGGGCAGGAGGTCGTTGGCCGGCTCGGGCGCCTTGTCGGCGGGCCGGGCCGGCGCCGGTTCGGCCGCCGCCTTCGGTGGGCGCGTGGCCAGGGCGAAGATCAGCGGGTTCAGCATGATCGAGATGATCGCCCCCGCCAAGATCAGGTCCCGCCCCTCGCGCGGCAGGATCTGAAGATCGACGCCGAGCCCCACGAGAATGAACGAGAATTCGCCGATCTGGGCGAGGCTGGCGGCGACGGTGATCGCGGTGGTGTCCGAGCGCCGGAACAGCTTGAGGATGCCGTAGGCGGCCAGCGACTTGCCGATGATGACGATGGCCAGGACCGCCAGCACCGTCAGCGGATGGGCCAGCACCACGAACGGGTTGAACAGCATCCCCACCGAGACGAAGAACAGCACCGCAAAGGCGTCGCGCAGCGGCAGGGTCTCCTCCGCCGCCCGGTGGCTGAGCTCGGAATCGGCCAGGATCATGCCGGCGAAGAAGGCGCCGAGCGCGAAGGAGACGCCGAACAGCATGGCCGCCCCGAAGGCGATGCCGAGCGCGATGGCGAAGACGGCCAGGCGGAACAGCTCGCGCGAGCCGGTATGGGCGACGTAGTGCAGCACCCAGGGCACCGCCCGGCGCGCCACGATCATCATGAAGGCGACGAACCCGCCGACCTTCAGCACGGTCAGGCCCAGCGGCACGCCCCAGGCGGTCAGGGGATCGGACGCGCCCTCCCCGGCCTTCATGGCGCTGGCCAGGGCCGGCAGCAGGACGAGGGTGAGGACCATGGCCAGGTCCTCGACGATCAGCCAGCCGACGGCGATCTTGCCCCGCTCGGTCTGGATCAGCCGGCGGTCCTGCAGGGCGCGCAGCAGCACCACGGTCGAGGCGACCGACAGCGCCAGGCCGAAGACCAGGCCCGAGATCAAAGGCCAGCCCAGCAGGGAAGACAGGCCGATGCCGAGGACGGTGGCGACCGCCATCTGGGCGAGCGCGCCGGGCACGGCGACCTTGCGCACGGCCATCAGATCCTTGACGGAGAAATGCAGCCCGACCCCGAACATCAGCAGGATGACGCCGATCTCCGCCAGTTCGTTGGCGATCTTCTGATCGGCCACATAGCCGGGCGTGAACGGCCCGACGAGCACGCCCGCCAGCAGGTAGCCCACCAACGGAGATAGCCTCAGGCGCTGGGCGAGCGCGCCGAAGGCGAAGGCGGCCACGAGGCCGGCGACGATGGTGGCGATCAGCGGGGTATGGTGGGGCATGTGCCTCCGTCAGCAGTTTCGTGGGTTCCCACCTCCGAAATTGCGGCGACAGGGCGTCAGATCAACCGGAAATGATCGACAGGGCCGGACACATCGACGTCATCGCGGCCGGCGGCCCAGCGACAGGACCAGCCAGCCGACCAGGGCCCAGCCGGTTCCGAGCGCCCAGCCGCCCAGCACGTCGGTCGGCCAGTGGACCCCGAGATAGACGCGGCTGACGCCCACGGCGACGACCAGCCCGACCGCCAGGGCGTAGATCAGCGCCTTGGTCCGCCGGCGCGGCTCGACGCTGGCGACGACCGTGGCCAGGGTCAGGAACACCGCCGCGGCCATGGCCGAATGGCCGGACGGGAAGCTGTGGGAATAGACGTAGCCGCCGTGCGCCACCAGATCGGGCCGCTCGCGGCCATAGAAGGTCTTGAGCCAGTTGGCCGATATCTGCGCGAGGATGACGGTGGCCGCGAACACCGCCGCCTCCCGCCGCCGGCGGTGGAAGACCAGCAACAGGGCCGCCACGATCGTCGCCAGGGTGAGGACGGTGAAGCCGCCCAGGGCGGTGAGGTCGCGCATCGCCTCCTCCAGCCACCTGGGGCCCAGCGGGTCGTCAGGCCGGCCGGGCGTGCGCAGGGCCAGCAGGAGCGCCCGGTCGATCGCCGCCGTCTCGCCCTCGACCACCTCGTCGGCCACCGCCAGGAACAGCCACGGCGCGCCGGCCAGGGCCAGCAGCAGGACCAGGGTGCGCGTCTCGAGCTTGCCCAGCAGCGATTTCAGGCGTTCGATCATCTGCGGCGAAGCACGAGGGGCGAAATGAAGGCCATGATGTCGTCCTGGCAGGTCTGGGCTCTGCTGTCGGCGGGGTTTGCGGCCCTGACCGCCGTATTCGCCAAGGTTGGAGTGGACAACATCAACTCCGACTACGCCACCTTGATCCGCACCGTTGTCATACTGGGCGTGGCGGCCCTCATCGTCACGGCGACCGGCCAATGGCAGGCGCCCGGCGCGGTGAGCGGGCGCACCTATCTCTTCCTGGCGCTGTCGGGCCTGGCGACCGGAGCCTCGTGGCTCTGCTATTTCCGGGCGCTGAAGCTGGGGGAGGCCGCACGCGTGGCGCCGCTGGACAAGCTGAGCGTGGTGCTGGTGGCGGTGTTCGGCGCGCTGTTCCTGGGCGAGCGGCTGTCGGGGACCAACTGGGCGGGCGTGGCGCTGATCGCGGCGGGCGCGGTGCTGGTCGCCTGGCGTGGGTGACGCTACGTCGCCGTTTGCAGGACTCGCCCAGGCTCATACAATTGTTTCATGACCATGACCGAGACAAGACGCGCGCCAGAGGGCGCGCCCATGCGCAAGCCCGGCGCCCGGGCGGTGAAACCCCGCAATGCGGCGACCCTGATCATCGTGCGCCGCGACCGCAAGACGCCGCAGGTGCTGATGGGCAAGCGCAACAGCGGCCACGACTTCATGCCGAACCTGTGGGTGTTCCCCGGCGGACGCATCGACCGCAGCGACTTCCGCGCGCCGTTCGCCACCGACCTGAAGCCCGAGATCGCCGCCAGGTTCGAGGCCCACATCCCCGCCACGCGGGGCCGCGCCCTGGCCCTGGCCGCCATCCGCGAGACCTGGGAGGAAGCGGGCCTGCTGCTGGCCAAGGACGCGCCGGCGCGGCGGACCAGCGGCCCCTGGCGTGATTTCGTCGCCCAGGGCGTCGCCCCCGACCTGGAGGGGCTGGAGATCGTGGCGCGGGCGGTGACGCCGCCGATGCTGGCCAAGCGGTTCGACACCTGGTTCCTGATGGCCGACGCCGAGCGGCTGGTCAGCCTGGAGCGCAAGCCCGACTGCGGGGAGCTGGAGGAAATCGCCTGGGTCGATTTCGACGAGGCTCTGGCCCTGCCCCTGCCCAGCGTGACGCGCATGGTGATCGACGAGGCGATCCAGCGGCTGGAGAATCCGGCCCGCCCGCGCCCGTTCATGCGCTTCCGCGCCGGGCCGCCGCGGATCAGCGAGCTTTAGATTTCAGATGAGAATTGTTCTCAACTGAGCTTGCGCCCACAGGCCGCCCTTGCTAGTGCGAGACAGTCGCATCCAAAGCAGGAACCTGTCGTCTTGTCGGTATCGGAACTCGTGAGCGCCAAACCGGCCATCGACGAGGCAAAGGCGCGCGCCAAGCGCAAGGCCCAGCGCCGCGCGGCGCTGATGCGCCAGATGGTCCAGTGGCACTGGATCAGCGCGGCCGTCTGCCTGATCGGCATGCTGCTGTTCGCCATCACCGGCATCACCCTGAACCACGCCGGCGCCATCGAGGCCAAGCCGCAGACCGTCGAGGTCGAAGGCCAGTTGCCGCCCGAACTGATCGCCGTGGCCAAGGCCGCCCAGGCCAGGCAAGGCGTCCTGCCCGACGAGATCCGCGCCTGGCTGGCCAAGGAGATCGACGCCAAGGCCCCGAAGGGCGCGGCGGTCGAGTGGACCGACGCCGAGGGCTATGTCGCCCTGCCCCGTCCCGGCGGCGACGGCTGGGTGACCTTCGACGCCGAAACCGGCGCGGTGACGCACGAGAACACCGACCGCGGCCTGCTCGCCTATCTCAACGACCTGCACAAGGGCCGCAACGCCGGCCTGGCCTGGAGCCTGTTCCTCGACGTCTTCGCCATCGGTTGCGTGGTGTTCTGCGCCACCGGCCTGGTGCTGCTGCAACTGCATTCGCACGCCCGCAAGATCACCTGGCCGCTGGTCGGGCTTGGCCTGGTCGTGCCGCTGATCCTCGTCCTTCTGTTCATTCACTGACCGGAGAGCCCATGCGCCTGCCGATCTACACCGCCGCTTTCACCGGGCTCATGGCGAGCCCCGCCCTGGCGGCGGACCTGGAGCTGAACCTGGAGATCCCGCGCCTGACGGTGGCCGAGTACCATCGCCCCTATGTCGCGGTCTGGATCGAGACCCCGGACAAGGCGGCCGTGAAGACCCTGGCGGTCTGGTACGACGTCAAGATGAAGAACCAGGAAGGCGAGAAGTGGCTGAAGGACATGCGCCAGTGGTGGCGCCGCGCCGGCCGCGACATGACCCTGCCCGCCGACGGCGTCAGCGGAGCGACCCGCGCGCCCGGCAAGCATCAGGTGGTGTTCAAGGGCGGCGCCGCGCCGCTGGGGAACCTGCCCGCCGGCCAGTACAACCTCGTCGTCGAGGCCGCCCGCGAGGTCGGCGGGACCGAGGTGCTGCGCGCCCCGTTCCAATGGCCGCCCAAGGCCCGCGCCACCTCCTCCGCCAAGGGAACCAGCGAACTCGGCGCCATGAGCGTCACCGTCAAGCCGTAAGGATGCCCACCATGACCTTCGCCCGCCGCGGCGCGCTCGCCGCCGTCTCCGTCATCGCCGCCCTCGCCATTCCCGCGGCGGCCAGCGCCCACCGCCAGTGGCTGCTGCCCTCGGCCACCGTGCTGTCGGGCGCCGACCCCTGGATCTCGGTCGACGCGGCCGTCTCCAACGACCTGTTCTATTTCGACCACGTGGCGATGCGCACCGATGGGATCGCGGTCATCAATCCCGACGGCTCGAAGGGCGAGATCAAGAACCCGGCGACCGGCAAGTACCGCAGCACCTTCGACGTGCAGCTCTCCCAGCCGGGCACCTACAAGATCGTCAACACCGGCGAAGGCGCCAGCGCCTCCTACAAGCTGGGCGGCGAGACCAAGCGCTGGCGCGGCAGCGCGGCCGAACTGGCCACGGCGATCCCGAAGGAGGCCACCGAGGTCAAGATCATGGAGAACGCCCGTCGCGTGGAAACCTTCGCCACCCGCGGCGCCCCGACCAAGGAGGCTCTGAAGCTGACCGGCCGCGGCCTGGAACTGGAGCCGGTCACCCATCCGAACGACCTGGTGGCCAGCGAGCCGGCGACCTTCAAGCTGGTGCTGGACGGCAAGCCGGCCGCGAACGTCGAGGTCGAGGTGGTGCAAGGCGGCGGCCGCTACAGCAAGGCCGCCGAGCTGAAGGTGAAGACCGACGCCACCGGCGCCTTCACCGTGAACTGGCCGTCGGCCGGCATGTACTGGCTGGAAGCGGGCGTGCGCGGCGGAACCAGCTCGATCCCGAACGCCGAGCGCAGCGCCTCCTACGTCATGACGCTGGAAGTCCTGCCCGACTAGGGCGCAATGCGGATCGCCGTCCCGCTGGACCTGTCGCCGGAGGCCGCAAGGCCGCCCGGCGGCGTCCTGGCCAGCTTCGGCGGTCCGACCATGGGCGTCGCCTGGAGCGTGACGGCGACGACTCCCCAGGGCTTCGACATCGCCGGCGTCCAGGCGCAGGTGCAGGGGCTGCTGAACCGCATCGTCGGCCAGATGAGCACCTGGGAGCCGGACTCCGACATCAGCCGCTTCAACGCCCTGCCGGCCGGCGGCTGGATCGACATGCCGGCCGCCTTCGCCCACGTCCTGGCCCGCAGCCTGCATTGGGCGAAGCTGAGCGGGGGCGCCTTCGACCCCACCGCCGGGCGGCTGGTGGACCTGTGGGGATTCGGCCCGGCCGGCGCGGTTGGAACGCCCCCTTCCAGACCCCGCCTCGACGAAGCCTTGAGCGCCTGCGGCTGGGACCGGCTGGCGGTGGACGGCGCGCGGGCCTACCAGCCCGGCGGCCTCTCCCTCGACTTTTCCGGCATCGCCAAGGGGTTCGCGGTCGACGAGGTCTCGCGGGCCCTGACGGTGCTGGGCCTGCCCCATCACCTGGTCGAGATCGGCGGCGAACTGCGGGGCCAGGGGACGAAGCCCGACGGTCAGCCCTGGTGGGCCGATATCGAGGCGCCGCCCGAAGCCCCCCTGCCCGGCGGCCCGATCCGCGTCGCCCTGCACGGGCTTTCCATCGCTACATCAGGCGACTATCGCCGCAGCTTCACCCATGCGGGGCGTCGCTACGCCCACACGCTCGATCCAAGGACCGGAGAGCCCGTCCGTCACGGCCTGCGCGCCGTGACGGTGCTGGACCGGACCTGCATCGACGCGGACGCGCTTTGCACCGTGCTGGGCGTGCTGGGACCGACGGACGGGCCGGTTTTCGCGCAGGCCCATGGCCTGGCCGCCTATTTCCTGCTTGAAGACGGCGAGATCCTGAGCCCGCGCCTGGCCGCGATGATGGACTAAGCGCGGCGCCAAAGGTTTTTCCCAGGGCCGCATTGACTTTGGACCGCGGATTCGTATTGTCCGCGGCTCTTTAGAACACCTGCCGGCTCGCCCGGCCCCGAGGACCGACCATGGCGAAGCCCGCTTCCATCAAGATCCGCCTGAACTCGTCGGCGGACACCGGCTACTTCTACGTCACCAAGAAGAACGCCCGCACCAAGACCGAAAAGCTGGTCATGATGAAGTACGACCCGGTCGTGCGGAAGCATGTGGAATTCAAGGAAGGCAAGATCAAATAGGTCTTCCGCAGACTCTCCAGTCTGTCTGAACGCCCGGCCCGCCATGGCCGGGCGTTTTTCATTGCGCGGCGCTGTGATGCCGGCCAAATCCCGGTCTCCCGCCAACCGAAGCCACGCCCATGCCCAAGATCGCCCCCGCCTCTCCGGAGGTCGTCTACGACGTGTTCGCCAGCCTCGACATCCGCGCCGGCACGGTGCGGACCGCCGAGCCGTTCCCCGAGGCGCGCAAGCCGGCCTATCGCCTGACCATCGACTTCGGGGAGGCCATCGGGGTCAAGAAGAGTTCGGCCCAGATCACCGACCTCTACACCCTGGAAGAGCTGGTCGGCCGCAAGGTGATGGCGGTGGTCAATTTCCCGCCGCGTCAGATCGGGCCGGTGCGCTCCGAAGTGCTGGTGCTGGGCTTTCCGGACGCCGAGGGCCGGATCGTGCTGGCCGCGCCAGACAGCGAAGTCCCGGACGGGGCGCGGCTGTCCTGATTCAGGCTCGCCGCTCCCGGCCGAGCAGCGATAGGACGAGGCCGGCGATGGTGACCGCGAACATTGCGCCGATGATCTGGGTCAACATCC
>MEEW01000068.1 GCA_001724985.1 Phenylobacterium sp. SCN 69-14
TGGGCGGCCACGACGCCGGCGCCCGCCATGGCGGCCAGCGCGCTCAGTCCGGCGATGGTCCGGACCTTCCGCATGCCTATTCGGGCCGCCAGGCCTCGTAATCGCCGGACGCCTTCTGGCGCTCGCCGCCGCGGGCGATGGAGCCCTTGGGCCGCCAAGCATAGACGGTGCCAGTCAGGTTCGGCACGTGATCCTTTTCCCAAGGCTGGCGCTTCAGCGGCGCGCGGGTCGGCGGCTCGTCGAAGGTGTAGTGCAGCCAGCCGTGCCAGTCGGCCGGAACCTTCGAAGCCTCGGCATAGCCGTTGTAGACGACCCAGCGGCGCTTGCGGCCCTTGTCGTAGGAATCCCTGTCGTCCTTGGCTTCGTAATAGCTGTTCCCCAGCTCATCCTTGCCGACGAAGACGCCGCGGCGGCCCACGGTGTTGCGGATGCCGATGGTCGCGCCGTTCCACCAGGTGAAGATATTCTTGAGCACGTTTGGGAATTCCGGACAGACGGGAAAGCGGGCGGACTATAGGCGCCCCGCTCGCCAGCGTCCAGCCGCACGAACGCCGCAATATCTTGGGGATAGGCGCCCCGCCGACCGCAACATCTATTGCCGGCATTAAGGATGCTCCCTAGACTCGCGTAGCGGGAGAACCGGATATGGGCGTGGAAACGGCGAGGATCGAACGGCGGACGCTGGAACGGGCGTCCAGCGTGGCCGAGGTTCTGGCTCCGACCTCGTGGCCCGATGCGCGGGTGGAGGCCTGGCTGGACTGGCTGGGCGAGGATGCCGACCTGCCCGCCGCAGTCTTCCGCTTCGCCGAGACCCTGGTCCAGAAGGGCGACGAAAAGGGCCTGTTCGAATCGGCTCGCGCCCGCGGCGCCTTCCGCCGCGACCTGGGCGCGGCCATGCTGGCCGGTCAGCTCGCCTTGTCCCTGCCGCGCCCCGGCGCGCCCGCTCCGGTGTTCCGGGCCGAGGAAGCCGATTGCGCCGCCGCCATCGCCGCCCTGCGCGCCCAGCATCGCGGCCGCGCCATGGCCCGCGCCGCCGCCCGCGAGATGGGCGCGCGGCTGCAGGCGGTGATGGATTCGGTCCTGCGCTGCGAGGGCGACCCGGCCGCCTGCGCCGACCCGCGCGCCAACGCCAACCTCGCCCGCAGCGCCGAGGCCGCCCGAATGGTGGGCGCCACCGACGCCATGATCCTGGAGGCGATCGGCCTGGCCAAGGCCGGCGAACTCGAATGGGGCGCAGCCGATCCTGATTTCGGCGACATCAAAGGCCTGGAACTGGTGGTGGTCGGCCACCGCTCGGTGGAAACGGCCCTGGCCAGCGCGGCCTGGGAGACCGGCGCCCTCGCCACGGCCTTCACCGCGTCCGCAGGTTCCGGCCTCGCCGCCGCCTGGGGCGGCGCACGCGGGGCGGTCAACCTGATGGCCTTCGGAACCGGCGGGGCGTTCGACCCTGGCGCCTTCGCCGCCGCCGTCGCCCTGCTCGCCACCGCGCTCGCCGCGGCGGCGGACGAGCGCCCAGCCTCGCTGGGCCTCGCCGGCGTGGCCGACTGGCTGGTCGCCCAGGGCCTGGCCTATGAGTCCGAAGCCGGCCGCGCGGCGATCGTCGACATCTATCGCCACGCCGCCTCGGCCTGCGTCGCCTCGGGCGCGCGGCTGAACGGCGGGCTGGCGGTCTTCGACGACCCCGACCTCGCCCTGCGGCTAGGCGGTGCCAGCGCTTCGGCGGCGCCGTGGCTCGGCCCGGTCACGGTCGCCGAGACTGAGGACGGCGTCCCGACCCGCGTGCTGTCCGAAGCCGCGCTCGGCGGCCTCTCGGCCCTGGAGATCGACCTGGCCCAGGCCCGCGCCCGCCTGCTGGGCGGCGGCGACCTGTTCGAGGCGCCGGGCATCGACCACGCCGCGCTCAACGCCCGCGGCTTCACCGAGCACGAAATCGCCCAGGCCGAAGCCGCCCTGCCCTTCGCCCAGAGCCTGTCCGCGGCGTTCGCGGCCATCGACCCCGGCTTCCTTTGCGACGTGCTGGGCGCCAGCGAGGCCGATCTCGCCGACCCGGCCTTCGACGTCCTGAAGCTCGCGGGCTTCACCGACGAGGAGATCGCCAGCGCCGAAGCCTACGCCCTGGGCGGCGGGTCCTTGAGCGAGGCGCCGTTCCTGACCCCGGTCCAGCAGGCGGTGTTCCAGACCGCCGACGACCTCGGCCCCCAGCCCTATTTCGCGACGCTGTCGGCCATCGCCCACACCCTGGCCGTCCCCGCCATGGCCGACCTCGAGCTGGAATGGGACACCGCGCCGGCCGATGCGGCCGGTCTGATCGCGCTCGCCGCCCAGGCCGGCCTCAGCGCCATCCGCGTCCGACGCGCCCCTACGCCCGAGGGCCTGATCCTCGACTTGCCCAAGACCGCCGAGCCGCCGCCGAAGGCGCCCCGTGAGGCCGAGCCTCAAGCCCACGCCCCGCAGTCCGAACGGATCGTGGAGCGCATCGTCGAACGCGACCGCACGCGCCGCAAGCTGCCCGACCGCCGCAAGGGCTACATCCAGAAAGCCAGCGTCGGCGGTCACAAGGTCTATCTGCACACCGGCGAGTACGAGGACGGCGAACTCGGCGAGATCTTCATCGACATGCACAAGGAAGGCGCGGCCTTCCGCTCGCTGATGAACAACTTCGCCATCGCCATCTCCATCGGCCTGCAATACGGCGTGCCGCTGGAGGAGTTCGTCGACGCCTTCGTCTTCACCCGCTTCGAGCCCGCCGGGGCGGTCACCGGCAACGACTCGGTGCGTTCGGCGACCTCGATCCTCGACTATCTGTTCCGCGAACTCGGCGTCTCCTATCTGGGCCGCCAGGATCTGGCCAACGGCGACCCGGACGATCTGGACGCCGACGGCTTCGGCCACACGCGTCCCGACGACGACGCGCCCCAGCCGGTCAGCCACTTCATCTCGCGCGGCTTCGCCAGAGGCGCGGCGCCCGACAACCTCGTCTTCCTGCCCTCCGCCGGCCGCGGCCCGGCGGCGGAGGCCGACGTCTGCGCCGCCTGCGGCGACATCGCCGTGGTGCGCAAGGGCGCCAGCCTGATCTGCGAGACCTGCGGAACCCGCGCCGCCCCGCCCGGCGACATGACCGGATGAGCCCGCTCACGGCATCTTAAAGCTTCACGGCTAAGCAGGTCGCCTTCGTCGGAGGGTTCGACCATGAAGCCGCTCGCCCTGCTCGGGGTCTTCGCCGCCCTGGCGCTCGCAGCACCCGCCTCGGCCCAGAACGCCGCCCAGATCGCCCAGGCGCGCCGTGGGGCGAGTTGCCCCAAGTGCAACCTCTTCCAGGCCGACATGGCCGGGCTGGAGATGCGCGGCCAGAATTTCGCGGGTTCGCGCCTGCGCCAGGCCGACCTTTCGCTCTCGGTCATGAACCGGGTCAGCTTCGCCGGCGCCGACCTGCGCGACGTCGAGGCCTATGGCGGGGTGTTCTCGTCCAGCAACTTCGCCGGCGCCGACCTCACCAACGCCAGCTTCGTCGGCACGCACCTCTCGGGGGCGAATTTCGCGGGGGCCAAGCTCGACGGGGCCAATTTTTCCGGGGCCGAGCTCGACGGCGCACGCGGCTTGTCCCAGGCCCAGCTCAACCGGGCCTGCGGCGACGGTTCGACCCGCCTGCCGGCCGGCCTGCGCATTCCCTCCTGCGGCTAAGCCGCTGAGAATTACCGCGATTTAAGTAGCATCCACAGGCCATGCGGCGCACATGCTCCAGGCATGGACAAGCAAGCCATCCCTTCGATCCCCGGTCTCACGCGTTCAATCCTGCTGGGCGCGGCGCTCGCCGCGGCCATGGCCGTCGCCCCAGGCGCCGCCAGCGCCAATATGGGCGACAAGGACGTCGCCCGCCTGGTCTCGTTCGGCGGAGCCTGCCCCAAGTGCGAGCTTTCCGGGCGCAAGCTGGCCGGCGCGCACTTCATGGGCGTCAACTTCTCCCAGGCCTCGCTCGTCGGATCCGACCTGCGCGACGCGCGCTTCATGGGCGCCAATTTCGCCGGCGCCGACCTGTCGCGCGCCGATCTCTCCGATTCCCAGATCATCGGCGGCAATTTCAGCGGCGCGGTGCTGGTCAACGCCCGCCTCCGCGACGTCGAGGCCAAGGGCGTCAACTTCGCCGCCGCCAATCTCGCCAAGGTCGACATGCGCGACACCTCGGCCACCGGATCGAACTTCGCCCGCGCGCACCTGGTCGAGGCGGTGCTGCAGGACACCGAGCTTTCCGGCGCCAATTTCAGCAAGGCCAACGCGCGTGGCGTGAACTTCCGGGACGCCACCCTCACCGGCTCCAACCTCGGATCGGGCGTTTTCGACAACGCCTCGTTCCGCGACGCCGATCTTACCGCGGCCAACCTGGCCGGCGGGGCCTTCTCGGGGGCGGATTTCCGCGGCGCCAGCATGACGGCGGCCAATATCGCCGGGGTGGACCTTTCGCGGGCCCGGGGCCTCGACCAGGACCAGATCGATTCGGCCTGCACCGACGGGGCGACGCGCCTGCCCTCCGGCCTCGTCGCCCGCGGCCGCGGCTGTCACAAGGGCGCGCGGGTGCGGGTCGCGATCCCGCCCGCGCCGCCGTCACCGCCGGCGCCGCCCGCCGCGCCGCGCTATCTCGTGGCGCTCGAGCACTGATCCCCGAACGATTTGCGGGGGCTTTCGCCCCCGCATACGGGTGTCCCTAGACCTTGATCGGCGGCGCCAGCCGGATGTGCAGCTCCTTGAGCTGCTTTTCCGTCACCTCTGAAGGCGCGTTCATCAACAGGTCCTGGCCCTGCTGGTTCAGCGGGAAGGCGATGACCTCGCGGATCGCCGTCTCGCCGGCCAGCAGCATGACGATCCGGTCGATGCCGGGCGCCAGGCCCCCGTGCGGCGGCGCGCCATGGCGGAAGGCGTTCAGCATGCCGCCGAACTGCTCCTCGACCACATTGGCGCCGTAGCCGGCGATCTCGAACGCCTTGACCATCAGCTCGGGCAGATGGTTCCGGATCGCGCCCGAGCAGAGCTCATAGCCGTTGCAGACGATATCGTACTGATAGGCTCGGATGGTCAGCGGGTCCTGAGTCAGCAGCGCGTCCAGCCCGCCCTGCGGCATCGAGAACGGGTTGTGCGAGAAGTCGACCTTCTGCTCCTCCTCGCTCCACTCGAACATCGGGAAGTCGACGATCCAGCAGAACTTGAACTGGTCCTCGTCGATCAGGTTCAGGTCGGTCCCGACCTTGGTGCGCGCCGCGCCCGCGAACTTGACGAACGCCTTGGGATCGCCGGCCACGAAGAAGGCCGCATCACCCTTGCCCATGCCGAGTTGGCCCATGACCGCGTCGGTCGCCTCCGGGCCGAGGTTCTTGGCGATCGGGCCGCCCCAGCCGCCCTGGTCCTCGGACCAGAAGATGTAGCCCAGGCCCGGCTGGCCTTCGCCCTGCGCCCAACTGTTCATGCGGTCGCAGAAGGCGCGGCTGCCGCCCTTGGGCGCCGGCACGCCCCACACCGCGTTCTTGCCGTCTTCGAGGATGCGGGCGAACAGGCCGAAGCCGCCGCCGCGGAAGCGCTCGGAGACGTCCTGCATCACGATCGGGTTGCGCAGGTCCGGCTTGTCGGTGCCATAGCGGGCCATCGACTGCAGGTAGGTCAGGCGCTCGAAGCCCTTGTGCTCGATGGTCTTGCCGAAGTCGTCCTCATAGGACAGCGGCTGGTCGATCGGCGAGACGCGCTTGCCGCCCGAGAACTCGGTGAAGACGCCGTGCATCACCGGCTCGATGGCCGCGAACACGTCCTCCTGGGTCACGAAGCTCATCTCGACATCGAGCTGATAGAATTCCAGGCTGCGGTCGGCGCGCAGGTCCTCGTCGCGGAAACAGGGCGCGATCTGGAAATAGCGGTCGAAGCCCGAGACCATCAGCAGTTGCTTGAACTGCTGCGGCGCCTGGGGCAGCGCGTAGAACTTGGTCGGATGCAGGCGCGAAGGCACCAGGAAGTCGCGCGCGCCTTCCGGCGACGAGGCCGTCAGGATCGGCGTCTGGTACTCGAGGAAGCCCTGCTCGATCATGCGGTTGCGGATCGAGTGGATGACCTTGGAGCGCAGGACGATGTTGCGGTGCAGGGTCTCGCGGCGCAGGTCCAGATAGCGGTGCTTCAGGCGGATGTCTTCCGGATAGTCCGGCTCGCCGAACACCGGCAGCGGCAGTTCGGCCGCTTCGGACAGCACCTCGACGGCGCGCACGCGCACCTCGACCTCGCCGGTGGGCAGGTTGGCGTTCACGGTCTCGGGGCTGCGGGCCACCACCTCGCCGTCGACGCGGATCACGCTCTCGGCGCGCAGGCGCTCGATCACGTCGAAGCCGGGCGTCTCCGGGCTGATGACGAGCTGGGTCAGGCCGTAATGGTCGCGCAGGTCGATGAAGACCAGGCCGCCATGGTCGCGCTTGCGGTGGATCCAGCCGGAAAGACGGACGGTCTTGCCCGTGTCGGCGGCGCGCAGGGCGCCTGCGGTATGGGTGCGGTAGGCGTGCATGGGGAGTCGCTAAGGCTCAGAAATTCAAGGCGCGGAAGGGCGCATGCGAGGCCCCGAAAGTCAAGGCGCAGCGCCCCCCGCCTGCTACTTCGCCGGGTCGACCAGGGCCTGGTAGACCAGCGTGCGGGTCAAGGTCCCCAGGTCTTCGCCGCCGGTTCCGCCGAAGCGCTGGATCATGCCGACGAAGACGACGTCGTTGGCCGGATCGGCCCAGAACCAGGTGCCGGCCGCCCCGCCCCAGCTCATGGTCCCCTTGCCTTCCAGCGACCCGGCCTTGCGCGGATCATTGACCACCATGAAGTCCAGGCCAAACCCCACCGCCTCGTTGAACGAAGCGCCGGTCGAGCCGTTGGACGACACCAGCGCCGCCTGCGGGATGGCGTTGGTCCCCATCAGCTCCACGCTGGCCGGCGAAAGGATGCGCACGCCGTCGAGTTCCCCGCCGTTGACGATCATCTGGGCGAAGCGCGCATAGTCGCCGGTGGTCGAGACCAGCCCGCCGCCGCCCGACTCGAAGCCCGGCTTCTGGGTGAAGTCCTGGATCGGGAAGCCGAACGGCGTCTTGGCCTCCACGATCTTCCCCGTCTCGCGGTCGCCGATATAGGCCGTCGCCAGCTGCGCGACCTTGGCCGGGGGCACGACGAAGGAGGTGTCGGCCATCTTCAGCGGCTTGAAGATGCGGCTTTCCATGAACTGCCCGAGGCTCTGGCCCGACAGCCGCTCGACGATGGCGCCCTGCAGGTCCACCGCCACCGAATAGCTCCAGCGTTCGCCCGGCTCGAACAGCAGCGGCAGGCCCGCGGCCTTGGCGACCATCTCGCCGGCGCTCGGCGCGCCGAGCACCCGCTGGTCGCGGAACATCACATCGACCGGGTTCTTGTCCGACAAGCCGTAGCCGAAGCCGGCGGTGTGGCTCATCAGCTCGCGCATGGTCGGCGGCCGCTTGACCGGTTCGAGGATCGGCTGGCCCTTGGCGTCCTGGCCCTTCCAGACCTTCAGCTCCTTCATCTCGGGCAGGTATTTCGTGATCGGGTCGTCCAGCCGCCAGCGCCCCTCCTCGAACAGGATCATCATGGCGACGCCGGTGATCGGCTTGGTCATCGAATAGACGCGGAAGATGGCGTCCGACTCCAGCGGCGCGCCGGTCTCCAGGTTCGCCTTGCCGTAGGTCTGGAAGGCCACGACCTTGCCGTGGCGCGCCAGCAGGGTCTGCACGCCGGCCACCCGGCCATCCGCCACGGCCTTGGCCATCGCCGCGTCCAGGCGTTTCAGCCGCACGGAGTCGAATCCGACCGCCTCGGGGCTGGCGGCCGGGGCCAGCGCCGCGGCCGGCTCGCGCGCCAGGGCCGCGCCTGCGCCGCCCCATCCGATCGCCAACGCCGCAAGCGCGCTCGCCAGCAGGTGTCTCTTCACCGTCATCGCCCCCTCCCCCGGATCGCGTTGGAAGCAGCTTAGCGTTGCAGCGGCCCCCTACAACCCGTCCTGGCGGCTATTTCGGCCGGAATCGCTTGCTGGTCGGAAAGCCCTTGGGCGCCAGCTTGCCTGCGGCCGAGCGCCGGCCCAGCCAGTCGCGCCACTCGCCCCAGACACGGGTGCGGCCGGCGCTGTCGATCCAGGCCGCGCCCTCTTCGGCGTTGAACACCAGCCCGTCGCGCAGCCCCCCCTCGCGATAGGTCTGCAGCTTAACGCCCTTGCCGCGCGGCATTTCCGGCAGTTCCGAAAGCGGGAAGATCAGGATCTTGCCGTTGTCGCCGATCACCGCGAAGTGGTCGCCGCTCTTGGGCAGGGCGAAGGCCGCCCCCTTGGCGCCGGCGTTCAGCACCTGTTTCCCGGCGCGGCGCGCCGACAGGCACTCCTCCTCGGGCAGGATGAAGCCGTAGCCCTCCTTGGAGGCGATCACCCGCTTGGCGCCGGCCTTGAACGGGAAGATGTCGACGATATCGACCCTGTCCTCGAGGTCGAGCATCAGGCGCAGCGGCTCGCCGTGGCCCCGCGCGCCTGGCAGCTTGTCGCACCCCAAGGTGAAGAACCTGCCGTCCGAGGCGAAGATCAGCAGCTTGTCGGTGGTCTCGGCCGCGACGATGAAGCCGAGCTTGTCGCCTTCCTTGAACTTCAGTTCCGACGGATCCTCGACCTTGCCCTTGGCCGCGCGGATCCAGCCGCGCTCGGAGAGGATCACGGTGATCGGCTCGCGCACGATCATCGCCTCGATGGCGGCGTCGGCGTCCACCACCGGGGCGGCGTCGAAGCTCGAACGGCGCTTGCCGAGGTTGGTGTCCGGGCCGAGGATCGCGCGCACGTCCTTCAGCCCCACCCCGACCAGCCGCCACTGGGCGCGGTCCGAGGCCAGCATCTTCAGCAGGCCGTCGCGCTCCTGCGCCAATTCGGCGTGCTCGCGCCGCAACTCCATCTCCTCCAGCCGCGCCAACTGCCGCAGACGGGTGTTGAGGATGGCGTCGGCCTGGATATCGGACAGCTCGAAGGCGGCGATCAGCTTGGCCTTCGGCTCGTCCTCGTAGCGGACGATGCGGATGACCTCGTCCAGGTTCAGGAAGGCGATGACCAGGCCGTCCAGGATGTGCAGGCGCGCCTCGATCTTGTCGAGGCGGAAGCGCGCCCGGCGCACCACCACCTCGCGGCGGTGGTCGAGGAACGACTGCAGCAGTTGGCGCAGGCCCATGACGCCGGGCGCGCCCTTGGCGTCGAGGACGTTCATGTTGACCGGAAAGCGGCTCTCCAGCGCCGAGAGCTTGAACAGGCTCTCCATCAGCACTTCGGGCTCGACATTGCGGTTCTTCGGCTCGAGCACCAGGCGCACGTCCTCGGCGCTCTCGTCGCGCACGTCGCCCAGCAGCGGCGCCTTCTTGGTCTCGATCAGGTCGGCCAGTTGCTCGACCAGATCGGCCTTCTTCACCTGATAGGGAATCTCGGTGACGATGATCTGGTAGCCGCCGCGGCCGGTGTCCTCCCTGGACCAGCGGGCGCGCACCCGCACCCCGCCGCGGCCGGTGGCGTAGGTTTCGACCAGGCTGTCGCGCGGCTCGACGATCACCCCGCCGGTCGGGAAGTCGGGGCCCTGGACATGCTCCATCAGCCGCGCGGTCTCGGCGTTGGGGTCTTCCAGCAGCACCAGGCAGGCGTCGATCAGCTCGGCGGCGTTGTGCGGCGGGATCGAGGTGGCCATGCCCACGGCGATGCCGCTCGACCCGTTGGCCAGCAGGTTCGGGAACCCGGCCGGCAGCACCACCGGCTCCTCGTCCTCGCCGTCATAGGTGGGGCGGAAATCGACCGCGTCCTCGTCGATGCCGTCCAGCAGCAGTTGGGCGGCCACGGTGAGCTTGCACTCGGTATAGCGCATGGCCGCGGCGTTATCGCCGTCGATGTTGCCGAAGTTCCCCTGGCCGTCGACCAGCGGATAGCGCTGGGCGAAATCCTGGGCCAGGCGCACCAGGGCCTCGTAGACCGCGACGTCGCCGTGCGGGTGATACTTGCCGATCACGTCCCCGACCACGCGGGCGCACTTCTTGGCCGTGGTGTTGGGATCGAGCCTGAGCTGGCGCATGGCGTACATCAGCCGCCGGTGCACCGGCTTCATCCCGTCGCGCACGTCGGGCAAGGCCCGGCCGGTGATGGTCGAGAGCGCGTAGGCGAGATAGCGCCGCGACAGGGCCTCGGTCAGCGGCTCGTCGATGATGCGGTCGCCCTCCCCGTCTCCGGGGGGCGGGATGTGCTTGGTCATGGTCGAATCAAACTCGCGTTTCCCGTCCGTTCTAGCGGGCGTGGGGGCGGAAGTCGCCGCGGCGCATTCCCATCACAGACGCTGGGCCTCGGCCAGGCGCTCCACCAGCCACACCCGCGCCGGCGGCAGCGGGCGGTTCACCGGCCCGAACACGAACAGCTCCAGGAAATGCGCCGTCAGGTCGAGCCCAGCCTTCACGTCGCCCGCGGCCAGCCCCGTCTGGGCCGAGAGCATGAAGGGCGGCAGGGCCAGCAGCCGGTCCTTGTAGGGCTCGCCCGCCTTGCGGCTCACCGCCCGCCCGGTGCGCGGGCTGACATAGATC
>MEEW01000069.1 GCA_001724985.1 Phenylobacterium sp. SCN 69-14
CAGATAGGCGGCGCGGAACACGATCTCGAAATGGTCGGCCTGGCGCTGGTCGACCACATAGAGCACGTGGTCTGGGCCAAAGCTTTCCTTGCGGTCGAGGATCGTCGCCAGGTCGGTCGTGCCGTACATGGCCGAGCCCTCGGAGGAGACCACCAGCAGCGGCGGCAGCTCGCGCTTGTCGCCCTGCCTCGCCACACGCACGATCCGCGCGCCCTGGTCGTCGACCAGCAGGCCCTTGGCGTCCAGTTCGGCCACCATGGGTTCGATCAGGTCCTCGACGTCGCTCTCGCCCTTCCAGAGGTCGAAGTCGACGCCCAGGGCGTGGAAGTCGCGCTCCAGGGCCACGCGGGTCACCTTGGCGAAGTGCCGCCACAGCAGGAAATAGCCGGGGGTGCGGTCCTGCAGCGCCGCGGTCAGCTTGCGCGCCCGGTCGCGATAGTCGGCGTCGGCCTTTCCGCGCGCGGCCGCCTCGGGATAGAGCCGGTCGAGATCGGCCAGGCCGACCTTTTCGAACAGCGCCTCGGCGGGCTCGACATCGTCGGCCGCCGGGCCGCCGGCGTTGATCGCCTCGACCTGCGCGCCGATGTCGGGATGCTCGTCCATGACGGCCCCGATGAGCAGGCCCATCTGATAGCCCCAGTCGCCGAAGTGGGCGTCGCCCACCACCTCGTCGCCGCGGAAGCGATAGATGCGCTTCACCGATTCCCCGATGATCGAGGAGCGCAGATGGCCGACGTGCATCGGCTTGGCGACGTTCGGCCCGCCGTAGTCGACCAGCACCTTGCGCGGCGTCTCCACGACGCCGGCGCCCACGCGCGGATCGGCGGCGATCTCGGCGGCCCGCCGGGCCAGGGCCTGCGCGCTGACCCGGATGTTGATGAAGCCCAGGCCGGCGGTCTCCACCGAACCCAGGCGCGGGTCGCTCGCCAGGTGCGCGACCACCTCGGCGGCGATCTCGCGCGGGTCGCGCCGCGCCACCTTGGCCGCCGGCAGGGCGCCGTTGCATTGGAAATCGGCCAGGTCCGGCCGGTCGGAAGGCGTCACCCGGCCGAGTTCGGCCGGCAGTCCCGCCGCGGCGAAGGCGGCCGCGACCGCTTCGCTCAGGCCCCGTTTCAGGTCGCTCATTTGTCTTCGCTGGAATTCCCGGCGACGGCCTGGCCGGCGTTCAGCCGGAAGCGCTTGCCGTCGCGGTTGAAGGCCGCCATCTGCGGCGTCACGTCGAACCCGATCAGCACCTCGAAATTCGCGCCGCTGGTGGTCAGCGAGGCGCGCGGGATGGTGATCTGGTTGATGGTCTCGGTCGCATAGACCCGGTCCTGGCCGGGCGCGAAGGTCACCGGCAGGTCGAAATACTGCTTGGCGATGACCGCTTCGTTCCGCTTGGTGACCGCGACCCAGTAGCGATAGGTCTTGGAATTACCCTGCGCCTGCGGGCCTTTGCCGAGTTCGAACAGGACCTCCATCGTCACCTTGATGGGCTCCTCGTCCTTGTACTGGCAGCCGGCCGAAATGCCCTGGATCTCCCCGGACCAGCCGACCGCGTTCGAGGCCTCGCGCTCGTCCTTGAAGTCGATATAGCGCGCGGCGTCGTAGAGCACCTTCACATAGGGACAGGGGCCTGCGTTGCGCAGTTGCGGCAGCGGGGCCTGGATGTCGTTCCATTCGGAGTCGCGCTTCTTCTTTTTGGCCGCCTCCTGCTCCTGGCGCTGCTGGTCGTTCGGGCGGCGCTGGGCGGCCGCCATCTCGGGAATCGTGGAGCCGGCCACGATCAGGCCGGCGGCGAACAGCAACAGAGAACGGCGCATGGAGGTCGTCCAGGAAGGAGGGGGCGCTCGGCCCGGGACGGGCGCACGCATCGGCTCCCTACTAATGGCTATCGAATGAGGCCGCAACGCGGCTGGCGATCCGGCCCGCGAACGCCTAGTTTGCCTGCATGTTGCAAGAGCCCCGCCCCCGTCGCCCGCTCAAGGTCCATCTGGCCACGCCGCGAGGATTCTGCGCCGGCGTCGACCGCGCCATCCAGATCGTCGAGCGCGCCATCGAGAAGTACGGCGCGCCGGTCTATGTGCGCCACGAGATCGTCCACAACCGCCACGTGGTCGACCGGCTGAAGGGCCTGGGCGCAGTGTTCGTCGAGGAACTGTCGGAATGCCCGACCGACCGGCCCGTGGTGTTCTCCGCCCATGGTGTGCCCAAGTCGGTGCCGGCCGAGGCGCGCCAACGCGAGATGATCTATCTCGACGCCACCTGCCCGCTGGTCTCCAAGGTGCATGTCGAGGCCCAGCGCCACTACGACGCCGGCAAGGAGATCGTGCTGATCGGCCATGCCGGCCACCCCGAGGTGGTCGGCACCATGGGCCAGCTCCCCGAAGGCGTGGTGAAGCTGATCGAGACGGTGGAGGACGCCCGCGCCTTCACGCCGAAGGACCCGGGCAACGTCGCCTTCGCCACCCAGACCACGCTCTCGGTCGACGACACCGCCGAGATCGTCGCGGCCCTGCGCGAGCGATTCCCGGAGATCGCCGCTCCGCACAAGGAAGACATCTGCTACGCCACCACCAACCGCCAGGAGGCGGTGAAGGCGGTGGCGGCCAGGGCCGACGTGCTGCTGGTGCTGGGCTCGGCCAACTCCTCCAACTCCGTGCGGCTGGTCGAGGTCGGCAAGCGCTCGGGCGCGCGGGCGGCCTATCTGATCGACGACGCCGGCAAGCTGGACTTCGCCTGGCTCGACGGCGCCTCGACGGTCGGCGTCACCGCCGGCGCCTCGGCGCCCGAGGTGCTGGTCCAGGGCCTGATCGACCGCCTTGCCGAGGTCTTCGACGTGACGGTCGAAGACGTCGACACCGTGCAGGAAACGGTGAGCTTCAAGCTGCCGCGAGCCCTGGTCGGCTAGAGAGCGACGCTTTTCAGGCGCAACCACTCCGCCAGCATCGCGATATCCATCGCGCCCGTCGCCACGGACAGCATCATGGCGGTCGCTTCCTCATCGCTCGCCGTCAAGATGACGCGATTATCCAAGAGAAACTGGCCAAGCGCGATGAAGGCGACACGCTTGTTTCCGTCCACGAACGGATGATTGCGCGCCACACCGACCGCATATGTCGCCGCCAGTTCCAGAAGGTCGTCCACGCCCTCGTAGAGGAAGCGATTTAAGGGACGGGCCAAGGCCGATTCGAGAAGGCCCTCATCGCGGACGCCGAATACGCCGCCCGACGCTGCGACCACGTCCTCGTAGAGGGCAAGGATCAGCGCCTTGTCCAACTATGCAGGCTCTTCCATCGCCGCTACTTGGCCAGCGCATCGAAGGTCTTCTGATAGCGCTTCAGATACGCACGGCCCCGCTCGCGCCGAGCCTCGAATGACATGTCAAGTTTGGCCAAACGCAAACCACCTTCGGGCGCAGCTTCGAAATAAACGGTGTCACCCTCCTTTACGCCGAGCAACTCGCGCGCCTCGTCGCTGAGCACGAAGGCCATGTCCTCACCGAACTGGGCAACCTTGAGGGCGATCATCCGTCTGTCTCCGATCGAACCAATTATAGCATAGCCCGACTTGAACGTCTTGACCGCCTGCCCGCGCTCCCGCATCCCGGCGCGGTCATGGCCGTCTATACCGACATCTCCGACGAGGAGCTTTCCGCCCTTCTCGCCAATTTCGACCTGGGCGTCGCACTGACGTTCAAGGGCATAGCCGAAGGCGTGGAGAACTCGAACTTCCTGCTGGAGACGGAGAAGGGCCGCTACATCCTCACCGTCTATGAGAAGCGGGTGCGCGAGGATGAGCTTCCCTATTTCCTCGGCCTGACCCGCTGGCTCGCCCAGCGCGGCTATCCTTCGGCGACGCCGATCATCGACCGCCGGGGCGAAGCCCTCCAGCACGTGCGTGGCAAGCCCTGCGCGATCTTCTCCTTCCTGCAGGGCCTGGCCGTGCGTCGCCCGACCGCCGCCCATTGCCGCGAGGCCGGCGAGGGCCTGGCGCGCCTGCATCTGGCGGGCGAGGGCTTTTCGATGAGCCGGGCCAACGACCTGGGCCAGGCGGCCTGGGCGCCGATGTTCGATGCGCTGAAGCCCGCGGCCGAAGCCCTCAAGCCCGGCCTTTCGAAGGTCATCGACGGCGACCTGCAGCGGCTGGCCGACGCCTGGCCGGCGGACCTGCCCGGCGGCGTCATCCACGCCGACTATTTCCCCGACAACGTCTTCTTCGACCCCGCGGGACGGTTCGCCGGGGCGATCGACTTCTACTTCGCCTGCAACGACTTCCTGGCCTACGACATCGCCGTGGCGCTGAACGCCTGGTGTTTCGAGCCGGACGGCAGCTTCAACATCACCAGCGGCCGGGCGATGCTGGCCGGCTACGAGGCCCACCGGCCCCTGAGCGCCGCCGAGCGCGCCGCCCTGCCCGCCCTAGCGCATGGAGCGGCGATGCGGTTCTTCCTGACCCGCCTGCACGACTGGGGCGCGACCCCGGCCGGCGCCCTGGTGCGGCCCAAGGACCCGCTGGAATACGAGCGCAAGCTGGCCGTGCACCGCTCGGCCCCCGACCTCTTCCTGCTGGGCCCGGCCGCGTGACGCCCCAGGTGGTGATCTATTCGGACGGCGCCTGCTCGGGCAATCCGGGGCCGGGCGGCTGGGGCGCGATCCTGATGGCGGGCCAGCACGTCAAGGAGATCCATGGCGGCGAGGACGCGACGACCAACAACCGCATGGAGCTGATGGCCGCCATCCAGGCGCTGGAGACCCTCAAGAAACCCTGCAAGGTCGAGCTGCACACCGACAGCCAGTACGTGATGAAGGGCATCTCGGAATGGATCTTCGGCTGGAAGAAGCGGGGCTGGAGGACCGCCGACGGCAAGCCGGTGAAGAACGACGACCTCTGGCGGCGCCTCGATACGGCGCGGGCGCGCCATGACGTTAGCTGGAACTGGGTCAAGGGCCACGCCGGGCACGAGCTGAACGAGCGCGCCGACGCCCTGGCGCGCAAAGGCCTCCAGGAAGCGCGGGCAGCTTGAAGGTTCGATATCGAACCACCATATGGTTCGGTATCGAATGACAGGAGCCGAGCCATGGCCCCCACGGTCCAGGAACGCCCGGACGTCGCCGTATTCCACGAGATCGGCGTCATCGAACACCTCACCCGCATGTCGGTCGCCCGGCATCTGCCGCCCGGCATGACCTATGCGCATGTGGAGCTGCTGATGCGCTTCCATCGCGACGGCGACGGCCAGACGCCCGCCGAACTGGCCCGCGGCATGCTGATGTCCAAGGCGGCCATGACCAGCGCCCTGCAGAAGATGGAGGCGCAGGGCTTCATCACCCTGCTGTCGGACATCTCCGACCGCCGCAAGAAGCGGGTGCGGATGACCCGCGCCGGCCGCGAGGCCCACGCCGAACTGCTCAAGGCCATGAAGTGGAAGATGGACGCCCTGCGCGAGGGCTTCACCGAGACCGAATTCCGTCAGGCCCTGCCGTTCCTGCGCAGCCTGCGGCTCTTCCTCGAAGACGTCATCCAGGCGGACGAACCCGAAGCCGCGAGCCGCCGCTGAGCCCCGTCACCTCGACGATCGCCTCGAGGTCGAGCGGCGAGCCGTCCTCGGTCTCGGCCGCCCATTCCTTGCCGTCGACCAGGACACGGCCCGCGCCGTTGACGAAGGCGGCCGTCACCCGGCCGTGATGGCCGACCAGCCGGGCGACATTGTCGTTGATGTCGGGCGCAGCCTCGGTCCGCCGCGGCCAGAAGCGCCGCGCGCCGAGCGTCGTGACGATGGTCAGGACCGCGAAAAGGCCGATTTCGACGGTGGCGCTGTCGGTGAACAGGCTGACTACCGCCACCGCCGCCGCGCTCGCCGCCGGCCACAGCAGCCAGCCGGACCCGAAGGCGATCTCGACGGCCAGGACGGCGCCGGCCACCGCGAGCCACAGCCAGAAGCCGTGGGCCAGATAGAATTCGGCGAGCGGGCTCATGTGCTCAGGCTCCCGTCGGCGGGACCGCGCCGCGACGCGCCGCCGGCCGCGGCGGATCGCCGGAGCTGACAGTCTTGACCAGTTCCCCGACGCCGGCCAGCGAGCCGACCAGGGCCGACATCTCCGACGGCACGATCACGGTCTTCTGCTGCGGGCTTTCGGCCAGCTTGCCGAACGCCTCGACGTACTTCTGGGCGACGAAGTAGTTGATCGCATTGACGTCGCCGCGGGCGATGGCCTCCGAGACCATGGTAGTCGCCTTGGCCTCGGCCTCGGCCTCGCGCTCACGGGCCTCGGCGTCGCGATAGGCCGCTTCGCGGCGGCCCTCGGCCTCGAGGATGGCCGCCTGCTTGGCGCCCTCGGCGCGGGCGATGGCGGCGGCCTTCTCGCCGTCGGCCTCGGTGATGACGGCGCGGCGCTCACGCTCGGCCTTCATCTGGCGGGCCATGGCGCTGGTGATGTCCGGCGGCGGCTGCAGGTCCTTGATCTCGATCCGCGCCACCTTCACGCCCCAGGGCGCGGTGGCGTTGTCGATGACGTGCAGCAGGCGGGTGTTGATCTGGTCGCGTTGCGACAGCACCTCGTCCAGCTCCATCGAGCCGACCACGGTGCGCAGGTTGGTCATGGCCAGTTGGGCGATGGCGTAGTTGAGGTTGTCGACCCGATAGGCGGCCGCGGCGGCGTCCATCACCTGGATGAAGACGATGCCGTCCACCTGGACCACGGCGTTGTCCTTGGTGATGACCTCCTGGCGCGGCACGTCCAGCACCTGCTCCATCATGTTCACCTTGCGCCCGACGGTTTCGACGAAGGGCGTGAGGAAGCTGATCCCCGGCGAAAGGGTGCGCGTATAGCGGCCGAAGCGCTCGACCGTGAACTCGCGGCCCTGCGGCACGATCTTGATCGCCCCGAACAGGATGACCAGCGCCAGGACGACCAGGACGCCGACTGCGGTAAGTTCCATGACAACCTCTCCGAGAACGGAGCGGTAGATTAGCGTGGAGACGGCTCTGCCGTCACCTGTTCGGCGTCCGGCTCCGCCGGAGCGACCCCGGACCTGTATTTCACATGCGCGAGCGCGTCGGCCAGTTCGCGGCCCCGGACCGCCGTCAGGGCCAGGGCGCGCCGGGTTCCTTCCCCACAGGCGGGATAGATGCGCCGGCCCTCGGCGAAGCCGGCGTTGAAACTCGCCGACATGCGGGCGGCCAGCTCCTCGTCCGGCTGTTCGGCGTCGACCAGCCGCTCCATGCGATCGCGCCAGCGCCGCTCGGAGGGACCTTCGCAAGCCTGGCTGAGGGCCTGGCTCTCGCCCAGCACGCGGGTCAGGCCGACCAGGGCCTCGCGCTGGGCGACCGAGCGGTCCTGCGCCAGGACCGGCATGGCGGCGGCGAATGCGGCGAGGATGAGCAGCGTCAGACGCATGGCCGCACTTAAATCCGCCGCAAGCGGCTTGTCACCTGTGCGCGGCAGGGGTTAGCGCAGGGCCGACGCCGCCGGAGATCATCATGCGCGCCCTGCCGCTCGCCCTCGCTCTCGCCCTGATCGCACCTGCCGGCCAGGCCGCCGCCCCAGCCAAGCCGGCCGCCAGGCCCGCGGCCGCCAAGCCCGCCCCGGCCTTCGACGCGCGCGATCCCGCCGCCCTGATCGGTCTGCTGGCAGGCATGGAAGCCAAGGCCGAGGTGGCGGCGTCCGGCAATGGCGTGGTCGTGCTCAATGTGGCGACGCCCGGCGGCCGGTTCGGCGCGCAGTACGTCGACTGCGACGGAAACGGCAAGGCCTGCGGCCTGCTGGCCTTCTCAACCGCCTTCGAGCGCCGCGGCCCGACCCTGGACCAGATCAACGTCTTCAACCGCACCCAGGTCGCCTGCCGGGGCTACCTCACCGACGACGGCCGCTCCAACGTCATGTACGGCCTGCTGCTGACGCCGAAGATGACCTCGGCCGAGATGAAGCAGCACCTGGGCGTCTGGCAGGGATGCCTGGCCACCTTCGGCCGCTTCAACCGCGATCCGCAGGGCTTCGTGATCGGCGGCTAAAGCCCGGTCTCCCAACGCGCCGCGGCCAGCCGCTCGACCAGGAAGTCCATCAGCACCTTGACCCGCGCCGGCCGCAGCCGGCCCGGCGGGCTGACGACGTGCAAGGCCGGCGTCGGCGGGCGCCAATCGCACATGGCGGTCTCCAGCGCGCCCGCCTTCAGGTCGCGCCAGCAGATGAACTCCGGCTGCAGCGCCACCCCCAGCCCGGCGCGCAGCGAGGCGCTGAGGCTTTCCGAACTGTTGACCCGCAAGGGGCCCGAGACGACGACCGCCGCCTCCTCGCCCGCCGGGCCGGTGAAACGCCAGGTGTCGGGGCTCTCGACATTGGCGTAGGTGAAGCAGCGGTGCTGGGCCAGGTCGCGCGGGTGCTCGGGCTTGCCGAACGCCTCGAAATAGCGCGGGGAGCCGACCAGCATCACCCGCATGTCGCAGACCCGGCGCGCCAGCAGCGAGGAATCGGGAAGCTGGGCGATGCGCACGGCCAGGTCGAAGCCCTCGGCCACCAGGTCGACCTTGTGATCGGCCAGGCTGAGGTCGAGGCTCACCTCCGGATAGCGGGCCAGGAAGTCGGGCAGGATCTCGGCCAGGTGCAGCAGGCCGAACGAGGCCGGCGCGGCCAGCCGCACGACGCCCCGCGGAACGGCCGACTGCGCGGCGGTCTCGGCCTCCACCGCCTCGCCTTCGGAAAGGATGCGCTGCGCCCGCTCCAGGGCGCCCCGGCCGCTCTCGGTCAGGGACAACCGCCGCGAGGTCCGGTGGAACAGCCCCGCCCCCAGGCGCGCTTCCAACCGTGAAACCGCCTTGGAGACGGTGGCCTTGGACATGTCCAGATCGTCGGCGGCGCGGGCGAAGGAGCCGGTCTCGGCCACCTTGGCGAACACCGCCCAGGCTTCGAAGTCAGGGAGCTTTGGCATCGCAATTCTGGAAACAATTAGTTTCCATCGTTTCTATTTCTATATCTCATGGGATCGCTACCTTTTTCTCGAACGGACGGCCCAAGCAGACCCGTCCCCCGGAGATCAAGCCATGATCGACCTTCGACCCTTTGAAACCCTCGGCGGCGCCGACCACGGCTGGCTCGACGCCAAGCATCACTTCTCGTTCGCCGACTATCACGATCCCAAGCGGATGAGCTGGGGCGCCCTGCGCGTCTGGAACGACGACAAGATCGCCCCGAACTCCGGCTTCCCGCCGCACCCGCACGCGAACATGGAGATCATCACCTATGTCCGCACCGGGGCGATCACCCACCAGGACAGCCTGGGCAATACCGGCCGCACCGAAGCGGGCGACGTGCAGGTGATGAGCGCCGGCTCGGGCATCCGCCACGCCGAGTACAATCTGGAGAACGAGGACACGACCCTCTTCCAGATCTGGATCCTGCCGACCAAGGCCGGCGGCGAGCCCTCCTGGGGCGCCAAGCCCTTTCCCAGGGGCGACCGCGCCGGGAAGTTCGTCACCCTGGCCAGCGGGATCGACGGCGATGAGGACGCCCTGCCGATCCGCACCGACGGCCGCGTCGCCGGCGCGGCCCTGAAGGCGGGCGAGACCACCGAGTACCAGCTCGGCGCCGGCCGCTACGCCTATCTGGTGTCGGCCACCGGCGCGATCGAGGTCAACGGCGTGACCGCCAAGCCCCGCGACGGCGTCGCCATCCGCGACGTCGACATCATCCGCGTCACCGCCCTGGAGGACGCCGAACTCGTCCTCGTCGACGCCGCCTGACGCGAGACGGGCCCGGACGCGCCCTGCGCCCGGGCCCGCCCTTTTCCCGAACCTCATGCTCCCGAATCCAGGAACCGATCAGATGACCAAAGTTCTCGTTCTCTATCACTCGACCTACGGCCACCTCGAGACCATGGCCCAGGCCGTCGCCGAAGGCGCCCGCGAGGCTGGCGCCGAGGTCGACATCAAGCGCGTGCCCGAAACCGTGCCGGCCGATCTCGCCAAGGCCTCGGGCTACAAGCTCGACCAGGAGGCTCCGGTCGCCACGGTCGGCGACCTGGCGAACTACGATGCGATCATCGTCGGGGTCGGCACCCGCTACGGCCGCATGGCCGCGCAGATGGCGGCGTTCTGGGACCAGACCGGCGGGCTGTGGGCCAAGGGCGCCCTGGTCGGCAAGGTCGGCGGCGTCTTCACCTCCACCGCCACCCAGCACGGCGGCCAGGAGACGACGATCATCTCGACCATCACCCAGCTTCTGCACCACGGCATGGTCATCGTCGGCCTGCCCTACGCCTGGGCCGGCCAGATGAAGCTGGACGAGATCACCGGCGGCAGCCCCTACGGCGCCTCGACCATCACCGGCGGCGACGGCTCGCGCCAGCCCAGCGCCAACGAACTGGAGGGCGCACGCTTCCAGGGCCGCCACCTGGCGCAGATCGCGGCCAAGGTCGCCGCGTAGCCCAGGCAAGGCGCCCGCCCCTACGCATGAGGGGCCGGCGTTTTCGTAGGGCCGGGGCGCTCTTTTCCTCCCCCATCCTGATGGGGGAGGGGGACCGGCGAAGCCGGTGG
>MEEW01000070.1 GCA_001724985.1 Phenylobacterium sp. SCN 69-14
GAGCGCGCTTCAAGCGGTTGAGCAGGTCGGGATTGTAGGCGTGGCTCATGAAACCTCCGGCGGCTGCGCCTCAAGATTATAGACTGCCATGGAGGTGGAGCCATCCGCTGACGGCGATGTAGACGCCGACGACCAGGATGAGCGCGCCGGACAGGTACGGGGCCTTGCGGACCAGTTGGCCGAACCCGGACCAGCGCTTGGATATCTGCCGGACGCTCAGCGCCGCCAGCACGCCCGAAAGCACGAGGGTGATCGCCAGGCCGATGCTGAAGCAGAGCACCAGCGCTGCGCCCAGCGCGATCTCCTTCAACTGAAGGCATAGCAGCAGGACGGTGATCGCGCCGGGGCAGGGGATCAGTCCGCCCGTCAGTCCGAAGACGACGATCTGGCCGGTGGTGACGTCCCGCCCGGCGAACCGGCGGCGAATGTCGTTGGCGTGGGCCAGTTCGTGGGCGTCCTGGTAGCCGCCGTCGGTCACATCGAGCCCGCGGGTCTCGGCGCCGGGCGGGAAGGCGAGATCGTAGTCGTGAGCGTGGCCGCCATGGGAGAGCTTCAGGCGCGCCATGAAGTGGTGCGGTCCGGCGATTTCGCGCTCCGATTCCAGGAAGTCCTCGCGCTGCACGAATTTGAAGGTCTGCCGGGAGCCGTCCGGGCGCTCGGTCTCGACCAGCACGTCCTGCGCCGGCCAGGCCGGTCCGCGCTCGGCCCATATCCGAAATTTCGCGACGCCTTCCGCTTCGGCGATTTCCAGCGCGGTCAGGCCATGGCCTGTATTGACCAGGCGCCACTCGCCCTCCCTGGGATCGCCCTCTGAGTGGTGGTGGTCGTGGTGATGGTCGTGTCCGTGGTGATGGCCGTCGTGAACGGCCGCCAGCGCGTTGTCGCGGCCGGTCCGCCACAGCATCCACAGCGCCATGCCGATCACGATCACGCCCGTGGCGAGCTGGAAATAGGGTTCGAGCTGTTCGCTGCCGACCCCACGCCAGAGGTGCATCCCGCCGAGCGCGATGACCCAGACGATCAGGGTGTGGGAGATCGTTGCGCAAAGGCCGAGCAGGATCGCCTGTTTCACGGACCCTCGGATGGCGACGATGAACGCCGCCATCATCGTTTTCGAATGGCCGGGCTCCAGGCCGTGGAGAGCACCGAGCAGGATGGCGCTGGGGATGAAGAGCCAGGCATGTGCGGCGCCTTGGGCCAGGAGGTCGGTGAAGGTCGGCATGTGCGCCCCATGTCGTCGGATTCGACATACCCTATCCCCCTGGAGAGGATAAGTCGAGACGCGCCCCGCGCCTGTGCGGCCTTGCGGAGCGGCGTGGGATCGGGGGCGATCAGCCCTTGGAGGCGGCGATCAGGGCGGCGCGTTCGTCGGCGGTCAGCGGACGCCATCCGCCCTCCGGCAGGTCGCCCAGCTTCAGCGGGCCGACGCGGACGCGCATCAGGTCGACCACGCGCAGCTCGACCAGCTCGGCCATGCGACGGATCTGCCGGTTGCGGCCTTCCTGCAGCACGATGTTCAGCTTCTGCTCGCCGACCTGGGTCACCTTGGCGGGCCGCAGCTTGCGGCCGTCCAGCTCCAGGCCGTGCCGCAGTAGGGCGATCTTCTTCGGGGTGATCGCGCCGGTCAGGAGGACGTTGTATTCCTTGTCGATCGCCGACTCCGGCCCGATCAGCGCCTTGGCCAGCACCCCGTCCTGCGACAGCACCAGCAGGCCGCGCGACTCCCGGTCCAGCCGGCCGAGCGGGGCCAGGTTGTCGGCCGCGGTCGGGATGATCGCCTCTTCGTCACCCCACACCGCCTGACGGGTCAGCAGGGTGAGCGCCTCGACCTGGTCGCCCTGCGGCAGGGACGAGACGATCCCCATCGGCTTGTGCAGCACCACCGACAGGCTGGACTCCAGCTTCTGCTGGGCGCTGTCGTTCAGCACCAGGGTCTGGCCGGGAAGGATCTTGCGCCCGGCGTCGTCCACCCGCTCGCCGTCGATGAACACCAGGCCCTGGGCGATCAGGCCCTCGGCCTCGCGCCGCGAGCAGACGCCGCTCTGGGCCAGCCACTTGTTGACGCGTTGGGGTTCGGGGTCTTCGTATCTGCGGGTCCAGGCCATGGGGTTCTCTAGGCTGGCCGGCGGCCCGGGCCAAGCCGCCTCTCAGCCCAGGGGATCGCATATGAGAAGTCGCGCTCCTTTCCTCCCCTGCGCAGCGGGGGAGGGGGAGGAAAACATCAGCCAGGGTCCATCTGCGAGTAGAGGGCGCGCGCCTCCTGGGCCGGGCCGCGGCGCTCGCCCAGGGCCTCGACCACGACGGCGACCAGCCGGCCGCCGAGCGCGAAGACCAGGCGGTCGCCCACCTTCACCGGCCGCGCGCACTTGTCGATGCGGGTCTCTGCGCCGCCGCGCGTCAGGCGCACCTTGCCTTCGTCGAGAAACTTGGCGGCGAGGGAGCGGGTCTTGAAGAACCGTGCGCGCCACAGCCAGACGTCGGCCCGGCAAGCCTCGTCGCTCATGGCGCCGCAGCCTTGGACTTGCGCCGCCGCCTTGGGCGGCGGGCCGGGGCGGGCTGGTCCTTGAGGGCCGCCAGGGCCGCGAAGGGCGAATGCGGCGAGGGCGGCGGCTCGGGGCGCTGTTGGGCCTTCTCGCCGCGGCGGCGCCAGACGACCGGCTCGCCGGCCTTGGGTTTCGCGGTCGGCGCAAAGCCCAGGGCGCGCAGGATGTCGCGGGCCTCATGCTCGCCCCAGCCCAGCTCCTCGCGCGCCTGATCCGACAGCAGGCCCGGCTTGGCCGCCGAGCGCAGCAGGGCGTCCAGCCGCTCCAGCGCCTCGACCGGGACGGCCAGGCGGCCGGCCGCCCGCAGGCCGAAGGCGGCGAGCACGGCGGGGCTCGGGGGCGGATCGGAGAGGCGGCTGACAGCCCCGGGCTGGGGCCGTCCCTCGCGCGGAACGAAGCCCTGGGCGAAGGCCATGGCCTGGGGCCGCAAGAGGCCGGGCAGATAGAGGCTGAAGGCGCCCAGCCGCACGCCCAGCGCCTTCAGGGCGCGGCGCTCCACCTGGCTGAGGGCCTTGGCCTCGGCGCGGACCAGGGCGCGGTCCAGCACCCCGCCGCTTTCGATCAGGCGATAGGCGATCCCCCGGGCCAGGCCCTTGATCCGCCCGCTGGCGAGCGCGGCCTCCAGCTTGCGCAGCGGCCCGAGCCGTCGCGCCGCCTCGGCTGCGAGGAAGGCTTCCAGCCGCCGGGCCGCCCGCTCGCGCGCCGAGGCCGGGCCGAGTTCTCCGAACAGCCGCACGCGCGGGGCGAAGGGCGTGCCGCCGGCCACCGCCCCGGCCGCCTCGCCGCGCCACAGCACCAGGCCCTCGGGGGTGAAGCCGAAGGCCGCGTCCGGCTCGGCGGCCAACTGGCCCAGCCGCTTGGCGATCTCGGGCGCCACCGCCGCCACGGCCGCGGCGCGCAGGGCCTTTTCCTCCAGCACCGAGGCGCCTTGGGCCGGCTGGAAGGCGACGCCGGCCAGCTTGCCGACATACTGGCCCTCGACCGTCACCGCACCGTCGCCGCCCACCCCGGCCAAGAGGTCGCCGCGGACGTTGAGCGCGCGCATCAGCACGCTGGTCCGCCGGTCGACGAACCGGGCCATCAGCTTCTCGTGCAGGGTGTCGGAGAGCCGGTCCTCCAGGGCGCGGGTCCTGCCTTGCCAGGCGCCGGGATCGGCCAGCCAGTCGGGCCGGTTGGCGACATAGGCCAGGGTGCGGACGCTGGCCAGCCGCGCGGCCAGGGTGTCGATCTCGCCGTCGGTGCGGTCCAGATGGCGGTACTGGCCGGCGATCCAGTCCTCGGGGACCTTGCGGTCGCGGCTGGTCAGCCAGCCGAAGAACTCGCGCACCAGCCGGATGTGCTCCTCGCCCGAGGTCTTGCGGAAATCCGGCGTCTGGCAGATGTCCCACAGGCGCGCCAGGGCGGCGCGGTCGCGGGCGCAGCGCTCGATCACCACCGGCTCGTCGGAGAGCGCGTGCAGGGTCTTCTCGTCCAGCGCCTCGCCCGCCAGCTTCAGACCCGGCCGTCCGGGCGGGGTGGTCAGCGACTTGAGCAACCGCGGCAGCGAGCCGAAGTCGAGGTCGGCGTTGCGCCATTCGGCCCCGGCGATGGCGTCGAAGCGGTGCTCCTCCACCGCCTCAATCAGGTCGGCGTCCATGTCCTCGCAGGCGCTGGTGACGCCGAAGGTCCCGTCGCGGGTGAAGCGCCCGGCGCGGCCGGCGATCTGGCCGACCTCGGAGGGGTGCAGGAAGCGGGTGCGGCGGCCGTCGAACTTGCGCAGGCCGGCGAAGGCCACGTGGTCGACGTCCATGTTCAGGCCCATGCCGATGGCGTCGGTGGCGACCAGGAAGTCGACCTCGCCGGACTGGTAGAGCGCCACCTGGGCGTTGCGGGTGCGCGGGCTCAAGGAGCCCATGACCACGGCGGCCCCGCCGCGCTGGCGGCGGATCAGCTCGGCGATGGCGTAGACCTGGTCGGCGGAGAAGGCGACCACGGCCGAGCGCCGCGGCAGGCGGGTCAGTTTCTTCGGGCCGGAATAGGTCAGGCGCGAGAACCGCTCGCGGGTGACGATCTCGGCGTCGGGCAGGAGGGCGCGGACCAGCGGGGCCATGGTTCCGGCGCCCAGCAGCATGGTCTCGAACCGGCCGCGGGCGTGCAGCAGGCGGTGGGTGAAGACGTGCCCTCGCTCGGGGTCGGCGCAGAGCTGGATCTCGTCCACGGCCAGGAACTCGACCTGGCGGCTGAGCGGCATGGCCTCGACCGTGCAGACGAAATACTGCGCCCGCGGCGGGACGATCTTCTCCTCGCCGGTGATGAGCGCCACGCACGGCGCCCCGCGCAGCTTGACGATCCGGTCGTAGATCTCGCGCGCCAGCAGCCGCAGCGGCAGGCCGATCATGCCGCTGGCGTGGCCCAGCATCCGCTCGACGGCCAGATGGGTCTTGCCGGTGTTGGTCGGCCCCAGCACCGCCGTCAGCTTCGGCGGCCCGGCGTCCGAGAAACGCGCGCTCATAGCCTCAAGGTGGGACGGGATTCGGCGCGCGGCAAGCGGGGCCTGGGAGCCAAGTTGCTCCCCCGCTGGAGGAGGATTGATCACAGATAAGCGGTGTCATCCCGGTTTGCGAAGCAAGACCGGGACCTATGAACACCGGATGGAGCAGTATGGGGCTGGGTCGAGCCTTAAGTCTGCAAGATCAGGTGCGCATGGGTCCCGGTCTTCGGCTGCGCCGAAACCGGGATGACATCCCTTAGTATTTCAAGCACTCGATAGTATATGCGGTCGTCCTTCCCGCGGGGGAGGAACTCATCACCCTACTTCTTCGCCGCGGCGATGTAGTTGTCGATCACGTTGTCCAGCACGGTCAGCGGGGTTCCGCCGGCGAGCAGGCCTGCGTCGTGGAACTTGCGGATGTCGAACCTGCGGCCCAGCGTTTTCCTGGCCCGCTCGCGCCCGTTCATCCAGGTGATCTTGCCGACCATGTAGCTGCAGGCCTGGCCCGGCCAGACGCAGTAGCGCTCGATCTCGGTGATCGCGGCGGCCTCGGCGTCGCCGATGTTGTCGAGATAGTATTTCAGCGCCTGTTCGCGGCTCCAGCGCTTGTGGTGCATGCCGCTGTCGACCACCAGGCGCACGGCGCGGAACATGGCGTCGTGCAGCATGCCGATGTGGCCCAGCACGTCGTCGCGATACATGCCCATCTCGACGGCCAGTTGCTCGGCGTAGAGCGCCCAGCCTTCGCTGTAGCCGGAGAAGCCGGTCACCTTGCGGATCAGCGGCAGGTCGCCGGCCTCGTTGTTGAGGGCGAGCTGCAGGTGGTGGCCCGGAAGCCCCTCGTGATAGGTCAGGGTCGGCAGGGTCCAGGCCGGGACCTCGGCGGTGTCGCGAAGATTGATCCAGTAGATGCCGGGCCGCGAGCCGTCGAGGCTGGGGGAATTGTAGTAGCCGCCCGGGGCGCCGGCCTCGATGGCCGGGGGCACGCGGCGGATCTCCAGCGGCGCCTTGGGAAGCTGGCCGAACCATTGCGGCAGCTTGGCCTGGATGATCTTCACCTGCTCGTTCAGCTTGGCCAGCAGCTCTTCCTTGCCCTGGTCGGTGTTCGGATAGACCTGTCGGGGATCGGTCGCCATCTGGCGATAGCGCTCGCCGACGCTTCCCTTGGAATAGCCGGCCTTCCTCATCAGCACGTCGGCCTCGGCGCCCAGGCTGCGGACCAGGTCGAGGCCGGTCTTGTGCACCTCGTCGGGGGTGATGTTCGAGGTCGTGTAGTTGCGCAGCGAGACGGTGTAGTAGTCCTCGCCCTTCGGCAGCCGCCAGCAGCCGGCGTCGTGCACGGCCTTGGGGCGCAGGCCCTCCAGCAGCTCGGCCTGGCGCTGCATGGCCGGGCGGACCTTGTCGAGATAGAGGCCCTGGGCGGCCTGGGACCAGTCGCCCTCGATCGTCTTCTCGGCCGTCCGGCGCACGATGCTGGCGACCAGCGGCGCCTTGTCCGGCGCATAGGCCAGGAACGCCTTGAGCTGGGTCAGGGTCTTGTCGAGCACGAAGTCGGGCGGGACGACGCCGAGGGCCACGTCATGGCGCACGACCTCGGCCTCCTGGTCCATCAGGCGGCCGAACGCCTCCATGCGCGAGAGATAGGCGTCGGCGTCCGCCTTGGCCTCGATCACGTGCTGGGTGTCGAGGAAGTCCGGCATCTGCTGGTAGGAGCCGGTGAGCTGGGAGACGACATAGGGCGCGCCCGAGCCCTGGCCGCCATAGTCGAACCGGCGATTGCCCTCGTCCTGCACCGACAGCACGAAATCGACGGTGTCGTAGTTCACTGCGTCCATGCCGGTTAGCTGCTTGCGGTCGATGCGGCGCAGCTCGGCCAGGTCGCGGGCGGTGTCGGCCTTGTTCTCGGCCAGGGCGGTCAGCGAGAAATCGGACAGCTCGTGCTTGGTCCAGGCCAGGACGCCCTTGTCGAGGCCGAGCGCCGTCGGCAGTTCGGGCGAGCGGCGGAAGGTCTGCTCCATGGTCTTGTCGAAGAAGGCGTACATCTTCGCCGCCTCGCCCGAGGCTGGAGACGCGGCGTCGGCGATCTTCGGCGCGGCGGCGGCCAGGCCGAAGGCCGCGGCGCTGGTCAGGAGTTCGCGACGGCTTTGCATGAATTTTCAGGCTCCCCGATGTGCTGTCGTAACAGGCCCCAACGCTGTTACACCGGCCAGGGCGGAGCGCATCGTTAAATCGCGCTAATCCAGGGTGCGGCGATAGCGGGCCATGGCCAGGGCCGTGACCACGCAGGCGAAGGCCAGCAGGGCGGCCAGTTCGCGCCACATGTCCGAGGTTCCCTGGCCCTTCAGCAGCGCGCCGCGCACCACGCGCAGGAAGTGGGTGACGGGAACGATCTCGCCGATCGCCTGGGCCCAGGCCGGCATGCCGCGGAACGGGAACATGAAGCCCGACAAGAGGATCGAGGGCAGGATGTAGAACATGCTCATCTGCATGGCCTGAAGCTGTGTGCGCGCCACGGTCGACATCAGGAAGCCCAGGGCCAGCGAGCCGACGATGAAGAGGGCCACGCCCAGCGACAGGCCAAGCCACCCCCCGACCATCGGCACGTCGAACAGGAAGCGCGCCAGCAGCAGGATGATCGCGGTCTGGACCAGGCCGACGGCGACATAGGGCGCAAGCTTGCCGGCCATCACCTCGATCGGTTCGACGGGCGTGGCCAGCAGGCTCTCCATGGTGCCGCGCTCGGCCTCGCGGGTGACCGACAGGGCGGTCATCATGACCAGGGTCATGGAGAGGATGATCCCCAGCAGGCCGGGGACGATGTTGTAGGCGGTGATGGCCTCGGGATTGTAGCGGCGGTGGACGACCACCTCGAACGGCGCCTTGCCGACCGCCGGGGCCAGCGCGCCCTTCAGGTCGCGGGCCAGGGCCTGGGAGGGCAGGGCGGCCAGGGCCGCGACCGCCGGGCCGGTGGCGGAGGGGTCGGCGGCGTCGGCCTCGACCAGCACCTGGGCGCGCTCGCCCCTGACCAGGCGGCGGGTGAAGTCGCCCGGAACGGTGATCGCGAACTGCACCTCGCCGCGGCGGACCATCTCGTCCAGCTCGGCGGGGCTGCGCGCCTGGGCGACGAGGTCGAAATAGGCGCTGTTCTTCAGGGCCGCGACGATGGAGCGGGCGAAGACGCTGTCCTCCTGCACCAGCAGGGCGGTCGGCAGGTGGCGCGGCTCGGAATTGATCGCATAGCCGAACAGCAGGAGCTGCACGACCGGCACGGCCAGCATCATCGCATAGGTCAGCCGGTCGCGCGTGAGCTGCTTGAATTCCTTGATCATCACCGCCGCGACGCGGGTCAGGGAGAAGCCGGTCATGGCTTCTTCCTGACCCGCGATAGCGGGGGAGGGGGACCACCCGAAGGGTGGTGAAGGGGGTGAGCGGCGGGCACGGAGCGTGGGGCCGCCCCCTCCACCGGCTGCGCCGGTTCCCCTCCCCCGTGAACGGGGGAGGAAAAGGGGATCGGACCGATCATCTGAAGTTGTCCTGCGAGGTCTCCATCAGGCGGATGAAGACGTCCTCGAGGCTGGGCTGGACTTCTTCCCAGCGGAACGGCGCGCGGCGGTAGGGGGCGAGGGCGGCTTCAAGCGCGGCGCGGTCGGTCCCGGAAACGTGCAGCGACTGGCCGAAGGGCGCGGCCATGTCGACGCCGGGCAGGGCGGCGATCTCGCCCGCCAGCCGGTCGATCCCGGCCCCTTCGCCATTGAAGGTGACGAGGCCGGCGGCGGCGATCACCTCGTCGGCCGTCCCGCGGGCGATCAGCCGGCCGTAGCTGATATAGGCGATCTCGTGGCAGCGCTCGGCCTCGTCCATGTAGTGGGTGGAGACCAGCACGGTCAGGCCCTCGGCGCTGAGGGCGTGGATCTCGTCCCAGAAGGTGCGCCGGGCCTTGGGATCGACACCTGCGGTCGGCTCGTCGAGCAGCAGCAGCCTGGGCTCGTGCAGGGTGGCGGCGGCCAGGGCCAGCCGTTGCTTCCAGCCGCCCGAGAGCGAGCCGGCGAGCTGGCGGCGGCGTTCGAGCAGGCCCAGGCGTTCCAAGGCCTTGTCGACGCGTTCCTTGCGGCGGTCGAGCTCGTGCACCCGCGCCGAGAACTGCAGGTTCTCCTCGATGGTCAGGTCCTCGTAGAGCGAGAACCTCTGGGTCATGTAGCCGGTGCGGCGCTTGATGAGGTTGGCCTGGCCGATGATGTCGAGGCCCAGCGCCGTGCCCTGGCCGCTGTCGGGGGTGAGCAGGCCGCACAGCATGCGCAGGGTGGTGGTCTTGCCCGAGCCGTTGGGGCCAAGGAAGCCGCAGATGCGTCCTTCCTCCACCTTGAGGTTGACGTCCTGGACGACGTGCTTGTCGCCGAAGCTCTTGCTTAAGCCCCGGACATCGATGGCCAGGGTCACTTCCTGTCCTCCAGCGGCTGGACCTCGACCGGCTGGCCCGGATTGAGCCGGGCCGAGGGAACCGCCTCGACCAGGAACACCATGCGGTCGCGGGTCTCGCGGCTGTAGATCACCGGCGGGGTGAATTCCGGCCGCGGGCTGATGTAGCTGATCTTCGCGGTGAGGCCGGCCCGGCAGCCGTCGCAGGAAAAGCGCACGCTGGCGCCGGGGCGGTAGGCGGCGACGTCCGCCTGCGGCACGAAGAACCGTAGCTTGATCCGCTCGTCCGGCAACAGCGAGAGGATCGGCTGGTTGGCCGGCGCCCACTCGCCCGCCTGGAAGAAGACGTCCTCGACGCGGGCCGGGGCGGGGGCGGCGGGCGCGACGTCCGACAGGCGGGCCTGGGCCGCGTCCAGCGCTGCGCCGGCCTGGGCCACGCGGCTGTCGGCGGCGCGGACCTGATCCTCGCGGGCGCCGAGGGCGGCGGCCTGGCGCTGGCGGCGGGCGGCGGCGACCTGGGCGGCCGCGGCGTCGCGCGCGGCCTGGGCGTCGTCGAGCCGGGCCTTGGCGTAGAAGCCTTTCTGCACCAGGGGGCGGACGCGGCGCAGGGTCGCCTCGGCGTCGCGCAGGGTCGCCTCGGCCGCGGCGACATTGGCGTCGAACACGGCCAGTTCGACCGGGCGCTGGCCCTTGCGGGCGTCGGCGGCCTGAGCCTCAGCGGCGGCGACTTCGGCCTGGGCCTGGTCGCGCGCGCCGCGCAGTTGCGAGGGATCGACCACGAACAGCTTCTGGCCGGCGCCGACCGTATCGCCGCGCTGGACCAGCATCTGGTCCACCCGGCCCGAGACGGGGGAGGCGAGATAGAGCGGCTCGCCCTCGACATAGCCGGAGAGCGTCGCCGGCCGCGACAGGCGCGGGACCAGCCAGATCACCGCGACGATGACCGCGGCGGCCAGCAGCAGGCCAGGGACGAGGAGGCGCTGGGGTTTCATGCGGCGGCTCCGGTGGACATGCCGCGGGTAATCCGAAGATCGGCGTTCCGCAAGCCTGGGAATGGAGAGCGATTTTC
>MEEW01000071.1 GCA_001724985.1 Phenylobacterium sp. SCN 69-14
CGCCCTGCCCATGGGGTTCTGCATCTTCTCCAACGTCGCCATCGCCGCCCGCGCCGCCCAGCAGGCTGGCCTGCGGAAGGTGGCGGTGGTCGACTTCGACGTCCACCACGGCAACGGCACCCAGGCGGTGGTGAGCGGGCGGGAGGACCTGTTCTTCGCCTCGGTGCAGCAATGGCCGATGTGGCCGGGCAGCGGCCATCCTTCCGAGCCCGTCCCCGGCAATATCCGCAACGCCGTGGTGTCGCCCGGCGCCTCGCGCGAGGCCTGGCGGCGCGAGTTTTCCGGCCTGATGCGCCACGTGGACGCCTTCGCGCCCGACCTGATCGTCGTCTCGGCCGGCTTCGACGCCCACGCCCGCGATCCGGTCAGCGATTCGAGCCAGAACCTGGAGGCCGAGGACTTCGAGTGGGCCACGCGGGCCATCCTGGAGGTGGCGCGGGCGCATGGACGCGGGCGGGTTGTTTCCTCGCTCGAGGGCGGGTACGACCTAGAGGCTCTAGGCCAGTCGGCGCTTGCGCATGTTCGGGCTCTCTCGCAGGGGTAAGGGCGAGGTCGGCGCGCGTTCCGGCCTTCAGACGAAATGGCCGACGCTTTGACCGCCGACCTCCCGAAAACCGGCAGCATACGCTCCGGGGCCATCGTGCTTGCGCGGCATGGGGAGCCGGACATCCACCGCAAGGTGATGCTGAACGCCCACGGCTATCGCGAATACTGGAGCCGCTACGAGCAGCTCGGCATCCGGCCGGGCCAGCAGCCGCCGGCGACCCTGATCGAGCAGACCGCCCGCGCCGGCGTCATCATCTCCTCGGTCCGCAACCGTTCCATCGAAAGCGCCCTGGCCCTGGCCGCCGGCCGCGAGTTCTCGCGCACGCCTCTGTTCGTGGAGGCGCCGCTGCCGCCGCCGCACTGGCCGCGCTTCGTGAAGATGTCGCCCAAGTTCTGGGGCTTCATCGCTCGGGTCTGGTGGTGGTTCTTCAACCATCACGAAGGCCAGGAAACCCGCCGCGAGGCCGAGGCGCGCGCCGAGCAGGCGGCCGACATGATCGTGCAACTGGCCAGCGAGGGGCGCGACGTGGTGGTGCTGGCGCACGGCTTCTTCAACTTCATGGTCGGGCGCGCCCTGCGGCGGCGCGGCTGGCGCCTGACGGCCAACCAGGGCTGGAAGTACTGGTCGACCCGGCGCTACGAGCGGCGTTAGGGACTTGCCGCATTGCCGGGGGCGCCCCCGGTCACTAACCTGCCCGCTTTCGAGGAATCCAAAAGCATGGCCGACGCCGCCGACATTGACGCGCTCTCCTTCGAACAGGCCCTGGCCGAACTGGAACGCATCGTCGGCCAGCTCGAATCCGGCCAGGCGCCCCTGGAACAGTCCATCGCGCTCTACGAGCGCGGGGCCCTGCTGAAGGCCCATTGCGAAAGGCGCCTGGAGGCTGCGCGCCTGCGGGTCGAGAAGATCGTGGTCGGTCAGAACGGGCAGGCGGGCGTCGAGCCGGCCGAGTTCAACTGACATGGACATGGCCGCCCGCGTCGCCGAAGCCGCCGACCTCGTCACGGTGGCTCTGGACGAACTGCTGCCGCGCGCCGAGGGGCCCGAGCAGCGGCTGACCGAGGCGATGCGCTACGCCGCCCTGGGGCCGGGAAAGCGCCTGCGCACCTTCTTCGCCATCGAGACCGGCCGCATGTTCGACCTGGACGACCGGCCGGTGCTGCGCGCGGCCTGCGCGCTGGAATGCATCCAGGCCTACAGCCTGATCCACGACGACCTGCCCTGCATGGACGACGACGACATGCGCCGCGGGCGGCCGACCGTCCACAAGGCCTATGACGAGGCGACCGCCGTACTCGCCGGCGATTCCCTGCAGACCATGGCCTTCGAGATTCTCGCCGATCCCGACACCCATCGCGACGGAGCCGTGCGCGCCGAACTGGTGCTGAAGCTCGCCCAGGCCTCGGGCGCGCGAGGGATGTGCGGCGGCCAGATGATCGACATGCTGGGCGTGCGCGACGACCTGGGCGCGGTGGCGCGGATGCAGCGGTTGAAGACCGGCGCCCTGATCGCCGTCTCCTTCGAATTGCCGCTGATCATGGCCCATGCCGGCGAGGCCGAACGCCACGCCCTGATGGGGTTCGCCCAGGACATCGGGCTCGCCTACCAGATCGTCGACGACCTGCTCGACGCCGAGGGCGACAGCGAGGCGATGGGCAAGAAGGTCGGCAAGGACGCCGAGCAGGGCAAGGCCAACTACGTCACGCTGCTGGGCGCCGATGCGGCCCGCCAGCGGCTCGCGGTGCTCAAGGAGCAGACCAAGGCGCACCTGGATCCATTCGGTCCGCGTGCGGATTTCCTGCGGGCGAGCGTCGATTTCGTGCTAGATCGCCGAAACTAATTCAAGAAAACCCGACAATATGGCTCCCGTCACTCCGCTGCTCGACAAGGTCAAACATCCCCGCGACATGCGTGGATTCAGCACCGCTGAACTGCGCCAGCTCGCCGATGAACTGCGCGCGGAGATGATCGATGTTGTATCCCAGACCGGCGGACACTTCGGCGCCGGCCTCGGCGTGGTCGAGCTGACTGTTGCGCTGCACCACGTCTTCGAGACGCCGGAAGACATTCTGATCTGGGATGTCGGCCACCAGGCCTATCCGCACAAGATCCTGACCGGCCGCCGCGACCGCATCCGCACCCTGCGCCAGGCGGGCGGGCTTTCCGGCTTCACCAAGCGCAGCGAAAGCGAATACGACCCCTTCGGCGCGGCGCATGCGGCGACCTCGATCAGCGCGGCGCTCGGTTTCGCCGCGGCCCGCGATGCGGCCGGCCGGTCCAACAGCGTGGTGGCCGTGATCGGCGACGGCTCGATGAGCGCGGGCATGGCCTACGAGGCCATGAACAACGCCTGCCACACCACCCGCGGCCAGCTCACCGTCGTCCTCAACGACAACGACATGTCGATCGCCCCGCCGGTCGGGGGGATGAGCGCCTATCTCGCCCGCGTGGTCTCGGGCGGCGGCTACCAGTCGCTGCGCAACCTCGGCAAGTCGGTGGCCAAGGTGCTGCCCCGGCCGCTGCAGGAGGCCGCCCGCAAGGCCGAGGAATACGCCCGCGGCATGGTCACCGGCGGGACCATGTTCGAAGAGCTGGGCTTCTACTATGTCGGGCCGATCGACGGCCACGACCTGGACGCCCTGACCGCGGTGCTGCGCAATGTCCGCGAGATCAAGGACAAGCCGGTCCTGGTCCACGTGGTCACCCAGAAGGGCAAGGGCTACGCCCCGGCCGAGAGCGCCGCCGACAAGCTGCATGCGGTGGCCAAGTTCGACGTCATCACCGGCCAGCAGGCCAAGGCTGCGCCGGCCGCCCCGACCTACACCAAGGTCTTCGCCCAGGAACTGATCAAGCAGGCCGAGAAGGACCCGAAGATCATCGGCGTCACCGCGGCGATGGACTCCGGCACGGGCCTCGACCTGTTCGCCAAGCGCTTCCCCGACCGGATGTTCGACGTCGGCATCGCCGAGCAGCATGCGGTGACCTTCGCCGCGGGCCTGGCCGCCGACGGCATGAAGCCGTTCTGCGCGATCTATTCGACCTTCCTCCAGCGCGGCTACGACCAGGTCGTCCATGACGTGGCGATCCAGGGCCTGCCGGTGCGCTTCGCCATGGACCGCGCCGGTCTGGTCGGGGCGGACGGCGCCACCCATGCCGGCTCCTTCGACATCGGCTTCATGGGCGCCCTGCCGGGCATGGTGCTGATGGCCGCCGCCGACGAGGCCGAGCTGGCGCGCATGGTCGCGACCGCCGTGGCCATCGACGATCGCCCCTCGGCCTTCCGCTATCCGCGCGGCGAGGGGACGGGCGTGGCGATCCCCGAGGTCGCCGAGCCGCTGGAGATCGGCAAGGGCCGCATCGTGCGCGAAGGCTCGGCCGTCGCGATCCTGTCGTTCGGCACGCGCCTGGGCGAAAGCCTCAAGGCCGCCGACATGCTGGCCGCGCGGGGCCTCGCCGCCACCGTCGCCGACGCCCGCTTCGCCAAGCCGCTCGACATCGACCTCGTCCTGCGCCTGGCGCGCGACCACGAGGCCCTGATTACGGTGGAAGAAGGCGCCATGGGCGGCTTCGGCGCCTTCGTGCTGCAGGCGCTGGCCCAGCACGGCGCCCTCGACCGCGGCCTGAAGGTGCGCACCCTGACCCTGCCCGACATCTTCCAGGACCAGGGCAAGCCCGAGGCGATGTACGCGCAGGCCGGGCTCGACGCCGAGGGGATCGTGGCCGGCGCCCTGGCCGCCCTGGGGGTGGACAACGCCGCCGCCGCGGGGCGGCGGGCTTAGGCCCTATTTGCAGGCGCCCAGGAACTTGCGGACCTGACTCTTGGGGGCGGGCGGCGGCGCCAGCGTCTCGCCGGCCGCGCTCAAGGTGACCGCCCCGCTCTTGCGGAACGCGGCGGCGAAGGGGGCGAGGGTCGAGAACTCGGCCGTGGCGGTGGTCCCGCCGGTGATCTCGTTGACGCGGCCCGCGCCGCGCAGGTTCAGCGAGGCGCCTTGCGACGTCAGGACGACGCTCATCGGCCAGGGCTCGCGCAGCCCGGCCTTGTCCACCCAGGCCCCGCCGGCCTGCTGCACGCCCAGTTGCGCCGAAAGGCCGGCGGCGACCCTCACCTGCCCGGACTTGCGCGCGCAGGAAAAGGTGATCGGCTGGTCGTCCGTGGCCGGGGTTCCGAAGCGCAGCGCCGCCTCGGCGTCCTTCGGCGTCTCCACGCTCCAGACGCGCTCGGCGTCCTGAGCGCCGGCGGCGCTGGCGAGCGAAAGGGCGGCGGCGATCGGCAGGGCGAGTTTCATGCCGGCCAAGCTAACACCGGCTCAGAACGGCTGGAACCGCTCCACCAGCGATTGGCCGCCCGGCACCTTCTGCACCCGGCTGATGTCGCCGCGGCCGCCATAGCTGATCCGCGCCTCGGCGATCTGGGTGTGACGGATGGTGTTGGCCGAGGAGATGTCCTCGGGCCGCACGATGCCGGCGACGGTGAGTTGGCGCAGCTCGGCGTTGGTGCGGACCTCCTGGGTGCCCTGGATCACCATGTTGCCGTTCGGCAGGACGTTGGTGACCACCGCGGCGATGGTCAGGGAGATCTTCTCCGAACGGGTGACCGCGCCGGTCCCGGTGTTGTTCGAGGTCGAGTTGGTGTTGACGGCGTTGGCCGGGTCGAAGCCGCCCGGGAAGAACCTGCCCAGGCTCGATTCCAGGCCGAAGAAGTTGTCGACGCCGGCCTGCACGCCCGAGCTGCGGCTGCTGGTCGAGGTGTTCTTGGTCTGAGCCGAATCGTCGATGTCGATCTGGACGGTCAGGATGTCGCCAACCCGGTTGGCGCGCTGGTCGATGAAGAAGGCGCGCGCGCCGGTCCGCCACAGCGAATTGGCCGAGGCCGGCGTCGGCGTCGGCTCGCGCGCCGAGACGAAGGTCGGCCCTTCGCGGGCGACCAGTTGGGCCGGATAGCCGACCGGAGCCAGCTCGGGCCCCTTCACCGCCTCCTTGACGGTCGAGCAGGCGGCCAGCGGGGCCAGGGCGAGGACGGCGAGAAGCGAAAGGCGCATGGGCGTGTTCCCTAACGAAGCGCGTACTGGGCGCGGGGCAGGGCCCGCATCCGGTCGGCGGCCGGGCCGACCAGGGCCTGGCCGGGGCCGCTGGCCACGGCCGAGATGACCTTCTTCGAGGCGGTGTTCTGGACGGCGAAGCTGTCGCCCAGCGCCGCGCCCGCCATGGCCTTGGCCTGCAGGGCCAGCGAGATCCCGTCGTTCTCGTAGAGGACGGTGATCATCTCGCCCGCCTTGATGACCTGCGGGGCGGAGACGTCGCGGGCCGAGACGGCCGCGCCCGCGCGCAGCGGGCGGCGCGCCGCCAGGCCGATCACCATCTCCGCATCGCCGGGCGCGTCGGCCGGCGCGGCGGCGACCTTGGCCCAGACCAGGTCCTGCGGCTGGACGATCTCGCCGGCCGCCAGGCTGCGGGCGTAGGTCAGCACCTCCACATTGGTGCGCGAAACCCCGGCCGCCGCGACGGCGGCGCTCGGCGCGCCGCGCACCACGATCCGGCGGAAGCCCTCGGCGTTGGCCCAGTCCAGGCCGGCCCGGCGCGCCACGCCCTGCACGGCGGCGGCGTCCAGCACCGCCGAGGCCCCCGGCTTGGCCGCGACAGGGACCTTGGCGGCCGCGCCCGCGCCTTCGAACAGGTCGCCCAGCGTGATCACGCCGTCGCTGTCGAGCGGCTCGGCCTTCAGGACGACAGGCGTGCCGGCCAGGGCGGGGGCGGCGATCAGGGCGGCGGCGGCGGCGATCAGCAGGCGCTTCATCATGGTCAGGACCTGATGTTGCTGGCGGTGCGCAGCATCTCGTCGGCCGAGGTGATGACCTTGGAGTTCATCTCATAGGCGCGCTGGGCGACGATCAGGGCGGTGATCTCGCTCACCGCATCGACGTTGGAGGCTTCGGTGTAGCCCTGGTTCAGCGTGCCGGTCCCGTCGATGCCTGGGGCGGCGACGGTCGGCGCGCCCGAGGCGGCGCTTTCCTTGAGCAGGTTGTCGCCGATCGCGTCCAGGCCCGCCTCGTTGACGAAGGTCGCCAGTTCGATATTGCCGACGATCTCCGGCTGGGTCTGGCCGGGGCGGATCGCCTGGACCTGGCCCGACTTCGAGATCGAGATGTCGGTGGCGTCCTCCGGAATGGTGATCGCCGGCTCGATCAGGTAGCCGTCCTCGGTGACGAGCTGGCCCTGGTTGTTGGGCGAGAAGTTGCCGGCGCGGGTATAGGCGATGGTCCCGTCCGGCATCATCACCTGGAAGAAGCCGCGGCCGGTGATCGCCACGTCGAACTTGCCGCCGGTGGCGGTCATGTTGCCCTGTTCGGTGATGCGGTAGACCGAGCCGGTCTTGACGCCGCCGCCCACCTGCACGCCGGTCGGCACCACATTCCCCTGGTCCGACGACTGCGCGCCGGCCCGCTCGATGGTCTGGTAGAGCAGGTCCTGGAACTCCGCCCGCTGCTTCTTGAAGCCGACGGTGTTCATGTTGGCGATGTTGTTGGAGATCACATCGACGTTCAGTTGCTGGGCGGCCATGCCCGTCGCGGCGGTGCGGAGCGCTTGCATCGGTGGGGTCTTCCCTAGTTCACCTTGCCCATCCGCTCGACCGAGCGGCGGGAGAGTTCGGCGTTGGCGTCCATCATCTTGGTGATGGACTCATAGGCGCGGGTGATCTCGATCATCCGGGTGACTTCCGAGATCGGCTTGACGTTGGAGCCCTCCAGCATCCCCTGCTGGATCACCGACTCGGTGGCCGGGATCGGCTGGGCGTTGGAGCTGTTGCGAAAGCGGTTCTCGCCGACCTTCTCCAGCACCGACAGCTCCTGGAACTGGAAGAGGCCGACCTTGCCCAGCCGCTCCTGGCCCTGGCTCACCACGCCGTCCTTGGCGATGCTGACCGGGCCGAGCTTGGGGTCGATGACGATCTCGCCGCCGCCTTCGTCCAGCAGCGCCGCGCCGTCCTCGGTGACCAGGCGCCCGTCGCCATCCATGTGGTACCGCCCGTCGCGGGTGAACTGCTCGCCATCGGCGGTGCGCACCCGGAAGAAGCCGTCGCCCTGGATGCCGAGATCGAAGGTCGCGCCGGTGGAGCGCAGTACCCCCTGGCCGAAGTCGCGCCCGACGCTGCGGTCGATCACGAATTTCACCGGACGCGGCGCGCCGGCGGTGTGGGCGGGGGCGGCCGGCTCGGTCTCGACCATCAGGCTTTCGACCTTGAAGCCGGTGGTGTCCATGTTCGCGATGTTGTTGGCCACGATGTCGAGTTCCCGGCGCAGGGTCATCTGGCGCGAGAGTCCGACGTAGAGGGCGTTGTCCATGGCGAGGCTTAACCTGCGGCGTTTTCGTCGCCGCCTGCGTTGCAAGGATCGGGCCAGTCTGAAAGCTGAACGAAATCAGCGGGAAATAAAGTTAACGCCCGCCGCTCGGCGGTTTTTGCCCGGCACGAAAATCGCGCTCGTTAACACCTGTTAAAAACTTGTCCTTAACCATGCCTGGGCCATGAGACGGGGATAGATTCTAAGGAGCGCGCGGGCGTGGCCAAGGACAAGGTGAAAGAGGCCGATGCCGACGCCCCCGAAGGCGAGGAGGGCGAGGCTGCGCCCAAGAAGAAGCTTTCGCCCAAGATCCTGATCATTGCGGGCGTCGCTGCGGCCCTGGTGCTGGGCGGCGGCGGGGCCGGCGCCTTCTTCCTGCTCAAGCCCAAGCCCGAGGCGGCCGCCGGCAAGACGGTCAAGAAGGAAAAGAAGAAGGACGACAAGAAGAAGGGCGAGGGCGACAAGGCGGTCGGCGAGGTGCGCGAGGGCCCCGACGGGGTGCTGTTCTACACCATGCCCAGCATCGTGGTGAACATGCAGACGGCCGACGGCCGCACCACCTTCCTGAAGCTCAAGCTGACCCTGGAGGCGCCGGACCAGGAGACGGTCGACGCCCTCGATCCCAACATGCCCAGGCTGCAGGACATGTTCCAGACCTTCCTGCGCGAGCTGCGGCCGGAAGACCTGCAGGGCTCCCAGGGCTCGTACCAGCTTCGGATGGAGATCCAGCGGCGCGTCAACATGGTGATCGCGCCGGCCAAGGTGAACGCGGTGCTGATCGAGGAGATGCTGATCAACTGAGGCCCCTTGGGCCTTGGGCGGCGAACGACGCATGGGCGACGACGAACCTCAGATCATCGGCGGGCTGCAGGGGGCGATGAACCCCGACGACCCGGCCACCTGGCCCAATCCCGACGACGCCAAGATCGACGGGATGCTGGGGGCCGAGCGCATCCTGAACCAGGACGAGATCGACAGCCTGCTGGGCTTCGACCTCTCCGACGAGGAAGCGGCCGAGCGCTCGGGCATCCGTGCGATCATCAATTCGGCGCTGGTGTCCTACGAACGCCTGCCGATGCTGGAGATCGTCTTCGACCGGCTGGTGCGGTTGATGACCACCTCCTTGCGCAACTTCACCTCCGACAATGTCGAGGTCAGCCTCGACAACATCTCCTCGATCCGGTTCGGCGACTACCTGAACTCGATCCCGCTGCCGGCCATCCTCTCGGTCTTCAAGGCCGAGGAGCTTGAGAACTACGGCCTGCTGACGGTCGATTCCAACCTGATCTATTCCATCGTCGACGTGCTGCTGGGCGGGCGCCGCGGCACGGCGGCCATGCGGATCGAAGGGCGCCCCTACACGACGATCGAGCGGGTCCTGGTCCAGCGGATGGTCGAGGTGGTGCTGGCCGACGCGCGCGCGGCGTTCGAGCCGCTGACCCCGGTGACCTTCACCCTCGACCGGCTGGAGACCAATCCGCGTTTCGCCGCCATCGCCCGGCCGGCCAACGCCGCCATCCTGGTCAAGCTGCGCATCGACATGGAGGACCGCGGCGGCCGTATCGAGCTGCTGCTGCCCTACGCCACGCTCGAACCGATCCGCAAGATGCTGCTCCAGCAGTTCATGGGCGAGAAGTTCGGCCGCGACAACATCTGGGAAAGCCACCTGGCGACCGAGCTCTGGACCACCCAGCTCGACGTGCGCGCCGTGCTGGACGAGCACGAGCTGCCGCTGCGCCAGGTGCTGGAGCTGAAGGTCGGCGACACCCTGCTGCTCAACGCCACCCCCGACAGCCAGGTCGAGCTGCGCGCCGGAACCGTGCCGCTGACCCGCGGCCGGATGGGACGGCGCAACCACCACATCGCCGTGCGGGTCGAGGCGCCGCTCTCGCCCCACGCCAGAAAAGCCATTTCGAGGTTCAAATGAGCGCCATCGCCATCGGCATGAACCTGATGCTCGCCGGCCTGCTGGCCGCGGCCCTGGTCATGGGCTACCGCCTCAATGCGCGGCTGAAGGCGCTGCGCGACAGTCACGAGGGCTTCGCCAAGGCCGTGGCCGAGCTCGACGCCGCCGCCGCCCGCGCCGAACAGGGCCTGGCCGACCTGCGCGCGGCGACCGACGAGGCGCACGACGCCCTGGCCGACCGCATCGAAAAGGCCCGCGCCCTGACGGCCAGGCTCGACCGCCAGCTCCAGGGCGCCCCGGCGCCTCGCGCCGATGCGGTTTCGGAAAGCGATGTCGAGCGCGTGACCCACCGGCTCGGCGCCTTGCTCTCGGCCGCCCGCGAACCGCGCCCGCAGCGCCAGCCGCCGCGCCGCGAAGCGCCGGCCTTCCAGGCTCGCCCCGCCTTCGACGACGACCTCTTCGATGCGCCCGCCGAGCCCGCGCCGCGGCGCGCCCGGGCCGGAGCCCGCTGATGCAGAACATGCCTCGCATCCTGCCCCTGGTGGGCGTCGCCATCGCCGGCGTGATCGGGATCAACGCGCTTTCGGGCGCCCAGACCCTGCCCGACCTGGTGTCCGGCGCGCGCGCCTTCGCCGAGGAGGCGGTGAAGGGCGCC
>MEEW01000072.1 GCA_001724985.1 Phenylobacterium sp. SCN 69-14
GGCCTGGTCGTGGTGCTGCTGGACCATGGGGGCGGTCGCGGCGGCGAAGGTCTTGATCTGGGCGACGTCGCCGTCCTGGGCGTAGCGCTGCATGACGTCGAGGGCGGCCTGGTGGGCGTCGACCTGGTTGTCCATGTAGGCCACGTCGAAGTTGTCGGCCTTGTTGAGGTCGTTCAGCTTGTCCTGCAGATCGTTGGGCAGGGCGGCCGGCAAGGTCAGGGTCTGGGCCTGGCCGGCGTCGGCGATGGCCTTCTTCAGATCGGCCGTCGTCTTGGTGTGGGCGGCGATCATGTCGGCGGCGAACTTCTTGACGTCGGCGTTCTTGGCCCGCTTCTGGGCGATCTTCGCGGCCTCGATCTCGAACATGTCGCTGGCGGCGGCCTTGGCGACGAAGTCCGGGGCGGCGGCCTCGTTCGAGGGCGTCGGGATGGTGGCGGCGGGGTTGGCGTCCGGCGTGGCCGCCTGTTCGGCCGGCGTGGCCGCGCCCTTAGTCTCGGTCTTCTGGCCGCAGGCGGCCAGGCTCAAGGCAGCAACAGCCGCGCCCGCGATAAGCAGGTGTCGGGTCATGGACCTCTCCTCGTACTTCATGGTCTGCGATGTTCCGCGCCGCCCGTCAGCCGGCGCACCGAGAGCAAACTCACGTGCGCGTGATCCGTTCCGACAGCCAAGCCGCCATTGACAGACGCCGCGGCGGCCCGCTCTCAAGACCTCCGAACCGATCGAGCAAGGGAGCCGCCGATGAGCCAAGCCGCCGACGGGCCGCTGGAGGGCCTGAAGGTCGTCGAGATGGGGACGCTGATCGCCGGCCCCTTCTGCGGCCAGATCCTGGGCGATTTCGGCGCCGACGTGGTCAAGATCGAAGACCCCGGGACGGGAGACCCGATGCGCCAGTGGGGCCGCAGCCTGCCCAAGGGGCTGTCGCCCTGGTGGCCGGTGATCGGGCGCAACAAGCGCTCGGTGACGCTGAACCTGCGCACGCCGGAAGGGCGCGAGATCGCCCAGAAGCTGATCGACCAGGCCGACGTGCTGATCGAGAACTTCCGGCCCGGCACGCTGGAGAAGTGGGGCATGGGCTATGACGCCCTGGCCGCGCGCAATCAGCGGCTGATCGTGGCGCGGGTGTCGGGCTTCGGCCAGACCGGGCCGTGGGCCAGCCGCGCCGGATACGGCCTGATCGGCGAGGCGATGGGCGGCCTGCGCCACGTGACCGGCGAGCGGGACCGGCCGCCGGCGCGGGCCGGCATCTCGATCGGCGATTCGCTGACCGCCATGCATGCGGTGATGGGGATCACCATGGCCCTGCATGCGCGCGAGCGGACCGGCCGCGGCCAGATGATCGACGCGGCGCTCTATGAGAGCGTGCTGGCGGTGATGGAGAACCTGGTCACCGAATACGACCTGACGGGCTATGTGCGCGAGCGGTCGGGCTCGATCCTGCCGGGCATCGCGCCGTCCAACGTCTATCCGTGCGCGGAGGGCGAGATGATCCTGATCGGCGGCAACGGCGACACGGTGTTCGCGCGGCTGGCCCAGGCCATGGGCCAGGCGGAGCTGGCCTCCGATCCGCGCTATGCGACCCACGCCGCGCGCGGGACCAACCAGGCCGAGCTGGACGCGATCATCGCGGCGTGGACGCAGGGCTGGAAGCTGGACGAGTTGCTGGCGCACCTGGAGGAGAACGGCGTGCCGTGCGGGCGCATCTTCCGCGCCCCCGACATGCTTGAGCACGAACAGTTCAAGGCCCGGGAGTCCATCGTCGAGACGGAGCATCCGGTGTTTGGCAAGGTGAAGATGCAGAACGCCTTTCCGAAGCTGTCGGAGACGCCCGGCGCGGTGCGCTGGCCCGGGCCGGACCTGGGCCAGCATACCGACGAGGTCCTGGCCGAGATCGGCGTCGACGCCGCGGCGGCCGCGGCCCTGCGCGGCAAGGGCGTAGTCTAGACCGCGACCCCGAAGGCCTTGCCGACGGCGGCGGTGACCGCCATGGCGGCCGCGCCCCAGACCAGGACGCGCGCCACCGCCTTGGCCATCGGCGCCTTGCCGACCCACGCCCCCAGCGCCCCCAGCGCGCCGAGATAGGCGATGGAGGCGGCGAAGACGACCGGCGTCACCAGCGCCAGGGGCGCGAGCATGGCCGCGGCCAGCGGCAGGGCCGCACCGGCCGAGAAGGTGAGCGCCGAGGTGAGCGCGGCCTGGATCGGCTTGGCGGTGGTGGCCGCGGTGATGCCCAGTTCGTCGCGAGCGTGGGCGCCCAGCGCATCCTTGGCCATCAGTTGTTCGGCGACTTGGCAGGCGAGGTCAGCGGTGAGGCCGCGGGCGACATAGATCGCCGCCAGTTCCTCGCGCTCGAATTCCGGCTGGGTCGCCAGTTCGGCCCGCTCGCGCGACAGCTCGGCCGTCTCGGTGTCGCGCTGGGAACTGACCGAGACATATTCGCCGGCCGCCATCGACATGGCGCCCGCCACCAGGGCTGCGACCCCGGCGACCAGAATGTCCGACCGTCCCTGGGCGGCGGCGGCCACGCCGACAATCAGCGAGGCGGTCGAGACGATACCGTCATTGGCGCCCAGGACGGCGGCCCGCAGCCAGCCGATGCGCTCGACGAAGTGGATTTCCTGATGCTTTGGCTTCATCAACGCCCCCCGGCCCCCGCCGAGGGTCAGGCCCGGCGCACCCAGAGCATACGCTGCAACGTGCGGTCCCGGTCGTAAACCAGGTGCTTCACCGCGCCGGCGACATGCAGGGCGATGAGCGGCCAGAACAGCTTCGTCGCCGCACCATGCACCTGCTCGCACGCCTCGTGCAGCCAATCCACGCGCACGGCGAACGGGCTGGGGATCGCAAAGAGGTCGAAGACCTGCAGCGGCTTGCCCGTAGACCAGATCGCCAGGGGCCCCGTCACGATCAGCACGGCGATCATCAGCAGGAAAAGCCCCTGGACCACGCGGGAGGCGACGCGCAGGACGCGATTCTGTTCGATCGGCGTAGGCGAGGGCTGGGAGGCGGTCCAGAAAAGCCGGGTGGCGAGGAAGGCGATCAGCAGCATGGCGACCGAGACGTGCAGGTCGCGAGCGGCGATCTTCTCGGCTCGATCGGCCGCGTCCTCCATCCGCTCCCCGAGGAAATAGAGGACGGTGACGCCAACCGCGCTGATCCAGTGCAGGGCAATGGCGATCCAGCCGTAGGCGGCGCGGGTGTTGGTCAGCAACATGAGAGTCCTTGCCTCTCCGAGAGCTAACGGCGAGGCTGGCCACCGCACATTGATCAAAATCAAAGGCGGGAGCGTCCGCCGCAGGACCAGCGCCGTCATGCCTTTCGCCGCCGTGAACGGACTTCAACTCTATTTCGAGCGCGCGGGGAGCGGCGAGCGGCTGCTGTTCATCTCCGGCACCGGCGGCGACCTGCGCAACAAGCCCAACCAGTTCGACGGCCCCTTTCCCAAGGCCTTCGACATGATCTCCTACGACCAGCGGGGCCTGGGGCGGTCGGACAAGCCGGACGTTCCCTACAGCATGGCGCAGTATGCGGACGATGCGGCGGCGCTGATCGAGAGCCAGGGATGGGACCGCGCGCATGTGGTCGGCGTCTCGTTCGGCGGCATGGTCGCCCAGGAACTGGCCCTGCGCCATCCGCAGCGGGTCTCGCGGCTGGTGCTGGCCTGCACCTCGCCCGGCGGGGCGGGCGGCGCCTCGTTCCCGTTCCACGAGATCGAGCATCTGAAGGGCGAGGAGCGGGCGCGGTATCTGACCCCGATCTCCGACATCCGGCGGACGGACGAATGGGCGGCGCAGAACCCGGAGGCCTACGCCAGGCTGATCGCCCTGGGCGCGGCCGATCCCTATGCGGACGAACCGGGACATGCGGCGGGCGCGCATCGCCAGCTCGAGGCGCGGGCCCTGCACGACACCTGGGAGCGCCTGGCGCAGATCGCCGCCCCGACCCTGGTGGCCGGCGGCCGCCACGACGGGATCGCCAGGCCGGAGACGCTGGAGCGGCTGGCCGGGCGCATCCCGGGGGCGGGGCTCGCCTTCTTCGAGGGCGGGCACCTGTTCATGATCCAGGACCGCGCGGCGGTTCCGGCGATGATCGACTTCCTGAAGGGCTAGAGAATGCGGCGGGGCGCGGCACAGACGAAGGCGCCGGCCTCCTTGCCGATGCGCAGGCGCCCGCCGCCGTCCTGGAAGGCGCGGCCGATCTCGGCGGCCAGGGCGCAGGCCTCGTCGGCGGTGGCGTCGATGCCGGGCGGGCTGGAGCGCAGATAGGCGGCGACATCGACCGGATCGGTGCAGTCGAGGTCGTCGTGGTGGCGGTGCAGGGCGACCTGGCCGAAGGCGCGCTCGAGCAGGGCCAGGCCGTTCTCCAGCCCGAACAGCTCGGCGGCGCCGGCCTCGGCCGAGCCCGGCCAGACGGACGCCTCGATCCGGGCCAGTTCACGCAGATGGCCGCGGCCGTTGGTGGTGACCAGGGCCACGCCGCCCGGCCGCAGGACGCGGGCCAGCTCGGCGATGGCCAGGGCCGGGTCGGGCACGTGGTAGAGCATGTGGCAGGCCATCACCACGTCGAAGCTGGCGTCGGCGAACGGCAGGCGGGTGGCGTCGAGCGCCCGGCCCGCGACGGCCCAGTCCGGCCCGGCCTCGGCGGCGCGGGCGCAGGCGGTTTCGACCATGCCCGCGGAGAGGTCGGTCAGGGTCAGGTCGAGGCGGGCCGGCAGGACGTCGGCGGCGGCCGCCCAGAACCAGCCGGGGCCGCAGCCCACCTCCAGCACCCGGTCGCCCTCGCTCCAGGAGACCTGGCCGGCGGCCCAGGGATACCAGTCGTCGCGGCCGTACTTGCGGTGCAGGCGCGCCCGCGCGTCGAGATGACGGGCGTCGGCGTACTGCGCCCGGCGCAAATAATCCGGATCGTTGAACATCGGCGTCTCCTGAGCGGCGCGGAGACTTGAGGCAAACAGGGGTTGAGTCAAACGCCAATCGGCTCGCCATGGTTAAGCAGCGGAGCCGTAGGAGACGCTATCCCGTCCCCAGCAGGCCCGACACCGCCGCGGCGACCTGGGTCACGTCGTAGGGCTTGCGGATCACCGGGGCGTCGAAGCCCATCGGGGCGCCGGTGTCGCCATAGCCGGTGGCGAAGACGAAGGGCACGCCGCGGGCGGCCAGGGCCTCGGCCACCGGGGTGACCGACAGGCCGTTGAGATTGGCGTCGAGCACGGCGGCGTCGATCGGCTGACCCAGGAGATTGAGCGCTTCCTGCAGTTCGTAGGCCGGGCCGACCACGGTCGCGCCGGCTTCGGAAAGCCCGGTCTCCAGCTCCAGGGCCAGCAGCACCGCATCCTCCACGATCAGCACGCGCGCGCCCTGGAGGTCGGCCGGGCCGTGGGCGGCGGGGGCCGGCTCGTAGGCCTGGGGCGCGGGCGTCTGCGGCACGGTCTCGGGGCGCGAGACCACGGCGGCGGGGCCGGCGCGCAGCCGGGCGGTGACCCCGGCGCGGCGATACTCGACCGCGGCCTCGCCCATCAGTTCGCGGCCGGTCACCTGGTTGAGCAGGGTCGAGCCGAAGCCCTTGTGGGTGGGGGCGGCGACCGCCGGCCCGCCGGTCTCGGTCCAGATCAGCTCGAAGCCGCCTTCGGGCGTGCGCGCCCAGCGCACCTCGACCCGGCCGCTCTCGGTGGAGAGCGCGCCGTACTTCACCGCATTGGTGGCCAGCTCGTGCAGGGCCAGCGACAGGGCGTTGGCCGCGCGGGGCGTGAGGAAGAGTTCGGGCCCGTCCCAGCGGGTCTGGCCCGGCGCGATGCCGCCCAGCTCGGCCGCGGCCAGGTGGCCCACGGCGGCCCCGCGCCAGCGGGCGGCGGTCAGCAGCTCGTTGGCCGAGGCCATGGATTTCAGCCGGCCGGCGAAGGTGGCCAGGAAGCTGTCGAGCGAGGTGGTGCGCTTGGCGGTCTGCACCGCCAGGGCCTGGACCGCGGCCAGCACGTTCTTCACCCGATGGTCCAGCTCGGCCATCAGGGCGCGGCGGCGATCCTCCTCGGCGCGGCGCTCGCCGATGTCCTGCACCAGCCCGACCGCGCGCAGCGGGCGGCCCGCCTCGTCGGCCACCAGCACGCCGGAGGTGCGGGTCCAGATGGTGCGGCCGTCGTCCTCGCGGATGCGCCGATACTCGACCTCGAAACGGCCCTCGGCGCGCATGGCCTCTTCGATGCTGCGCCGGGTCGCCTCGCGTTCCTGCGGATGCACGCCCCGATAGAGGAACTCCCCGCGCTCGGCCGGCCATTCGCCGACCGGCAGGCCGGTGATCGCCGACATGCGCGGACCGACCGAAACGACGTCGCGCACCATGTCCCAGTCGTACTCGCCGAGGCGCGCGGACTGGAGCGCCAGTTCGAGACGTTCGTGGTCGGGATGGATATCGGCGCCGGGTTTCGCCATGACGCGACCATAAACCCAGGTTCGCGCGAGAGCGACAGGAACCCACGGTTGCAGGCGCCCATTTCGGGGCCGCCGAGCCAACAGGTTTTCGTCATAACCGGAACCGGGGCTTGTCTTTGACGTTCCGGCAAGGCTTTCATGAGACGCCAAAGCTTGCGAAAGCAACACCCGCCCAAACAGCCGGAGATATGGACATGGCCACGAACGCCGTCGACACCGCCAAGGATGAAGCGAAGGCTACGGCGAGCGCCTTGGCCGACTCGGCTTCCAAGCTGTCGGCGGAAGCCCAGCGCAGCTTCGGCGAAGCCGCCAAGAAATTCGAGAAGGTCGTTTCGGAGGGGCTGGAGCAGATCCGCGCCCAGAGCCGGACCTACGCCGACAGCGCCGGCGAACAGTTCGACGACGCCCAGCGCTATGTCGTGGAACGCGTGAAGGAACGCCCGCTGGTGGCGACGGGCGCGGCGCTCGGCGTCGGCCTGCTGATCGGTCTGCTGCTGGCCAGCGGACGCAAAGATTGATCCTCAAGCGGGCGATCTATTACGCCGTCGCCGTCGTCGCCCTGGCCGCGACGGCGGTGATCTGCGTCACCTTCCTGGCCATGGCGCTGCATGCGGCGCTGGCCCCGGCGGTGGGCGAGGCGTGGGCGGGCGTGCTGGTGGCCGGCGCGGCCGCGCTGCTGGCCGCCGCGATCTCGGCGATGATCCTGGTGCGGGCCAATCCGCCCCGCCGCAAGGTCGAGCACGACCGCGACATGACCTCGCGAATGTTTGAACTGGCCCAGGCCAAGCCCTGGGTCGCGCTGGGGATCGTGGGCGCGGTCGCCGCGGTGGCCTTGAAGAATCCACGCACCACCGCGACCGTGGTGTCCGCCCTGCTGGCCGGCCGGGCGACGAAAAAATAGCGAACCAAAGTTGGAGCTTCAGTGTTTTCGTGGGATTGCGGATGAGCATTCCGCTTCCCTCCAGGAAAACACGATGTTCAAGCTTCCCGATCTACCCTACGACTACGCCGCCCTGGAGCCTGTGATCTCGCAGGCGACGATGCATCTGCATCACGACAAGCACCACAAGCGCTATTTCGACGTGACCAACCAGATCGTCGAGGAACAGGGCCTGTCCGGCAGCCTCGAAGACCTGGTGCGCGGCGCCGCCGGCAAGGCCGAGAGCCGCAAGCTGTTCAACAACGCCGCCCAGGCCTGGAACCACACCTTCTTCTGGGTCTGCATGAGCGGCGAGCGCCAGGCGCCGGACGGCGAGCTGGCCGCCGCCATCGACCGCGACCTCGGCGGGCTGGAGAAGCTCAAGACCGACTTCGTCGCCAAGGGCGTGGGCCACTTCGGCTCCGGCTGGGTCTGGCTGGCCGCCAAGCGCGACGGAACCCTGGTCATCGTCGACAGCCATGACGGCGAGAACCTGCTCAGCGACGACGGCGTCCTACCGCTGCTGGTCTGCGACCTGTGGGAACACGCCTACTACCTGGACCACAAGAACGACCGCGAAGGCTTCCTGAAGGCCTGGTTCGACGCCCTGCCCAACTGGAAGTTCGCCGGCGAACAGTACAACGCCGCCAAGTCGGGCGGAAAAGGCTGGCAGCACCCGTAATCGGGAGGCGTCACCGGAACGCCTGTCCTGGCTGGACGTTCTTATCGGCGTAAGCCTCTCCGGAGGAACGACATGCTCGGTTGGGCTTTGACTTTCCTGGTGGTGGCGTTGATCGCAGGTGTGCTTGGCTTTACCTCGATCGCGGGCGCGGCCATGGGCGTCGCGAAGATTCTGTTCTTCGTGTTCCTGGTCCTGTTCGTGGTTTCGTTGGTCATGCACATGGTGCGAGGACGCGGCGCCCTCTAGCGGCCACCCCCAAGCTAACCACGGAACGCCCGCCCCTTGAGAAGGGGGCGGGCGTTCTGCGTTCATGCCGGCGCCGTGTCGGCCCGAACGCGGTCCAGCGTCCAGGTGCGGAAGGGCTCGAAGTGCGAGCCGGCCCAGGCGTGGGCGACAATGCGGATCTCGCCCGCGTCGGCCTCGATGATGTTGAAGCCTGGCGGCACCCCGCGCTCGCGCACCGACAGGGTGCCGGCCCCCACCGCATGGGTGCGGCCGCCGGCGAAGGGATAGGGCCAGACGAACGGCGCGTGGATGTGGCCCGAAAGCACCAGGTCGACGCCGCCCTCGGCCAGGACCCGAGCGGCCGCCTCGCCGCCCCAGACCCGCGCGGTCATCGGCCCGCCGATCATCTCGGCGAGCGGATGGTGGCAGACCATCACCCGCAGGCCCGGCGGAGCGGCGGCGAACCAGCGCGCGGCCTCGGCCGCCTGGCGCGGGGCGATCTGGCCCTTCGACCAGTTGAGCCGCGGCTGCACGCCGCGCGCGGTGTTGACCCCGCGCACCGCCAGGCCCGGCGCCACGAAGGTCTGGGGATCGACCGGGCCGATAAAGCGCGCGAACCGCCCGAAGGGACGGGAGAAACGCTCCCACCAGGCCAGATAGGGCGCATCGTGATTGCCGGGGCAGACCAGGCGCGGCGGGCTCAGGGTCTTCAGCCAGGCGGCGGCGGCCTCGAACTCGCCCACCGCGCCGAACTGGGTGAGGTCGCCGGAGACCACGGCCAGGTCGAAGGCGCCGGCGTTGACGAAATCGGCCGCCGCCTTGACCGCGGCGACGTTCTCGCCGCCGAAATGGATGTCCGAAAGATGGACGAGCCGGATCATGCGGCCGGGGCGGGCTGCGCCGGCGGGGCCAGGATGCGCGCCACCTTCGGCCGCCATTCGATGCGCGCGGTGGACGGCAGGCGGGCCGGCTCGCCGTCGAGCACGGCCGGGATGCGCCCCGCCGCCCAGACGCCGGCCGTCCGGCAGGTCAGGGAGGTGACGGACGGGTCGTTGCGCCAGTCGGCCACCATGGCCGAGAGCCCGATGCGGGCGGCCTGGGCCAGGCCTTGCGGATCGATGATCGCCGCCTCCAGCGCCTGATCGTCGTCGGCCATCACCCTGGAGGCGATCGGGCACATGAAGGCCAGGGCCTCGGCCTTGCCGCGCGGCCCGCCGTCGAGGGCGTAGCGCAGGCGTCCCGAGAAGGCGCGCGTCCAGGCCCGGCGCATCCGGCCCAGGGCGAGCGAGATGCGCCCGGCCCGCATCGCCTCGCGCGCCGGAGCCCAGAGGGCCGGGGCGCCCAGGATCGCGGCGACCAGGAAGCTGCGGCCGTCGACGCAGCCGCCGCCCAGGCCGCGCTCCTCGCCCGTCTCCAGAATGGTCGCCAGGGCTTCGTCCCAGGGGCCGTTCCCATAGATCGCATAGGGCAGCATGTTCATGGTGCCGCCGGCCAGGGGCGCGATCAGCGGGCCGTCGGGGCCGGCCATCTCGGCGGCGGCGCGGGCGGTGCCGTCGCCGGCCAGGACCGCCACCAGGTCGGGCGCCGCGTCGATCGCCGCGCGCAGGCTGCGGCCCACCTCCTCGCCCTGGACGGCGTGGACGCGGGCGGAAAGGCCGTGCTCGGCCAGCAATTCGGACATGCGCTCGGCCGCTTCGGGCGAGGCCGTGCCGGAGGCGATATTGACCACGGCTTCGACGCGGGCGATTCGGGGTTTCTGCGCCATGGCTCCTCGATCGGCCTTAAGGCCAGCCTGCCGGTAACGGCGAAGGTTGGGGGCGGTTCCTCCCGGAACCTCGTCTTGGCGCGAGGCGTTGGGTCCGCGGGATATGTAAGGAGAGCCATATGCTCAAGGCCAAATCTCTCATGCCGCTGGCGGCGATGGCGGGCGCGGGCCTGCTCGCGGCCTGCACCACCACCGGCAATGTCGAGCGCAACGCGGCCGGGGGCGCGGCGCTGGGCGCCCTGGCCGGCGCGGTGATCGGCAACAATGTCGGCGGCGGCGACGCCGGGACCGGCGCGGCCATCGGGGCGGCGATCGGCGGCGAAGCGCCCAATCGCCGCCAGTATTACGACGAGCGCGCCGGCCGCTATTACTACTACGACTCCGGCAGCGGCCGTTACTATTGGGAAGACGGCAGCCCGCGTTGAAGCGCGCCGCCGAAGGCTTGACTGGCGAGAATGGGGCGGTCGGCTATGCTGGCCGCCCTTTCCATTTCTGCAGGACGTCATCATGGGACCGGGGCTGAGGATTTTCGGAGCGCTGGGGCTGGCGGCGGCCGCCCTGGTCCTGACGGGTTGCGAAACGCCGGGCGGCGCGCGGGGGCGCATCGTCCAGGCGCCGCCGGCCTGCGAGGACGTGACCGCGCAGATCTATTTCGAGGCCGACAGCGCCGAGGTCACCGACGAAGGCCGCGCGATCCTGGCCCAGGCGGCGAGCACGGCGAAGACCTGCAAGGTCGACCGGGTGCGGGTGCTGGGCCTGGCCGATGCGGTCGGCGCCCCGGCCGCCAATATGGAACTGTCCAAGCAGCGCGTGGCCGCCGTCACCAAGGCGCTGCTCGCCAACGGCCTGCCGGCGGCCG
>MEEW01000073.1 GCA_001724985.1 Phenylobacterium sp. SCN 69-14
CGGCGCTCGTCGGCGGCGGCGCTGGTGGCGGTGAGCGCCAGCGGGGCGGCGACCGCCGCGGCCGTGGCCAGGCTCAGGATAAGGCGTTTCATGGCGGGGCCTCCTGGCTCCAGAATGTCGTGTCCCTTGCCGCGCACCCTCTACCGCCCAGCCTGAACTTGACCTGAACGGCCCGGTCAGCGCGCGGCGATGTCGCCGCTGGCGGAGGGACGCGCATTAACTGGCCGGATACGGAGGTTTCCGGTCAGTAAAAACCTCGAATAGTCACAGTAATTGCGTCTCGGACGATCTATTTTCGGGATTAACCCTATCTTTAGTCTCGGTCGACTTACCTAGCTTCAGGAACGTCGGGAAAGACGCCCAGAACGGGCGAGCGACGGGGCTAGGGAACCAAACGTCATGCTCACGAGCGTGGAAACTGTCGGACTGCCGCTCCCCAGTGCGGAAGCTTCGGGGGACGAACTCTTCAAGCTGGGCCTGCTGTATTCGACCGGCCAGGGCGGCGCGCCGCTGGACTACGTGTCGGCGCACATGCTGTTCAACCTGGCGGCCATGCGCGGCTCGGTGGAAGCCAAGCTTTATCGCAAGGAGCTGAGCCAGGAGATGGCGTCCGAAGACGTCGCCGAAGCCCAGCGTCAGGCCCGCGAGTGGCTGGCCCACGGCTGACCCTGTCCAGGCCTACTGGAAGGTCTGGGCGCCCAGGGCGTAGCTGAACGGGATCGGCAGCAGGTCGCGGAAGTACTGCTGCATGAACAGGCCCGCCTCCGAGGCGCCGCTGCGCGGCACGTAGACGATGTCGAAACGCCGCAGCGGCACCAGGTCGGCGCGCCCGTCGCGCAGGCCTCGCAACAGGTTCGCCTTGCGGATCATGCCGCGCCCGTCCGGGCCGCGGCGGATGATGTAGACTTCGCTGCGGTTGGCGCTGGTCTTGAAGTCGCCGGCCTGGATGACCGCACGCAGGGCGTCGCCGTCGCCGGTCAGGTCGACGACCCCGGGATTGCCGACCTCGCCCCCTACGAACACCTTCAGCGGCGCGGCCTTGGCGGTGATGTCCACCTGCGGCCGCAGAAGCTGGCTCGAATAGGCCTGGGCGACCGCCGCCTCCAGGTCCGGAACCGTACGGTCGGCGGCCATGACCGTGCCGATCAGCGGCAGGGCGATCCGGCCGTCCGGCTGCACGGTCACCGATTTCGAAAGCTCCGGCGCCGAGGGAACCGAGACTTCCAGCTCGTCGCCGGGAAAGAATCGATAGTCCGGCTCGTCGTCCGTCCAGCTCGCATAGGGGATGTCGGCGAACGCCTGGCCCGCCGGCCGGGGCGCGGGCTCCTGCCAGCGGCCCATCAGGTCGCGCGGCGCGACCGTCGGCATGGCGCATCCGCCCAGCGCCGCGGCGGCGCAGGCGATCAGGCCGATGATGCGGGGGCGGGCAAGCGGCATGGCGCAAAGGTTAAGGAGAATGGGTAACGGATCGTTAATTGCGCCCGCGCAGCTTGGCGCGACAGGGTGAAGCGCAGGATTCGCACGTGGCGCAGGGCGCTTGGGCTTTTGGAACGCAGGAGGCGAGCGGCTGGTCCGCCCGCCCGCGCTACGCCCTGATCGACTTCCCGATCCTGCTCTGGCGCGAGCGCTTCCTGATGCTGGCGGTGTTCGCGGTGATCTTCGCCCTGGGCGTTGCGGCCGCCCTGACCATGAAGACCAAGTACGAGGCCTATTCCAGCGTCCTGGTCCGGCTGGGGCAGGAATATGTCTACGAGCCGCGCGCCGGCGACGCCGGTCGCGGCGCGGTGCTGGATTCCGACCAGGTGATCCAGTCCGAGACCGAAATCCTGGGCGCCGGGGCGCTGAAGCAGCGGGTCATCGAACGCCTGGGCCTCTCGCGCACCTATCCCGAACTGGCCGAGAAATACGCCAAGGCCTCGCCGGCCGAGAAGAAGACGATCATGGCCCTGGCGGTCCGGGCCGTGGAGCAGGGGCTGAAGATCGAAACCGCGCCCGACACTCCGGTGGTCCGCGTCGGCTTCTCGCACACCGATCCGCAGGCGGCGGCCCTGATCCTCAACACCCTGCTCGAGGAATATCTGATCTATCGGCGGACGGTGCTGCTCGACCCGAGCTCGCCGGCGCTGGAACAGCAGCGCAAGCTGTTCGAGGACCGCCTGGCCCAGGCCGATTCCGCCTATGAGGACTTCCTGACCAGCAACCGGATCGGCGATTTCGTCGCCGAAAAGGCCTCGCTGTCCCAGCTTCAGGCTCAGATCGAGCAGCAGAAGTATCAGACCGACGCACAGCTTCAGGACCGCCTGGGACGGCTGGCGACCCTCAACAGCCAGCTTGCGCAGGTCGCCCCGGAAGTGCGCCTCTATCGCGACGTCTCCAGCGCGCCGGGGGAGAAGCTGGTCACGCTCAGGCTGCAGCGGGAGGAACTGCTGTCGCGCTACCGCGCCGACGCCAGGCCGGTTCAGGAGCTGGACGCCCAGATCGCCCAACTGGAAGCGGGAATCGCCGCCGGCCGCGCCCAGGGCGACGGCGGCCGCCGGATCGGCCTGAACCCGGTCCATCAGACCCTGCAAACCGAGAAGATCCAGTTGACCTCCGAAGTCTCGGCGCTGCGCCAGTCGCAGGCCGAACTGGCCGGGCAGATCGACCGCCTGACCGAACGGCGCCTGCGGCTGGCCGAGCTGGAGCCGCGGTTCCAGCAGCTCTCCCTCGATCGCGACGTGCTCCAGGCCAGCGTCCGCGACTTCACGGTGAAGGAAGAACAGAGCCGCGCCGCCCAGGAGATCGCCGCCCGGTCCAACGACAATATCCGCATCGTCCAGCGGGCGATCGCCCCGACCAAGGGCAAGAGCCTCCGCAAGCCCGTGGTGGTGCTGGCCTTCCTGTTCGCCGGCTTCTCGGCGCTTTGCGCGGGCCTGCTCTGCATGTTCCTGCGGCCCGGCCTGCCGACGCCGTATTCGGCGGCGCGCACGCTCGACCTGCCCGCGCTCGGCGCGGCGGCGCTGAAGACGCGGTAGTCGCGGCGAGATTGCGCTAACTTGGCGCAACTGCGTGGGCGGCGATTCGAGTCATGGTCGATCTGAGTTCCGAGATGGCCGAGTTGTGGGCGTCCCTCGGCGGGTCGCCTCCGGCTGGCCGTGCGCGGGTGATTCAGGTCACCGCCGCGCGCCGGGGCGAGGGCGTCTCGACCGTCGCGCGCGAGCTGGCCAATCATGTCTCGCGGCGGGCGGGGCGTTCGGTGTGGCTGGTCGACCTCGACCTGATGGCCGGGCCGCAATATGCGGCCCTGACCGCCGAGGCGCAGCGCTATGGCGAACTCTCCGGCCCGGTCCAGGCCAGCCCCGACGGCTCGGCCTTCTTCACGGTCCATCCGCCGGCCCGCACCCCGCAGGGCGAGCCCTGGCCCGACGCCAACTATCTTTGCGCCTATCGCGTCGGGGCCGCGCGCTGGTGGGTCACGCGTTTCCGCCGCGAGCAGCTCGTCGGCCGCCAGAGCGTGCACCTGACGCCCACGGCCGACTACTGGAACGCCCTGCGCCGGTTCGCCGAGGTCATCATCGTCGACAGCCCTGCGCCCGAACGCTCCAGGGCCGGCCTGACGGTCGCGCCCTTCATGGACCAGATCGTCCTGGTGGTGGCCGCCGACCAGGCCGACGTGCGCGCGCCGGCCCAGCTTCGGGACGCGGTCAAGGCGGCGGGCGGGCACGTGACCGGCCTGTTCCTCAATCGCAGCCGGGTGGAGACGCCTGGGTTCCTGCGGACCCTCCTGCCGTGACCCAGGCGCTGGCCGGTGCGGCGCCCGCGGCGCACCGCTGGACAGCCTGGCGGCTGCTGACCCTCGCCGCCGCTGCGGCGATCTTCCTGATCTACAGCCAGTTCTGGGTGTTTCCGCTGCTCGGGGATGCGGGCAACCCCGCCGCCTCGGGCCTGGTCCGGGCGCTCTATCTGCCGGCCTATGGCGCGGCGGCGTTGCTCTTTGCGCTCTCGCCCGGCGCCACGCTCGGCGCCCTGGCCCGCCAGCCCTTCCTGGTCCTGCTGCTGCTGATCGCCGGCCTGTCCGCGGCCTGGTCGATCGCGCCCGACCAGACCTTGCGCCGGGCCATCGCCCTGGGCTTCACCACCTTGGGCGCGGTGCTGCTCGCGGTCCGCTATCGCTGGGCTGAATTGAGCGAGGTGTTGGGCGGCTGCTTTGCGTTTCTGACCGTCGTGGCCCTGCTGGTCTCCCTGGCCGCGCCTTCCATCGGCGTGATGCACGACCTGTTCCCCGGCGCCTGGCGCGGGGTGTGGCCGGAGAAGAACGCCCTGGGCGGCAACATGGCCCTGGGTTTCACCGTCCTGCTGGCCGCCGCGGCGCTGAACCCCCGGCGCGCGCCCATATGGCTGGGGTTCGCGGCGCTGGCGCTGTTCCTGGTGCTGATGTCGACGTCCAAGACATCGCTGGTGTCGCTGATGCTGGGGGCGGGCGGCGTCATGCTGGTGGCGCTGGTGCGCCGTCATCCGGCCTCGGGCGTGGCCACCGTCTGGCTGGCCGTGCTGGGCGCGGCCATGCTGGCGGGCGTGCTGCTGTTCGCCGCCGACCTCGTCTTCGAACTCCTGGGCAAGGACGCCACCTTGACCGGGCGCACCAAGATATGGGCGGCGGCCATGCGGCAGGTCGAGCTGCGCCCCTGGACCGGCTTCGGCTACGGCGTCGTCTGGGAGACCAAGGGGACCTGGACGCCGCTGGCCTGGATCGTCAAGGACGCGGGCTTCACGCCGATCCACGCCCACAGCGGATGGATCGAGCAATGGCTGGGCATGGGCGTGTTTGGCCTGGCCGCGTTCGGCATGATGTTCCTGCAGACGGTCGTGCTGGCGATGGTGGCCCTGTTCCGCAGCCCAGGCGCCTATCTCGCCGTGCCGCTGCTGATCGTCTACGGCCTGATGACGCTCACCGAGAGCATCGCCGTGACCTATCACGACTTCCGCTGGGCGATGTTCGTGATGGTGGCGACGCGGCTCGTCTGGCCCGACGAGAAGGTTGGAACCTAGATCCCCAGCCGCCGGGCGACGGCGCCGACCGTTCCGATCTCGAAACCGGCGGCCAGCGCCTCGTCGATGATCGCCGCGAAGGTCTCCGGGGTGCAGCCCCAGGGCGACGGATCGGGCGCGACGTCGTGGGTGTAGAGGATGAGCCAGGCGTTCCTCGCCCTGGCGCGTTCCATCCAGCGGCGGGCGGCGGCCGGCCCCGGCGGGCCCTCGATGCCGACCGCCGGGGCCTGGTTCAGGTCCGAGCCGCGCTCGATGATCCCGTGATGCAGGGCGCGCAGGGTCGAGAAGCGGCCGGCGAGGGCCGACTTCGGTCCTGGGCCGACGTCGCCATAGGGATAGGCGAAGCTCTCCAGGGTCTCTGCGCCCCATGCGCTCAGGGTTTGGACGTTGCGCTCGACATCGGCCCTGGCCGCCCGTCCGGAGGCCCGGCCGCAATCGAGGTGCGAATAGGTGTGACAGGCCAGTTCGTGGCCGGCGTCGGCCAGCCGGCGATAATCCTCCGAGCCGGCGCAGACGCCCATCGGCGCGTCCTTTCCGGCCAGCCCGGCCGAGACGTAGAAGGTGCCGCGCAGGCCCCGCGCCTCCAGGATGGCCGCTCCCGCCGTGGCGGCGGTCAAGGGCGCGTCGTCGAAGCTGAGCGACAGCATGGGCCGTCCCGGCGCGACCGCCAGCGGCCGGCGGTGGGTCATCCACGCCGTCCGCCGGCGCAGCTTGCCATAGAGCGAATTGTCGGCCGCATAGGCCTCGGCATAGGACATCAGACGGCCTCGGCGTAAAGGGCGGCGCGGTAGAGGCGCATGGCCAGGGCGCGGCTGGCCAGGGGCGCGGCCTCGGCCAGGGCGTACTGCTTGAGGATCGGCCGCCAGAGCCGGCGCAGCGGCGCGCGCTTCAGGGCCTTGGCGGCCCGGTAGCTGGGATAGGCGGCGACGACGGCCGGATGGGCGGCCACCACGCGGGCGAAGTTGGCGGCCGACTGCTCGTACTTGGCGGCCATTGTGCGGGCGTTGTCCAGGCCGAGGTGGGTCGCCGGGTTGTCGATGTGAAGGATCGGCCAGCGGCGGGCGACGCGCATGCCCCATTCGACGTCCTCCCAGCCCCAGCCGGCGAAGCCTTCGTCGAAGGCCTCGCTTGCGAACACGTCGCGGCGCACCAGCAGGTTGGAGGTGAAGACGTGCTTCTCCGGATGCAGGGCGCGGGTCGCCGCGTCCAGGCAGTCGCTGCGCGCGGCCATGGCGCGGTGCAGGGCCTGGTCGGGCCGGGGCTCGACCTGCTTAAGCGAGAACCCTCCGAAGGCGACCGGCGGGTCGCTGGTTTCCACCCGTTCCAGCCAGCGGCGCAGGAAGCGCGGGTCGTCGGGCAGCATGTCGCTGTCGAGGAAGAGGAAGGTGCGCCCCCGCGCGTGGGAGACCAGGCGGTTGCGGCCCTTGGCGCGGCCTTCGTTGCGCGCCAGGCGCACGAACCGCGCGGGCAGCGGCAGCAGGCCGACGGCGGCCTCGACCTCGGCGGCGAGGGCCGCGTTGTCCGAGCCGTCGTCCAAGATCACGATCTCCGCGGCGCAGGGCTCCAGCGCGAGCGCCGCCAGCAGGGGCAGGGGATCGTCGCCCTTGAAGGGGATGAGCACGGAAAGCCGCGGCCGGGCCTCGGGCCAGGCGGCGTTGTCGAACAGGGTTTCGGTCTGGTCGGTCATGCGGCGTTCCGGGCGCGAAGCTGGCGCAGGGCCTGGCCGGCGCGGCTGCGCAGGGCCCCGGCGTCGAGGGCGCAGACGAGCGCGGCGTAGACGGCGGCGCCGGCCGTCGCCTTGGCGAGGAGTTCGGCCAGGCCGCCGATGGCCGGGATGCGGCTGACGACCAGGGCCATGACCAGGCTGGCGCCGGCGGCCTGGAAGAGCGTGGTCCAGGGAATGGGCAGGGCCATCAGCCGCCGGCCGAGGGCGGCGGAGGCGGCCAGGCCCAGGGCGTAGCTCGCCACCGTGGCGATCAGCGCGCCTTGCAGGCCCATCCTCGGGATCAGCAGCAGATTGAGGGCGAGGTTCGCCAGCGCCGGGATCGCCATGGCCGCCAGCAGGAACATTGTCCTCTGGCCCAGGGTGAAGGCCTGGTGGAAATAGTAGGTGGTCAGCCCGGCCAGCAGGCCGCTGGCGGCGATCCAGGGCGTGACCTGCGCTGCCCCCTGCGCCAGCTCCGGCCCGACCATAAGTTGCGCCAGGGGCGCGGCGACCAGGGCCAGTCCGACCGCCGCCGGGACGGTGAGCAGCAGCATGAGGCCCGCCTGCTCGCGCGCGGCCTCGGCGAGGGCCGGGCGCCCGCCGCGCTCCAGCGCCATGATGAGGGCCGGGCCTCCGGCCGATCCCAGCCAGATGAACACCACGTCCAGGGTGCGGTTCGCCAGGCTGTAGCCGGCGTGATAGACGCCCACCGCCGCCTGATCGAGGAAGGCGGCCAGCAGGAAGCGGTCGGTGCTGGAAAGCACCAGGGCGAGGATCAGCGACAGCGCCACCGGCACGCCGTATCGCGCATGGCCGGCCGCGCGGGCGGCGTCGAACCGCCCGCCGACGGTCCTGGCGTGCTCCGGGCGCAGGCGCCAGGCGGCGCAGATGGCCGCGGCCAGGCCCGACCCGATGAGCGGCGCCGCCCCGCCCAGCCCGGCCAGGGCCAGCAAGGCCCCAGCCATGAAGCCGCCGGCGGTCTGGACGAGGTCGATGGAGGCTGCGTTCGCCACCTCGCCCGCCGCGCGGCAGCGCTCCTGGGCGAGCCGGGCGAAGGTGCGCGGGCCGACCGAGGCCAGCCCCGCCAGCACGGCGAGCTTCAGACCCGGCGACAGAGGCAGGAGCCAGGCGATCAGCCCGGCGAGCGGCAGGACGGCCAGCAGCAGGAGCCAGGTGCGGTGCGCGGTCGCCGCTAGGTCGCGGCCGCCGTCACGCTCGGATTCGGCGGCCCAGTGGCGCGCGTAGGCGGCCTCGTTCCAGGTGAAGACGCCCGTATGGACCAGGCTGGCCACCGAGAAGCCCAGGGCGTAGTCGCCGAACTGGGCGGGCGTCAGCAGGCGCGTGAAGGTGACGATCGTCAGGAAGCCCGTCACCCCCTGAACGATGTTGACCGGCAGATAGCCGACCACGCCCCTCCAGAACATCGAACCGCCCTTGCGTCCGCGCGCTACGCGCCACTGCGGGCGAGCTTGCCCCAGAGAGCGATTGCAAACCGTTAAGCGGCCGCGATCGGCTTAGCGGACGGTCTCGGAGTCCCCGAGCAGGCAGGGGACGGTCATGAACATGATGTACATGTCGAGCCAGAACGACTGGCGCTCGATGTACTCCACGTCCAGCGCCACGCGGCGGCGCACCAGTTCGGGCGTATCGATCGCCCCGCGCGAGCCGTTGATCGCCGCCCAGCCGGTCATGCCGGGCTTCATGCGGTGGCGGTGGGCGTATTCGGCCACCAGGCGCGAGCTCTCGACCTCGCCGGTCTTCATGCCGATGGCGTGCGGCCGCGGCCCGACCAGCGACATCTCGCCGGTCAGGACGTTGATGAGCTGGGGCAGTTCGTCGAGGCTGGTCTTGCGGATGAACTTGCCCACCCGCGTCACCCGGTCGTCGTCGGCGCTGATCTGGCGCGCGGCCTTGTGGTCGGTGGCTTCCACCCGCATCGAGCGGAACTTCCAGACCACGATCTCCTCGTTGTTGAAGCCGTGGCGGCGCTGGCGGAAGAACACCGGGCCGGGAGTGTCGAGCTTGATGGCCAGGGCGACGAGCACCATGATCGGCGTCGCCAGGAACAGCGCCAGCGCCCCGAACACCACGTCCTGGGCCCGCTTGGCCAGCGCCTTGCCCTGGTCGATCTCCGCGCCTGACACGCGGGTCAGCGGGATGTTGGCGATGCGGTCGATCGCCTCGGCTTCCTCGGCCCCGCCCTCGCGGTCGAGCAGCAGGGTGATCTCGTTCGGAAGGACGGTCAGGCGCTCCAGCAGGGCGTGGATGCGCTCGCGCGCCTCGACCGGCACGGTGATCACGATCCGGTCCACATAGGGCATGATGCGGTGGGCCAGCAGGTCGTCGGTGCCGCCCAGCAGGGGGACGCGGTGCAGGCCTTCGGGCGCGCGGTCCGTCCGGTCGTCGAAGACCCCGAGCACATTGGCTTCGCGCGTTTCCAGGATCGCCCCGATCAGGCGCTCGGCCGCCCCGGTGGCCCCGACGATCACCAGGTTGGGCGTCAACCGCCCATTGGCGCGCCAGCGCTTCACATTGGCCCACCACAGAGCGTGCGCCGTGGCCGTGCAGAGGAAGGCGAGCGGCGTCCAGACCCCCAGCGAGGCGGCCAGCATCACCACCCCGACGAAGTGGGTGAGGATCGCAAAGCACATGGCCACCGCCACGGCGAAGGCCACGGTGACGCGCATCAGGTGCATGGCCAGGTCTTCGCGGCGTCCGAACTTGTAGGTGTCGAACAGGCGCAGGCTGGCGAAGGTGGCGAGCGCCGCGCAGCCGTAGATCAGCAGCACGTTCGCCCCGTGGGTCAGCGCCGCCGCGGTCAGGCCGCCCAGGATCAGGGCCAGGGCGTCGCCCGCCTGGAAGAAGCGTGTCAGCAGCCGGCCCGACATGCGCAGGCGCGTGGGCGTCAGTTTCTCGGGCCGCAGCGGCCCGCGGCGGTCGCGGCCGGGTTCGGCCCACGCGGCCGCTTCGGCGTCGGCCGGCCGATCGGTATGGCGGCGTCCTCGGCGATCCAGCATGGCGTTGGGCTTAGACGGGGCGGCGAGGGACATCGTGAACCAAATGTTCGAAATAGCGCGGATCACAATGCCACGCTGCATCTGTGCGGGCGGTTAACGTACACATGCGCAGCGCGCTTCCATGTAAACAATTCGCACCCGGGGTCGAACCGATTTGTCGTTCGCCGCCGAAGGCTGCAATCGCGGCCGGCCGATACGTGATCGTATCGCGCGGTCTGGACGAAATGCTGATCGGATGTGTGACGGTCATTGAGCGAAGGCGTCAATTTACTTTTGCGGACTTGGTCTTGGCCGCGATCTCAAGAATTGCGTCGGCGATCACCGCGGGCTTGTCGCGGGTCATGAGGTGCGAACTGCCGGCGACCAGCCGGCTTTCCCCGGCGCTGGAGCGCCGTGCGAGTTCGCGGTGCAGGCCGTACCAGAGCGTTCCCAAGGCCGCGCGCGCCGGCTCGGGGGCCGCCGCATAGGTCCCGTCTGCGGTGAGGACGATCAGCGGCAGGGCGCCATAGGACTGCGGCCCGGCCGCGATCTGGTCCGAGGTGCTGGTCAGCAAGGTTTCGAGTTCGGAGACCTG
>MEEW01000074.1 GCA_001724985.1 Phenylobacterium sp. SCN 69-14
TCCGTCCCGTCGCTACGCGCCGATCCACCTCCCCCTGAGGGGGAGGATCGTTCTCAAGCCAGCTCAAACGGCTCCAGCCCGGCCAGCCGCAGCGCGCGCGACCGCTGCGGCGGCTGGCGCGGGGCCAGGCCCGCGACCGCCTCGGCGACGTGGCGGATGTGGTCGGGGGTGGTGCCGCAGCAGCCGCCCAGGATGTTGACCAGCCCCTGCTCGGCCCACTCGTGCAACTGATGGCCGGTCTGGTGCGGCTGCTCGTCGTACTCGCCCATGGCGTTGGGCAGGCCGGCGTTCGGATAGGCCGAGACCAGGGTGTCGGCCACCCGCGCCAGTTCGGCGATGTGCGGGCGCATCAGGTCGGCGCCGAGCGCGCAGTTGAGGCCGACCGCGAACGGCTTGGCGTGCTTCACCGAATTCCAGAACGCCTCGACCGTCTGGCCCGACAGGGTGCGGCCCGAACGGTCGGTGATGGTGCCCGAGATCCAGATCGGCAGCGGCTCGTAGCCCTCATCCTCCAGGTCGAGGATCGCCTTGATCGCCGCCTTGCAGTTCAGCGTGTCGGTGATGGTCTCGATCAGGTACATGTCCACCCCGCCGTCGTGCAGGGCGATCATCTGCTGGCGATAGGCTTGGTAGACCTCCTCGAAGGTGACGAGGCGCGCGCCCGGGTCGTTCACGTCCGAGGACATCGACAGCATCTTCGGCAGCGGGCCGACCGAGCCGGCGACGAAGCGCGGCTTGTGCGGCTCCTTCGCGGTCCAGGCGTCGGCGCGCTCGCGGGCGATCTTCGCGCCCTGGAAATTGATATCGTAGACCGCCTCGCCGCACCCGTACTCGGCCTGGGCGATGGTGGTGGCCGAGAAGGTGTTGGTCTCGGAGATGTCGGCGCCGGCCGCATAGTACTGGTCGTGCAGGTCGCCGATGATGTCGGGCCGGGTGATGCAGAGCAGGTCGTTGTTGCCCTTCAGTTCCAGCCGGTGATCGGCGAAGCGCTCGCCGCGATAATCAGCCTCGCCCAGCCCGCGCTTCTGGATCATCACCCCCCACGACCCGTCGAGGATCAGGATCCGCTCGCGCGATATTTCCTTCAGTTTTTCAATACGCTCTGCCCGACTCATGCCGCAATCTCCGAAGGCGTCTCACGCACGCCCAGCACCCGACAGATCGCATAGACCAGGTCGGCTCTGTTAAGCGTATAGAAGTGGAGGTCCGAATACCCCTCCTCGACCAGTCGAACACACATTTCGGATGCGACCGAGGCGGCGATCAACTTGCGGGTCTCAGCATCCCGATCGAGGCCATCGAACAGGTTGCCCAGCCATGCCGGCAACGGAATGCCGACAGGCCCGGCCATCTTCTTCAGGCCCTTATAGTTCGAGACCGGCATGATCCCCGGCGACACCGGAATATTCACGCCCGCCTTGCGCAGCCTGTCCATGAAGAACAGGAAGGCGTCGATATCGTAGAAGAACTGGGTGATCGCCCGCGTCGCGCCGGCGTCGACCTTGGCCTTCAAGACGTCGATGTCGTGATCGAGCGACGGACTCTCCGGGTGAATTTGGGGATAGAGGCCGACGCTCACCTCGAAGGGCGCCACCGCGCGGATGCCGGCGGTGAGTTCCGTGGCGTTCAGATAGCCGTCGGAGCGAGGCGCATAGGCGCCGCCGATATTGCCGGGCGGATCGCCGCGCAGGGCGACGATGTGGCGGATGCCCGCGTCCCAATAGGCCTGCACGACCTCGTCCACCTCGGCGCGGGACGCCTCCACACAGGTCAGGTGAGCGGCAGGTTTAAGGGTGGTTTCCTTCAACATCCTGACGACCGTGCGATGCGTGCGGTCGCGCGTGGAGCCGCCGGCGCCATAGGTCACCGAGACGAAGGCCGGATTTAGGGGCTCCAGCCGGCGGATCGCCTCCCACAGGCTCTCCTCGGCTTCGGGGGTCTTGGGCGGAGAGAACTCGAACGACACGGAAGGGCGCCGCGCATTGCCGGCGGCGGCCCGGGCGACAGGTCCGAGCGCGGTTTCATGAGGGCTCATGCGGCGCTCCTTTGAGGCATGCGGCCGCGCTCGGCGACCCAGATTTTCACGGTGAGGCCCTCGGCCTTCGCCGGAGGCAGATCGGTCACGCGGACGTCCGAGAGACCAGAGTCGGCGAGCCAGCGCGCCATCTCCCCCTCGGCGAAGCCGAGGCGGCGGTGCTGATGCTGCTCGCGCAGGAATTCCAGGGCGTGCGGCGCGAAATCGACGATGAGCAGCCGGCCCCCCTCCGCCACCAGGCGCCCCGCCTCGCGCACGGCGGCCGCCGGATCGGCCAGGTAGTGCAGGACCTGGTGGACCACCACGAGGTCGGCGCTATGGTCGGGGAGCCGGGTGCCGAAGATATCGCCGTGGCGCAGTTCGAAGCCGGCCAGCCCCGCCTCGGCCACATGGTTGCGGGCGATGTTCAGCATCTGTTGCGACAGATCGAGGCCCACCGCCGTCTCGGCTTGCGGCCCCAGGAGGGTCAGCATCCGGCCGGTGCCCGATCCCAGATCGACGAGACGCCGGAAGGGGCCCGCGCCCGCCGCCGCCAGGATCGCCGCCTCGACGGCGGTCTCGGAGACGTAGAGGGAACGGATCTCGTCCCAGCGCGCGGCGTTGCGCGCGAAATACTCGCCGGCCTCGGCCGAGCGCTCGCCGCGCACCGCCTCCAGGCGCTCGGCGTCGCGCAGCAGAACCGGATCGTCCGGATTGATGACCGCCAGAACCTGGTCGACCAGGCCTCGCGCTTCGCCCGTGGCGACGAGGCGATAGAAAACCCAGGCTCCGTCGGGAAACCGCTCGACGACACCAGCCTCGGCCAGCAGCTTCAAATGGCGGGAAACCCGCGGCTGGCTCTGGTCCAGAACCCGGCAGAGTTCGAGCACCGCCAGTTCCTCGCGCGCCAGCAGGGCGAGGATGCGCAGGCGGGACGGCTCGCCCGCCGCGCGCAGAATCTCGATGGCCTGTCCCGTTGACACCGTCATAGGCACATAAAGATATCTTTATGTCTTTATGTCAAGGAAATCCCGTGTCGCGCGAGCCCCGCTTGGAGAGGCGGGATCGAACACCGACAGGACGCGGTTTCATGCGCCGTGCGGCGGCCAAGAGCAACTTCGATCGCGCCGCGGGACGCAGGGTGGCCGCACAAAAGAACGGCCGGGCCGTCTCACCGATTGCAGACAGCCCCGGGCGCTATGATCTTTGACGCCATGAACGAGCCATCTCCCCGCATGCCGGCCCTCTTCGTCGGTCACGGCAGTCCCATGAACGCCCTGGGCGGCGACTACGCGCAGGTCTGGCGCGAACTGGGCGCCGCCCTGCCCCGCCCGAAGGCGATCCTCTGCATTTCCGCCCACTGGTATGTCGAAGAAACCGCGATCACGGCGATGAGCGCGCCGCGCACCATCCACGACTTCTACGGCTTCCCGCAGCCGCTCTACGACATCCAGTATCCGGCGCTCGGCGACGCGCGGCTGGTGGAGCGGGTGACGAGGCTGCTCGCGCCGCTGCCGGTGCGTCACGACCACGACTGGGGCCTGGACCACGGCGCGTGGTCGGTGCTGATGCACATGTTCCCGGACGCCGACATTCCGGTGCTGCAGCTTTCGATCGACCTGCGCCAGCCGCCCGCCTTCCACTACGAGCTGGGCCGCAAGCTGGCGGAACTACGCGACGAGGGGGTGCTGATCGTCGGGTCCGGCGACTGGGTGCACAATCTGCGCGCGGCCTTCCGCGGCCAGGGCGGCGAGCGCCATGACTGGGCCGAGCGCTTCAACGAGACGGTCAAGGACCTGATCGCCCGCGGCGACCACGCCCCGCTGATCGACTGGATGAGCCTGGGCCAGGACGCCCGCCTGTCGATCCCGACCGACGAGCACTACCTGCCCCTGCTCTACGTGCTCGGCGCCCAGGGCCGGGACGACCAGGTGCGCTTCTTCAACGACGCCATCGAACTGGGCGCGATCAGCATGACCGGCGTGGTGGTCGGCAAGGCGGCCTGAGCCGAACGGAAAAGGCCGGCGCTTGCGGCGCCGGCCTCATGATCTTCGAGCTTGCGCCGCGATCAGCGGCCGAACTTCTGGAACTTGATCCGGTGCGGGATCAGGCTGTCGGCGCCCAGGCGGCGCTTCTTGTCCTCTTCGTAGGCTTCGAAGTTGCCTTCGAACCATTCGACGTGGCTGTCGCCTTCGAAGGCCAGGATGTGGGTGGCCAGGCGGTCGAGGAACCAGCGGTCGTGGGAGATGACCACGGCGCAGCCGGCGAATTCCTCCAGCGCCTCTTCGAGGTTCTGCAGGGTCTCGATGTCCAGGTCGTTGGTCGGTTCGTCGAGCAGGATGACGTTGCCGCCGGTGGTCAGGGTCTTGGCCAGGTGGACGCGGTTGCGCTCGCCGCCCGACAGCAGGCCGACCTTCTTCTGCTGGTCGCCGCCCTTGAAGTTGAACGAGCCCACATAGGAGCGGGTATTGATCTCGCGCTTGCCGACCGTGAGGATGTCGAGGCCCTGGGAGACCTCCTGCCAGATGGTCTTGTTGGGATCGAGGGCGTCGCGGCTCTGGTCCACATAAGAGAGCTTCACCGTTTCGCCGAGGCGGAAGGTCCCGCTGTCGGGCTGCTCCTGGCCGGTGATGATGCGGAACAGGGTCGACTTGCCCGCCCCGTTCGGGCCGATGACGCCGACAATGCCGTTCGGCGGCAGCTTGAACGACAGGTTCTCGAACAGCACCTTGTCGCCATAGGCCTTGGAGAGGTTCTCGGCCTCCAGCACCACATTGCCCAGGCGCGGGCCCGGCGGGATCTGGATGGTGGCGAAGGTCTGGGCCTGGCGGGAGTTCTCCTGCTCGGAGACCATCTTCTCGTAGGCGGCCAGGCGGGCCTTGGACTTGGCCTGGCGGGCCTTGGCGCCCGAACGCACCCATTCCAGTTCACGGGTCATGGCGCGCTGGCGCGCCTCGGACTCCGACTGCTCCTGGACGATCCGCTTGGTCTTGGCCTCCAGCCAGCTCGAATAGTTGCCCTCGTGCGGGTGGCCCTTGCCGCGATCGAGCTCCAGCGTCCACTTGGTCACCTGGTCGAGGAAGTAGCGGTCGTGGGTGACCAGGATCACGCAGCCGGGGAAGTTCTCCAGGTGATGCTGCAGCCAGGCGACCGATTCGGCGTCCAGGTGGTTGGTCGGTTCGTCGAGCAGCAGCATGTCCGGCTTGGAAAGCAGCAGCCGCGCCAGCGCCACGCGGCGCTTCTCGCCGCCCGACAGCTTGTCCACCGGCCAGTCGTTGGGCGGGCAGCGCAGGGCGTCCATGGCCATCTCGACGCGGCTGTCGATGTCCCACAGGTCGCCGGCGTCGATCTTCTCCTGAAGGGCGGTCATCTCCTCCATGAGGTCGTCGGAATAGTCCTCGCCCAGCTTGGCGGCGATCTCGTTGTAGCGGTCGAAGATCTTCTTCTCTTCGCACCAGGCGATGACGTTGCCCCAGACGTTGAGCTGCTCGTCGAGCTGGGGCTCCTGCTCCAGGTAGCCCATCTTCACGCCGTCGGCGGCCTTGGCCTCGCCCGAGAACTCCTTGTCGATCCCGGCCATGATCTTCAGCAGGGTCGACTTGCCCGAGCCGTTGACCCCGACCACGCCGATCTTGGCGTCGGAGTAGAACGACAGCCAGATGTTCTCGAACACCTTCTTGCCGCCGGGATAGGCCTTGGTCAGGCCCTGCATCTGGAAAATATACTGCTGCGCCATGAGGCGTCCGCGCTCGCTCTGCCGAAAAGATCAGGGAATTGGGGAGGGAGATAGCCGCCGCCAGCCCTCGGCGCAATGTCGCGAGTGGTCGCCGGGCCGTCCTTGCCCCGGCTACGGAACCCTCTGGCCCCGCTCCGCGTACTCCCTGCCGACAGGCTAGAGGAGTTCGTCATGCACAAGGACACCATCAAGGGCGCCGCCAAGGAAGCCGCCGGTTCGATCAAGCAGGCCGTCGGCAAGGCGACCGGCAACGAGAAGCTGGAGGCCGAAGGCGCCGCCGAGAAGCTGGGCGGCAAGGTCCAGAAGGGCGTCGGCGACCTGAAGGACGCCGCGCGCGACGCCCTGAAGCGCTAACCCGCCCCTGAAATGTCGAAGGCCGCGCCCTGCGAGGACGCGGCCTTCTTCATGCCGGCTGTGCAGCCCTGGCCGGTTAGAACTCGACCTTCACCGACAGCCAAAGACGCCGGGGCTCCTGGTTGTTGGTGTACTCGGCCCCGTAGGCGACCGGCGAGCCGTAGGGCAGCAGGCGCACGAAGTCCTTGTTGAGCAGGTTGTAGATCGTGGCGTTGAGCGTCACCCGCTCGGTCACCTGGAACGACCCGCCGACGTGGAAGAGGCTGTAGGCCTTGAAGTCGCCCAGGGCGGCGCGGGCGGTCGCATCGCTGCGGAACCGCTCGCTGCGGTACTCGCCGCGCAGCCAGGCGGTCAGCCGGTCGGTGGCGCGCCAGCGCAGGTCGGCGTTGACCATATGCTCGGGCGTATCGGTCAGCTTCTGGCCGGCGGAGGCGCCGCTCTTCTGTTCGCTGTCGGTGTAGGTGTAGTTGCCGTTGAGGGTCCAGGCCTCCAGGAAGCGCAGGCGCATCGCGACCTCGACGCCGCGGGTGACCGCTTCGTCGATGTTCACGCTCTGGCCGAAGGTCGGATAGCCCGGGAAGAAGCCGACATCGACGCAGCCGGCCGGACGGCCGGCGCCGGAGTTGTATTGGGCGAGCGTCATGCCGGCGCTGCAGTTGGCGACCGGCTGGCCCGTCGAGATCTTGTCCTTGAACTGGTTGTCGAAGACGGTGAGGTTCGCCGAGAAGCCTTCCAGGCTGTCGTAATAGACGCCGATCTCGCTGCTGGTGCTGGTTTCCGGCGTCAGGGTCGGGGTGCCGAGCAGGGGCAGGCGCCCCTGGGAACCGAAGCCGTTAATGCCGCTGGCCAGTTGCTCCAGCCGCGGGGTCTTGAAGCCCTGGCTGACGCCGCCCTTCACCGTCCAGTGCTCGTTGGCGTTCCAGACCAGATAGGCGCGCGGGCTGAAATGGCCGCCGAACTTGCTGTGATCGTCATGCCGGGCGCCGATCGTCAGGGCCAGGCTGTCGGTGAAGCGCCATTCGTCCTCGGCGTAGATCGCCCACTGCTGGTGCTCGAAGGCGCCGGGCGCCACGCCGTCGATCATCTCGGCGTCCCAGTACTGGCCGCCCAGGGTGAAGGTGTGGTCGCGCCATTGCGAATAGAACTTGGTGTCGAAGATGGTGTTGGTCGATTCCAGGGTCCGCGGACCGCCCGCGCCGGCGACGCCGGGCGGAATGATCCGGCCCTTGGTTTCGGTGATCCCGCGCGAGAGGTTGCTCTCCAGCACGCCGAACGGCAGGCGCCAGTTGTGGGCCAGGGCGTACTGCTGGCGATTGAACTCCAGGGCGTCGGCATAACCGCCGGCCAGGGTGTTGGTGCCCATCTGCCCCTTGGAATTGTCGTACCACTGGGTGTTGACGTCGGCGTCGAGCCAGAAGTCCATGCTCTCGACCGGGGTCCAACTGATCCGCCCGCCATAGCCGCGAATCTCGCTCTTGGTCGGGCTGCGGCCGAAGCCGGAGACCGGCGTCTGCACGCCGTTGACGTTCGCGAAGGTCAGGCTCGAGGCCTGGCGGTCGACGAAGGAGCCGCGCAGCGTCAGGCCGACCAGGCCCGGAACCAGCGGGCCGCTGGCGTAGAGATTGCCGCCGAAGATGTCGCCGAACTCGTCGTCGCCCTGGATGGTGCCGTCGAGGGTGACCGAACCGCCCCAGCGCTCGCCGACCTTGCGGGTGATGATGTTGACGACGCCGCCCATGGCGTCCGAGCCGTAGAGGGTCGAGACCGGGCCGCGCACCACCTCGATGCGCTCGATGGCGCTGACCGGCGGCAGGAAGCTGGTGGAGGTTTCGCCAAAGCCGTTCGGGGTGACGCTGCCGGCGGTGTTCTGGCGGCGGCCGTCGACCAGGATCAGCGTGTAGTCGCTGCCCATGCCGCGGATATTGATGTTGAGACCGCCGGTCTTGCCGACCGAGCCGCCGACGTCCACGCCCTCGACGGTGGAGAGCACCTCGGCCAGGTTGGTCGCGCGCATCTCCTGCAGTTCGGTCCGCGAGAGCACGGTCACGCTGGCCGGGGCGTCGACGATCTTCTGCTCGAACCCGGACGCGGTGACGACGACGCCTTCGAGGTCGACGGCGCTGTCGCTGGCGTCCACCCCGGCGCTGGCGACGCTGATCGCATGGGCGGCCGGCGCCTTGCGACGATCATCGCTCTCGGCTTCGGCGAAGGCGGCGCCGCCGGAAAAGGCGAGGCAAACACCCGCGCTGGTCCGCATCAGGGCGCGGGCAATCGGCGTAATCAAGGCAATCCCCTTAAGCTCAAGCTTTTGCAACTCGGTCGCACTAACATATGGCCCCACAGATGCAATCGCTTCTGAGAGCTATTCTCATAAACCTACGAGGATGTGATGCCGCGCGCGGGCCGCGATCGCGCCGACATTTCGCCTCAGGCCGCGCGGCAAGCTGGGCCATGTTCGGGAAAGACAGCGAGGTTCGCCATGTCAGTGCAGCAGGCTTTGCGTAAGACCTCCATCCTCGGGATCGCAGGCCTCGTCGCCGCATCGGGGCCGGTCGCGCCGGTCGTGGCCCAGCCCGCCGTGCGCGATGGCGCGCCCACGCCGGCGGCCTGCGAGGCGCTGGGCTTTCCGGCCGCGGGCCGGGCGGACCGGGAAAGGCTCGCGGGGCGCGCCTATGCGCCTCTTGCACCGCCCCCGCCGCTTCCGGTTCCGTCGGCGCAGAAGTCCGCCCCTCGCGCCGACGCCGCCCGCGTCGAGGAGCTGGCCGTCTTCGGGAGCAGCGTGCGCCCGAGCCCCATGCCCTTTCCCCAGCGACCAGCGGAGACCGAGCGCTATCCCAGCGCCCAGGCCAATCCGATCAGGCAGGTCGCGCAGGAGCCGGTCTCCACCTTCTCAGTCGACGTCGACACCGCCTCCTACGCCAATGCGCGCCGGTTCCTGAACGACGGCCGGCGCCCGCCCGCCGACGCCGTGCGGGTCGAGGAGATGGTGAACTATTTCGACTACGGCTATCCGAAGCCGACGGACCGGGCCCAGCCGTTCCGGCCGTTCGTCGCGGTGACGCCCTCCCCCTGGTCGCAGGACCGGCAGGTCCTGCATATCGGGCTGCAGGGCTATGACACGCCGCGCGCCCAGCAGCCGCCGCTGAACCTGGTGTTCCTGGTCGACACCTCCGGCTCGATGTGGAGCGAGGACCGCCTGCCGCTGGCGATCAAGTCGCTGAACCTGCTGGTCGACCAGCTTCGGCCGCAGGACCGGGTCGCGATCGTCGCCTATGCCGGATCGGCCGGCGCGGTCCTGGCCCCCACAGACGGGCGCAACCGGCTGAAGGTGCGTTGCGCGCTCGGCTCCTTGCAGGCCGGCGGATCGACCGCCGGCGGCCAGGGCCTGACCCTCGCCTACGACCTGGCGCGGCAGAACTTCGCCAAGGATGCGGTGAACCGGGTGATCCTGCTGACCGATGGCGACTTCAATGTCGGCGTGGCCGATCCCGCCAAGCTGAAGGACCTGGTCGCCGAGCGCCGCAAGGACGGGATCTACCTGTCGGTCTACGGCTTCGGGCGCGGCAACTACAACGACGTGATGATGCAGACCCTGGCCCAGAACGGAAACGGGACGGCCGCCTATATCGACTCCCTGAACGAAGCCCGGAAGCTGCTGCGCGACGACTTCTCCTCCTCGCTGTTCCCGATCGCCGACGACGTGAAGATCCAGGTCGAGTTCAACCCGGCGGCGGTCAGCGAATATCGGCTGATCGGCTACGAGACCCGGATGCTGGCGCGCGAGGACTTCAACAACGACCAGGTCGACGCCGGCGAGGTCGGATCGAAGGCCTCGGTGACGGCGCTCTACGAGATCACCCCGGTCGGCGCGCGGCCCTCCAGCGACCCGCTGCGCTATCGGAGCGCCCGCCCGCAGGCCGCGCCGGGCGCCGCCCGCGAACTGGCCTATCTGAAGATCCGCTACAAGCTGCCCGGCCAGCCGGCCTCGCGGCTGATCGAGCGGCCCATCGGGCCTGGCGACGCCTATGCGAGCGTCGCCGCCGCGCCCGAGGCCACGCGCTGGGCGCTGGCGGTGGCGGGCTTCGGCCAGCTTCTCAGGAACGACCCGCGGATCGGGCCCGGCTTCGGCTGGAGCGAGGTCACGCGCCTGGCCCAGGGCGCGCGGGGCGATGATCCATT
>MEEW01000075.1 GCA_001724985.1 Phenylobacterium sp. SCN 69-14
CCCTGGCGGCGGGCCGGCAGCGGCAGCTCGCCGAAGCCATCGAGCGCTCGGAGCTGAAGCGCGAGGCCGCGGTGCGCGCCAACGAGGCCAAGTCGCAGTTCTTCGCCAATATGAGCCATGAGCTGCGCACGCCGATGAACGGGGTGGTGACGGTCGCCGACCTGCTCGGCCGCACGCATCTGGACCCGCGCCAGCGGGAGATGGTCGACCTCATCCGCTCGTCGGGCCGGATGCTCGAAGGGCTGCTCAACGACGTACTGGACTTCGCCAAGGTGGAGAGCGGCGGCCTGCGGCTGGAGGCGCGGCCCTTCGACCTGATGGGCGACCTGCGCTCGGTCATCGACCTGTTCGAGACCCGGGCCGACGAGAAGGGGCTGAGGCTGCAGGTCTGCGACACGCGGCCCGCGGCGCAGTGGTACGAGGGCGACAGCCTGCGCATCCGGCAGGTGGTCAACAACCTGCTCTCCAACGCGCTGAAGTTCACCCAGGAGGGCGGGGTCTTCCTGACGATCGGCGCCGAGCCCGCCGAGACCGGGGCCTGGCGCGTCACCATCACGGTGAGCGACACCGGCATCGGCTTCGCGCCGGAGGTCTCGGACCGGCTGTTCGAGCGGTTCGAGCAGGCCGACAACTCCATCACCCGCAAGTTCGGCGGGACGGGCCTGGGCCTGGCCATCTCGCGGCGGCTGGCCCGGCTGATGGGCGGCGACGTGATCGGCCGCCCGCGCATGGGCGGCGGGGCCGAGTTCGAGTTCACCTTCCTGGCGCCCCAGGCGGCGCCGGCGGCCTCGGGCGAGGCCGGGGCTCTGGAGCAGGCCGGGGCGTCGGGGGCGCTGAGCGTGCTGGTCGCCGAGGACAATCCGAACAACCAGCGCATCGTCGGGATGATCCTGGAGATGACGGGGGCTGCGGTCCGCTTCGCCGAGAATGGCCAGGAAGCCTGCGAGGCCTTGCTGGCGCAGGACTTCGACGCGGTGCTGATGGACCTGCAGATGCCGGTCATGGACGGGCTCACCGCCATCAGGACCATCCGGGCGCGCGAGCGGGTGCAAGGCCTGGCGCGGACGCCGATCATCGCGGTTTCGGCGAACGCCATGACCCACCACGTCGAAGAGGCGCTGAAGGCCGGGGCGGACGCCCATGTCTCCAAGCCGATCGACCCCGGCGCGCTTCTGACCCAGTTGATGACCTTGTGCGGGGACGAAGAGCCGGCCGCGCAGCAAGCGCTGGGCCTCTGAGCGGCCGAGGGCGGCGGCAGGTGAACCGCCGATCAGCGGGCCGAAGTTCTTGGCCCCGCGTGGAACTGCGGCCGTATTTCCGAATGAAGACGCCGGCTCTACTTGCCGCGAAACATCCCTATGTCTGCATTCTGCGTCTATCGCAGCGCATATGATTGGCCGCGCGGTCGAGGAAAGGTAGAAATCCTTAAGGAGGAAACCGATTGATCGATTCGAGGCGCAGCGGGGCCTAGGTGGACAAGAAGATCGTGGAGACGATGGTCGCATTCACCGATGCGATCTATCGGGCGGCGGACAAGGACAGTCTATACGCCGCCGTCAATGCGGGATGTATTGATCTCGGATTCGACGCCTTCATGATGTCGTGCCACAAGACCGTCGATCCCGACATTATGCTGGACTCGACACTGACGTCCTATGCGCCGGCATTCCTCCGCGACTACGACCGGTTCGGATGGTTCGAGGACGATACGGTCATCCCGCGCATGCAGACCGCCAGCGCCTCGTTCTGGTGGAATTCGGACCTCGACCGGCCGCATGAGTTCCGCAAGCGCAGCTATGCCGACTTCCTGGCCGCCAATGACGTCGCCACGGGACTGATCGTGCCGATGGCCCGCCGGGCGGGGACGGCGAGCGCCCTGGCCCTGGCGGCGTTCAGCGACCGTCCGTTCGGCCCGCTGGTCGACCTCGCCGCCAAGGCCCTGGGGACGGCGGCGATGGGGAAGGCTGAAATCCTCGGGCTCTGTCCGGAGGTGTCGGCCGATGAAGCCCTGGCCATGCGCTCGCTGTCGCCGCTGCAGCAGGAGATCCTGAACTGGATCGCCGAGGGGAAGTCCAATCTCGACATCGCCACGATCATGAACCTGGGCGAGCGAGCCGTGCGCTATCATGTGTCCGAGATCCTGCGGAAGCTCGGCGTCGCGACCCGGATGCAGGCGGCCGCGATCCGCCGCGGGGAGCCGTTCTAGCGCCGCCTTGGTGCGGGCGATCTTGCGCGGCGGCGAACGGGCCTATTCCATTCCGCTACGTCAAGGAGGCCCGATAGAGATCGGGTCAGTTTGGATGCAGCCGGCGAAGACCGGCGCGCCAATGGGAGGTGAGGAATGCCCTGGAATTTCGGAGATATTCTCGACGCGGTGGAGCCGGTCCTGCCGCAGGACCATCCGGCCTTCATCCACGGCGCGCGAACGGTCACGCTGGGCCAGGCGCGGGCCGCGACCAACAACCTCGCACGCGCGCTGATCGCGCGGGGCGCAAAGCCCGGCGACAAGATCGCCATCTATATGCGCAACCGGCCCGAATACCTGATGGCCGTGGCCGCCGGCTGGAAGGCGCGGCTGACCCACGTGAACGTCAACTACCGCTACACGCCTGAAGAGGTCTGGTATATTTTCGACAATTCCGATGCGCAGACAGTGGTTTACGCCTCGGAGTTCCGAGATGCGGTGACGCAGATCCGCCCTCGCCTGCCCAAGGTGAAGACCTGGGTCGAGGTCAGCGAGGACGGCGCCATCGCCGATTTCGCCGAACCGTTCGAGGCGCTGGCGGCGCAGGGCGACGGCTCGGCGCTGGATATCCAGCGGTCGGGCGACGACCAGTTCTTCATCTATACCGGCGGCACCACGGGCATGCCCAAGGGCGTGATGTGGGCGCACGACGACCTGCGCGAGATCACCCTGATGGCCGCGCGCAAGATGGGCTCGGTGCCCGAGACGCTGGAGGAACTGGCCGCCCACGCCAGGACGGTGGGGCCGCAGGGCCGCATCCTGCCCGCGCCGCCGCTGATGCACGGCACCGGCCTCCTGACCGGCATGGGGGTGATGCTGTCGGGCGGCACGGTCATCACCCTGGAGGGCGCAAGGTTCGACGCCGAGGAGCTGCTGGACGCCGTCGACCGGCACAAGCCCGACAGCCTGGTGATCGTCGGCGACTCGTTCGGCACGCCGATCCTGAACGCGCTGAACGCCCATCCCGGCCGCTGGGACGTCTCCTCGATCCGCATGATCCTCTCCTCGGGGGTGATGTGGTCCTACGAGGTCAAGCAGGGGATGCTGGAGCACATGCCGCAGGCGGTGCTGTCGGACGCCTTCTCCTCTTCAGAGGCGCTGGGCATGGGCCAGTCGATGATGGCCAAGGGCATGGAGGTCCAGACCGCGAAGTTCATGCTGGGCGAGCGCTGCAAGGTGTTCGACGAGCACGACCAGCCGGTGGCGCCGGGCTCGGGCGTTCCGGGCATCGTGGCGATCGGCCCGCCCAATCCGGTCGGCTACTACAAGGACGAGGAGAAGACCGCGCGCACCTTCCGCACCATCGCCGGGGTCCGCTACTCGATCCCCGGCGACTGGTGCGTGGTCGAGGCCGACGGCTCGCTGACCCTGCTGGGGCGCGGCAGCGCCTGCATCAACACCGCCGGCGAGAAGGTCTTTCCCGAGGAGGTCGAGGAGGCGCTGAAGACCCATCCGTCGATCGAGGACGCCCTGGTGATCGGCCTGCCCGACGAGAAGTGGGGCCAGTCGGTGACCGGCGTGGTGCGGCTGGTCGAGGGCGGGGCGCTGGACGAGGAGGCGCTGCGCAGCCACGTCCGCAAGAGCCTGGCCGGCTACAAGACGCCCAAGCGGATCGTGGTGGCCGACCGCAACCTGCGTGCGGCCAATGGCAAGGCGGACTATCCGGCCGCCCGCGCCAGCGCCGAGTCCCAGCTCTGAAGGCCTGGCGCGGCCGTTAACGGGCTGTAACGCGCGTTCGATACGAGAAGATACCTAGGCGCCCGCGAGGCGGGGCCCGACCTTGGCCGTGAGAATCGGGGAAGCGGACGGCGCGGCGTCGCGCGCGCTCCCTCCGACACTGGCGGCTCGAGGAGGACCCGACGTGACCTGGCGTACCATGACTGCGATCATCCTGGGGGCCGCGGCCCTGGCGGGGTGCGGCCAGCAGGCCAAGACCGAGGCGCCCGCCCCGGCGGCCGGCGGCGGCCCCAAGCCGCTGGCCAGCATCCACGAGCTGATGCTGTCGGTGGTCGATCCGGCGGCGGACGAGATCTGGGGCTCGGTCGCCACGGTCAGCAACGCCTCGGGCGTCAACGAGCATCGGCCGCGCACCGACGAGGACTGGGCCAAGGTCCGCAACGCGGCCATCGCGCTGTCGGAAGCGGCGAACCTGCTGGTGATGGACGGCCGGGTCGTCGCCCATCCGGGCCAGAGGATCGACAGCGAGGGCCAGCCCGGCGCCCCGACCGGCGCGATCATCCAGAAGCGGATCGACGGCGACCGGGCGAGCTTCGCGGCCTATGCGGCCGGCCTGCAGGCGGCCAGCATGGAGGCGGTCGCGGCGGTGGAGAAGAAGGACGTCGCGGCCCTGGAGACGGTCGGCGGCGACATCGACGTGGCCTGCGAGGCCTGCCACGAGCAATTCTGGTATCCGCCGACCGAACCGGCCAAGCCGAAGAGCTGAGCGGGCCGCCTTCTCTAGTCGGGGGCCTGGGGCGTCCAGATGTCCCGGGTCTTCAAGGGCGCGGCGAGGACCAGCTTGCCGTCGAGATTGGTCCGGGCGAGGCCCTCGACCATGTAGAGCGCCTCGAAGCCGGCCGCGCCCCTGGTCTTGCGGGCCAGTTCCTCCAGCGAGGCGCGGCGGCCCAGGGCCTCGGCCGCCTGGATCAGCGCCACGTCGCGGGTGCCGGCGATGACCATGATCCGGCCGCCGCCCGGCCCCGGATAGGAAGCCACGTAGCCGTAGTCGATATGGGGTTGCGAGGCGCCGACCGCCGCGCCGGCCTGGCTGAGGTAGTGGCGCTGGCCGACGATGTCGATCAGCTCGTCATAGGACATGCCGATGGCGAAGCGCGAGCCGGCGAAGGTGGGGCTTTCCAGCAGTCCCAGGCCGCTGAGATAGCCGACATAGACGATGTCGTGGGTCTTCAGCATGTCGGGGGTCAGCTCCGACATCAGGATCACCCGCACGCGGTCGGGGTCTGGGCCGGCGAGGAGGGGCAGCAGGCGGCGCAGGGCCGCGCCCGCCCCGACCGGCAGGTATCGCAGCTCCAGGTCCACATACCTGCCGGCCGCGGCCGGATGGGCGAGCGTGTGGCGGTCGAGGTCGTCGGACGAATTGACGTCGAACTCGCGCACCAGCCGGCGGACGTCGGCGCCGCCCTCGGTGTCGCCGAAGATGAAGTAGTCGCCCAGGACCACCAGCAGGGGCCGCGAATCGCCGGTCAGGGGCGCCCAGACCTCGCTGCGGCGGATGTCGCGCAAAGGGTCGGCCGGGCGCTGGACGGCGAACCACGCCCAGGCGGCGACATTGAGCGCGACCAGGGCGGCGGCGGCCGCGAAGGCCCAGCGCGGCAAGCGGGCGGGCGCGGGGCGGACCGGGGGGCTTTCGGCGCCCGCGGCGCGGGCCTCCAGCACCAGGCGGTATTCGCCGTTGGGAATGACGATGCGCTGCGGCGCGGCGCGGCCCGCGCCGCTGTAGTGCTCGTCGAGCTTGCGGCGCAGGCGGTGGATATAGACCCGCACCGAGGCGTCGAGGGTCGAGGAGAACTGCTCGCCGCGGTCGAACACCTCGCTCGCCACGTCGAACTCGGTGACGCGTCGCCCCTCCAGCGACTGCTCCAGGAGATATTCGAACAGCGCCTTGAGCAGGGGCGAGCGGCCCAGGGCCCCGGAGGCCAGGACGGCGTCGGCTTCGCTGCGCAGGGGAGGTTCGGACAAGGAGGTGACTTTCGCGCGACGCGCCTCTGTTAACGCCATGTAACGGCTGTCCGACATCGAAATCCGCCCCGGCCCCGGCAGGCTCGCCGCCAAGAGGCGCCCCGCGGCGATAAGGGGGAGCAGGGAGCGGCCAGCGCAAGCCGTACTCGCAGGCGTTTCGTGTGGTGGACCGTCGCAGCCGGCGGCTCTTGGACGATACGGCTGTGGAAAGTGGGTGTTGGGACGGGCGGCGTCTGCGTCTAGAGGACGGATGGATGCGTCTTGTCCTTGGGGGAGGCGGCGATTTTCAAGCGTGCGGCATGGGCTGTGGCCGGGGTGCTGGCGGCCGGCGGGGCGGCTCCGGCGGCGGCCGATTCGCTGCTGACCTGGGACGAGCCCGGGCGGCAGTTCGTCAGCCCGGTGGGCGAGGTTTCGATCCACCCCAAGGGGCGTCTGTTGCTGGACGTCGGCGTCACCGGCGGCTCGAGCCATGACGAGCGCAATCTGAGCGCCAGCGAGCTGCGGGCCGCGCGGCTGGGCGTCGACGGCATGGTCGGCGAGCGTCTCTACTATACCGTCGAGGGCGATTTCAGCGGCGAGGCGCCGGTGCTGCGCGGGACCTATGTGGCCTGGCGCGACCGGCTGGCCGGGCATGACGTGGAGCTGACGCTAGGCAACCGGCTGAGCGAGCGGGGGCTGGACGGGTCGAGCAGTTCGGACGGCACGCCGTTCATGGAGCGCAACACCGTCGCCACGGCCATCGCGCCACTGAAGGGCTTTTACGGCTGGGGCGCGATCGGCAAGGTGTTCGGGCCGGGCTGGCATGTGGCGGTGCAGGCGGCCGGGCACGATCCGGCCAATCGCGAGCTGGCGCGCGGGACGCAGGCCTATCTGGCGCGGGCCCACTGGAACCCGGTGCGGGGAGAGGGCGGCCTGGCGCACCTGGGGGTCTGGGGCTTCCACGAGGATTTCCCGTCGGACATGGCCAGCCTGACCCGCACCACGACCTGGGCCGGGCATTACAACGAGCACCTGAAGGTTTCGCTGGGCGCGCTGATCGACCCGAGGTCCAGCGACGGTTACGGCCTGGAGCTGGGCGGAGTGAGGGGGCCGTTCTGGTCGTTCGCCGAGGCCGGGCGGCGCGACGTGGAGACCCGCAGCGACCACGTGCAGATCGACGCGGTGTCGCTGTCGGCCGGCTGGATGGTCACCGGCGATCCCACCACCTATGCGCCGAAGCTCGGCAATGTCGGCAAGATCGCGCCGCTGGAGCCGGTGTCGAGGGGCGGGATCGGCGGCTGGGAAGTGGCGGTGCGCTACCAGCGGCTCGACAATACCGACGCGCCGCAGGGCGCGTGGGGCGAGGAGACGACCCTGGGCGTCAACTGGCGATTGGAGGCGTGGATGCGGCTGATGGTCAATGTCAGCCGCTGGAAGGTCGTGCACCCCGCCGGCCCCTATGCCGGCGCCGACCAGGGCGAGGCCCTGGCCGGGCGGCTGCAGGTGAATTTCTAGGCCCGGCACATCCCGGCGGAGGCCGGGACTCCTCTCACCCGCTGCGCCGCCGCCAGCCGAAACGCCGCATGGGCCCCGGCTTTCGCCGGGGCGAGCGGAGGCCGGGGGACGTCAGTAGCGGGTGGGGATGACCACCGGGAGGTATTCGTAGCCCTTCACGAAGGCCGAGAAGACCCGGCGGGGTTCGCCCTGGACTTCGATGGTCGGGAAACGCTGGAGAATCTCTTCCCAGAGGATCTTGAGCTGGAGTTCGGCCAGGCGGTTGCCGACGCAGCGGTGGATGCCGAAGCCGAACGACATGTGCTGGCGCGGGCGCTCGCGGTCGATGATGTAGGCGTTCGGGTTCTCGATCACCTCTTCGTCGCGGTTGCCCGAGACGTACCACATGATGACCTTCTCACCCTTCTTCATCTGCTTGCCGCCCAGTTCGAAGTCCTGGGTCAGGGTGCGGCGCATGTGGGCCAGCGGGGTCTGCCAGCGGATGGTCTCCGACACCATCGAGGGGATCAGCGCGGGATTGTCGTAGAGCTTCTTCCGCTCGCCAGGGTTCTGGTGCAGGGCCAGGACCGAGCCGGACATGGTGTTGCGGGTGGTGTCGTTGCCGCCGACGATCAGCAGGATCAGGTTCCCGAGATATTCCATGCGGTCCATGTTCCGCGTGGCCTCGCCATGGGCGAGCATCGAGATCAGGTCGCCCTTCGGCGGAGCGTTGACCCGCTCGTTCCAGAGCCGGGTGAAATAGTCCACGCACTCGAACAGCTCGGCCTTGCGTTCCTGCTCGACGACTTCCGGATCGGTCGAGGAGAACAGGCCCGATTCCGGCCCGGCGGTGGCCACGTCCGACCAGCGGGTCAGCTTGCGGCGTTCCTCCCAGGGGAAATCGAACAGGGTGGCGAGCATCTGAGTGGTCAGCTCGATCGAGACCTTGTCGACCCAGTCGAACTCCTCGCCGATCGGCAGGCTGTCGAGCGTGCGCTGGATGCGTTCGCGGATCAGCGGCTCGAGCATGTGCAGGTTGGCCGGCGAGACGATCGGGCTGACGGTCTTGCGCTGGATGTCATGCTTGGGCGGGTCCATGGCGATGAACATCGGCATGGTGAAGTCGTCCTTCTGATCGAAGATCGTGATGGACGGCTCGGACGAGAACACCTCATGGTTGGTGTCGACGGCCATGATGTCGTTGAACTTGGTGACCGACCAATAGGGGCCGTCCTCGTGGAGGCCTTCCTTGTGGTAGTGGACCGGGTCTTCCTTGCGCAGGCGCTCGAAGTAGGGCCAGAGGGTGTCGGAGCGGAAGAGCTCCCCGTCGGCCAGGTTGATCTCGTCCAGCGGCATGGCGTAGGCCCGCGCGCGGGCTTCAGCCTTCAGGTCGACGGCGCCGTCGCTCATGGTGATTTCCTCCAAGGGTCCGGTCGTTTGGGTGACCGTTGTTCACCTGAGAATGGCGCCGGATTGGCTTCAGGGGAAGTTGCTGGCGTGCAACAGAAAATCTGAACTGACAAAACGACCGGTCGTGCGTAAATCGCATCCTTACGAACGTCCGTTTGAACCCGGAGAGCCCATGTCGGCCGACGCCCTGTTTAAGCCCTTTGAATTCAAAGGCCTGCGCCTGAAGAACCGCCTCGTGATGGCGCCGATGACGCGCTCGTTCTCGCCGGGAGGCGTGCCGACCGAAGAAGTGGCGCAATATTACAAGCGCCGGGCCGATGTGGGGTTGATCGTCTCGGAAGGGGTCGGCGTCGACCGTCCGGCCTCGCTGAACGACAAGAACGTGCCGCGTTTCCACGGTGAGAAGGAGCTGGCCGCCTGGAAACGGGTGATCGACGAGGTGCATGCGGCCGGCGGGGTGATGGCGCCCCAGCTCTGGCACGTCGGCGCCGTGCGCACCCGCGACCCGGAATGGACGCCGCCCGGCCCCTATGACAGCCCCTCGGGCCTGAGCCGCCCCGGCAAGTCGTTCGGCGCGCCGATGACCGAGGAGGAGGTCGCCGACGCGGTGCGCGCCTTCGCCCAGGCGGCGGCCGACGCCAAGGCGCTGGGTTTCGACGCCGTCGAGCTGCACGGCGCCCACGGCTATCTGATCGACCAGTTCTTCTGGGAAGGCACCAATGTCCGCGAGGACGCCTATGGCGCCAAGGACCTGCCGGGCCGCGCCCGCTTCGCCGCCGACATCCTGAAGGCGGTGCGCAAGGCCGTGGGGCCGGACTATCCGGTGATCATCCGCATCAGCCAGTGGAAGCAGCAGGACTACGAGGTGAAGCTGGCCCAGGACCCGAAGGCGCTGGAAGCCTGGCTGGGCGCCCTGGTCGACGCCGGGGCCGACATCCTGCACTGCTCGCAGCGCCGGCTCTGGGAGCCGGAGTTCGAGGGCTCGGACCTGAACTTCGCCGGCTGGGCCAAGAAGCTGACCGGGGTTCCGACCATCACCGTCGGCTCGGTCGGGCTGTCGGGCGAGTTCATCGCCGCCTATGGCGGCGAGGGCTCCAAGCCGGCCTCGCTGGACGAGGTGCTGCGGCGCCTGGACCGCGGCGATTTCGACCTGGTGGCCGTCGGCCGGGCGCTGCTGCAGGACCCGGAATGGACCGCCAAGGTGCGCGACGGCCGGACGGCGGAGTTGAGGGACTTCGACCGGACGGCGATGGCGACGCTGTACTAGGAGGCGTTGCTTCCGACGGAGGGAGGCGGCGCTCCCTTCTCCCCTTGCGGGAGAAGGTGGCGCGAAGCCTGACGGATGAGGGGGAACTCGGCTGTCCGCAGAGCTCATCCCATTCGTCCTGGCGTCGGAAATGCTGGCTACCCCTCATCCGCCCCCGCTCCGCGGGGCCACCTCCTCCCGCGAGGGGAGAAGGCCAATGAGCTTCTCGCCTTATGCGATGGCCCTCTCCATGAAGGGGAGGGAGAAGCTATGCGTTGAAGTTCAGCTTCAGGCCGGGGCGGGGCCAGGCGGCCTTGTAGAGCTTGCCGGTGGACGAGGCGGTGATCCAGGCGGTCTTCATGTCCGGCCCGCCGAAGCAGATGTTGGTGGTGATGAGGTCGGGGATCGGGAAGTGCTCGATCGTACCGTTCGGGTCGAAGGCGGTGATCCCGCCGTTGAGGATGGTGGCGACGCAGACCTTGCCGCCGGCCTCGACCGCCAGGCTGTCGAGGAACTGCACGCCCGGCAGGTTGCAGACCGAGCGGCCGGCCGCGAAGCCGGCGGGCGGGCCGAGCACGCCGGGCGCCTCCACGTCGAAGGCCCATAGGCGGCCGAGCTGGGTGTCGGCCAGATAGACGGTCTTTTCGTCGGGCGAGAGGCCCACGCCGTTGGGCGAGATCAGGTGGTCGCGCTGGCGGCTGACGTGGCTTCCGTCGATCTTCGCATAGTAGAGCGCGCCGAACTTGCGGCCCTCGGGCGTGCCGCAGCCGTGGTCGGAGAACCAGAAGCCGCCCTGCTTGTCGAACACCAGGTCGTTGGGGCCGACGAAGGGGCGCCCGTCGCAGGTCTCGTAGAGGGTGGTGAGCTTGCCGCTCGTCAGGTCGTAGCGCTGGATGTAGCCGCCGGTGTGGCTGGGCGGGGTCGGGCCCGGAATGGTCAGGCCGTCCTGCTCGGGCCAGGTGAACGAGCCGCCGTTGTTGGTGATGTAGATGGCGCCGTCCGGTCCGATGGCCGCGCCGTTGGGGCCGCCGCCGGTCTCGACCACCGTCTCCTTGCGCCCGTCGGGATGGATGCGGGTCAGCCGCTGGCCCTTGATCTCGGTGAGGATCACCGAGCCGTCGTTCATGGCGATGGGGCCTTCGGGAAACTCAAGTCCCTCGGCGACGAGTTGAATGTCCATGGTCGGGATCCCTCCGGGTTCGCCACTCGCGGCGGTGGCGTTCGGGGACGACTATGGACGGATCAGCGGCGTTCCAACACCCGAATCTTAAACGCGTGTTCGTCGCCTTCGCCGGCGGGATGGCCCTGGCTGCGGACCTCGGTCCAGCGGCTCTCGTCAATGGGGGAAAGGGTGACGTCGCCCTCGACCTCGGCGTCGACCTCGGTGAGATAGATGCGCTGGGCGCGGGCCAGGGCCAGTTCGAACAGCGAGGCGCCGCCGATGACGCAGACCTCGTCCGCGCCGTCCTCGGCGGCCTGTTCGCGGGCGATGGAGAGCGCCTCGCTGAAATTGTCGCAGACCACCGCGCCCTTGGCCTCGAACGAGCCGTCGCGGCTCAGCACGATGTTGGTGCGGCCGGGCAAGGGCTTTCTGGGCAGGCTCTCCCAGGTCTTGCGGCCCATGATGACCGGCTTGCCCATGGTCACGGCGCGGAAGTTGGCGAGGTCGGTCTTGAGCCTCCAGGGCAGGGTCCCGTCCTTGCCGATGACGCCGTTGCGGTCGCGGGCGATGGGGCCGGCGGTGAGGATCGGGGTGCTCATGGCCTGCTCTTAGCAGAGTCTTCAGGACGGAGTCCGGGAGGGCGCGGCCAGGTCGATGACGGCGCGCAGGCCCGGATGGGCGTCCTCCAGCTCCAGGGCGCCGCCGTGCAGCTTGGCGCAGGCCGCGGCGATGGCCAGGCCCAGGCCCCCGCCGGGGCGCGAGCGCGCCTCGTCCAGCCGCACGAAGCGTTCGCGCACGCGGCCGCGATGCTCGGGCGGAATGCCGGGGCCGGTGTCGGAGACGACGATGCGGACTCGGCCGCCGGCCTCCTCCAGCGCCAGGCGGACGACGGCGCCCGGACCGGCGTGGTGCGCGGCGTTGTGGAGCAGGTTGCCGACCGCCTGGCGCAGGATCAGCTCGTGCCCGCCGATGACCAGCGGCGGGCGCGGGGCGGGCGGGACGAAGGTCTGGCCGGCGTCCTCGATCACCGGGCCGAACAGCTCCCCGACCTCGGCCACGAGGGCGGCGAGGTCGAGGGGGGCCATCATGTCGCGCGAGAGGCCCGCCTCGGCGCGGGCGATGTCCATCAGGGCCGAGAGGGTGGAAAGGGCGCGGTCGGCCTCGCCGTGGGCCTGTTCGATGGCGTCGAGGCGCTGGGGTTCGGCCACCTGCGGGTCGAGGGCGCGGGCGAGGTCGGCGCGCATGCGGGTCAGCGGCGAGCGCAGGTCGTGGGCCAGGCTGTCCGTGACGCTGCGCATGCCGGTCATCAGCTCCTCGATGCGGTCGAGCATGCCGTTCATCGCCTCGCCGAGGCGGTCGAAGACGTCGCCCTTCGGGTGGGTCTCGGTGCGGGCCGAGAGGTCGCCGCCGGCGATGCGGCCGGCCGTGGCGGCCAGGGTCTCCATGCGGTTGAGCAGCAGGCGGTTGAACCAGAGCGCCGCCAGCAGCACCGCGCCGATGGCCGCGATCAGCGAGACCGCGGCGCTGGCGACCAGGGCGCGGCGGAAGGCCAGGCGCTCGCCGATGTCCTCGTAGACCACCAGGGTCCCGCCGGTGGAGAGCGGCTGGACGAGGACGCGCCAGGGGGAGGCGCGGCCCTCGCTGGAGATGCGCAGGCGCGCCGCGCCCTGGGCGGGCAGGTCGTCGGCCGGGGCCAGGCGCGCCCCGCCCAGCAGACGCCCGTCGGCGGCGTAGAGCGCGTAGCGGAAGGCCCCGCCGGGGTCGGTCCGCTCGCGCAGGTCGAGCGCGCGGGCGAGGGGAGCGATCCCCTCCTCGTGGGCGAAGGCGACGAAATAGTCGCGGGCGGCCTCGGCGACCTCGCGCTGGCGCTTGCCGATGATCGCCTCGCCCACCTGGTCGACCATGGCCAGGCCGACGCCGAGCGCGGTGAGCGCCACCGCCAGCAGCATGAAGAACACCGCGCCTGGCCGCAGGCGCGAGCCGGGCGGCCTCATGGCTCGGTCGACAGGCGATAGCCCGTGCCGCGCAGGGTGTGGAGGAGGGGCGAGGCGAAGCCCTCGTCGATCTTCTTGCGCAGGCGGCTGATGTGGGTGTCGACGACGCTGGTGTGGGGGTCGAAGCGGTAGTCCCACACCTGTTCGAGCAGCATGGTTCGGGTGACGACCCGGTCCTTGTGGCGCAGCAGGTACTCCAGCAGCTTGAACTCGCGCGGCAGCAGGTCGAGGGGCCGGCCGGCGCGGCTGACCCGGCGCGACAGCAGGTCGACCACGAGGTCGCCGCAGGCGAGCTTGGTCTCGACCTCGGTGGCCGGGCGGCGGCGCATGAGGTTCTCCAGCCGCGCCGACAGCTCCGAATAGCCGAAGGGCTTGGTGAGGTAGTCGTCGCCGCCGGCCCGCAGGCCCTTCACCCGCTCGTCCAGATGGCTGAGGGCCGAGAGGATGATGATCGGAGTCTCCACTCCGGCCGCGCGCAGGGCCTTGATGACGCTGAGGCCGTCGAGGCCGGGGATCATGCGGTCCATGACGATGGCGTCGAAGGGCTCGCCCGAGGCGGCGTAGAGGCCGTCGCGCCCGTCGGCCAGGTGCTCGGCGGTGTAGCCCTCTTCGCGCAGGCCCTTGAGGATGTAGTCGGCGGTCTCGGCGTCGTCTTCGACCAGCAGGATGCGGCGGCTCATGGGCGCGGGTCCAGATTGCTCGCCGTGAAGATGGCGCGCTTTCGCCTTTCGACCAAGACGAGCGGGCGGCCCTGGGAGAAGGAGCCGCCCGCCCAGGCGCCGTTCAGCCCTTGGCGACGCAGGCCTTCACGAAGTCGGCTTCCTTGCCGGTGTGGGTCTTCTGGTCCTTCCAGGACTTTTCGCAGGCCGCGCGCTTGGCGTTCATGTCGACCTTGGCGGTGGCGGCCGGCTTGGCGGCGGTCATCGGCTTGGCGGCCGGCGCAGGGGCGGCGGCGAAGGCCGGGCCGGCGGCGAGGGCCAGGACCAGGGCGGCGGGGGCGATGAGATTGCGCATTCTTGCTCTCCGTTGAGGGGCCGGATCGTTCCGGGCCAGGAGAGCAAACCGCCGCGACCCTTCGGGCCTTCGTCGGCGAACTCGCAATTTTGTAAGGTTCAGACCGCGATCGGGGCCTGGATCTTCTCGTGCGCCTTGTAGCCGCGCAGCTTGAAGTCCTCGTATTCGAACGCGAAGAGGTCGCGCTTGTCGGCGATCTCCATCACCGGCAGCGGCAGGGGCTGGCGGGTCAGTTGCTCGCGGGCCTGGTCGAGGTGGTTCAGGTAGAGGTGCGCATCGCCCAGGGTGTGGACGAACTCGCCCGGCTCCAGCCCCGTCACCTTGGCGACCATCAGGGTCAGCAGGGCGTAGGAGGCGATGTTGAACGGCACGCCGAGGAAGACGTCGGCCGAGCGCTGGTAGAGCTGGCAGGACAGCTTCCCCTCGGCCACGAAGAACTGGAACAGGCAGTGGCAGGGCGGCAGGGCCATGTCGTCGACATCGGCCGGATTCCAGGCCGAGACGATGTGGCGGCGCGAGTTGGGCATGGTCTTCAGCCCCTCGACCACGCCTGTGATCTGGTCGATCACCCGGCCGTCGGGGGCGGTCCAGGAGCGCCATTGCTTGCCGTAGACGGGGCCGAGCTCGCCGCTTTCGTCGGCCCATTCGTCCCAGATGCTGACGCCGCGCTCCTGCAGCCAGCGGACATTGGTGTCGCCGCGCAGGAACCACAGCAGTTCGAGGATGATCGACTTGCGGTGCAGCTTCTTGGTGGTCAGCAGCGGGAAGCCCTGGGCCAGGTCGAAGCGCATCTGGCGGCCGAACACGCCGAGGGTGCCGGTGCCGGTGCGGTCGCCACGCTGGACGCCGCTGGCCAGGATGTCGGCCAGCAGGTCGAGATACTGCTGCTCGGGATGAGCGGCTGTGGCGGGGGCGACGTGGGCGTTCATCCTCGCCAGGGTGCGGCGAAAAGGCGATTCGCGCCATCGACGGCATGGGGAGAACGGCGGCTTCTCCACAGGCGGCTTTCGGCGATGCACATGATCAGGGCCTCAAGGCGGGCATCGACGCGCGCAAGGCTTGGTGCGATCCTTGCGGGCAGGTTGGGAGACGGCGACCATGATTCAGACCCTCGCCGCGGCGGCGGCCGCGATCATGCTGCTTTCGGCCGCCTCGGCGGCGCAGGCCGCGAGCGATGCGGCGCCGGCGGCGAAGGCGGCCGAGGCGCCCGCGCCGGGCAAGGCCAAGCCCAGCAAGGACAAGGTGGTCTGCCGGGTGGAGACGCCTGTCGGCAGCCGCGTGGGCAAGCGCGTCTGCATGACCCTGGCCGAGCGCGAACGGCAGGAAGAGGACGCGGTCAAGGGCTTCGGTGAAATGCAGAGGGTCGTGAACACGACCTTCAGCAAGGGCAACTAGCGCTTCAACCCGAAAAGCCGCCGTCGTCGAGGAAGGCGCGTTCGTCGGGCGTGGTCTCGCGGCCCAGGCAGGCGTTGCGGTGGGGGAAGCGGCCGAAGCGATCGATGATGTCCCAATGGACCTTGGCCCAGTGCAGGGAGTCGGCGTCGCCGGTCTCGTCCTTCAGCAGGCCGAAGAGACGCATGGATTCGTCCTGATCGGCCAGGTCCTCGCCATGCTCGAACGGCAGGTAGAAGAAGCGGCGCAGCAGGGGCTCGACCTCGCGGTCGTGGCCGCGGGCCACGGCGGCGGCGGCGATGGCGCGGGCCTTGGGATCGGTGGCGAAGGCGTGGGCCGAGCCGCGGTAGAGGTTGCGGGGGAACTGGTCGAGCAGGATGAGCAGGGCGAGCGCGCCCTCGGCCGAGGCGGCCCAGCCGTCATATTCGCCCCGGGCGGCGGCGTGATGGACGGGCTCGAATTTCAGAGCGATGGCCTGGTCGAACCGGTCGCTCTTGGCGAACCATTTTTCGGGCCCCGCCGAGCGCCAGAAGCCGATCACGTCCTGCGGTGTCGCCGCCATTTTCCGCCCTCCGAACAAGAGCTTCTATGTCGGACGTGGCGTGCGGGGGCGCAAGGCGCGAAAAACCGCGCGGATTTCGCGGCGATATCGCCGCATTTGGCCGGGGCCGCCTTGACCTCCGTGCAAAATTCCTCTCCATAGCCCGGCCTTTGCTGCGGCGCCGTTGCGCGGAACCGCGGCTGCCTTCGACTTCAGGAGTATGATCATGCGCGTCTATTACGACCGCGACGCCGACCTCGCCCGCATCCTGGACAAGAAGATCGCGATCGTAGGCTATGGCAGCCAAGGTCGCGCCCACGCCCTGAACCTTAAGGATTCGGGCGTGAAGGACGTGGTCGTAGCCTTGCGCCCCGGTTCGGCCACCGCCAAGAAGGTGGAAGCCGACGGCCTGAAGGTGCTGTCGGTCGCCGAGGCCGCCGCCTGGGCCGACCTGCTCATGGTGCTGGCGCCCGACGAACTGCAACGCGGCATCTACAATTCCGAGATCGCGCCGAACATCAAGGACGGCGCGGCCCTGCTGTTCGCCCACGGCCTGAACGTGCACTTCAACCTGATCGAGCCCAAGGACACCATCGACGTGCTGATGGTCGCGCCGAAGGGTCCGGGCCATACCGTGCGCGGCGAGTATCAGAAGGGCGGCGGCGTGCCGTGCCTGATCGCCATCCACCACAACGCGACCGGCAACGCCCTCGACCTCGGCCTGGCCTACGCCTCGGCCATCGGCGGCGGCCGCTCGGGCGTGATCGAGACCACCTTCCGCGAAGAGTGCGAGACCGACCTGTTCGGCGAACAGGCCGTGCTGTGCGGCGGCCTGGTGGAACTGATCCGCGCCGGCTTCGAGACCCTGGTCGAGGCGGGCTACGCGCCCGAAATGGCCTATTTCGAGTGCCTGCACGAGGTGAAGCTGATCGTGGACCTGATCTACGAAGGCGGCATCTCGAACATGAACTACTCGATCTCGAACACCGCCGAGTACGGCGAGTACGTCACCGGCCCGCGCGTGGTGACCAGCGAGACCAAGGCCGAGATGAAGCGCGTGCTGGAGGACATCCAGTCGGGCCGTTTCGTCCGCGACTTCATGCTGGAGAACGAGGCCGGCCAACCGAGCCTGAAGGCGACCCGCCGCCGCGCCTCCGAGCACGAGATCGAGGCCGTCGGCCAGCGCCTGCGCGCCATGATGCCGTGGATCACCAAGAACAAGCTGGTCGATACGGCTCGCAACTAGGCGTCCGTTTCGAAACGATCCGAAGGGCCCGGACGGCGACGTCCGGGCCTTTTTCGTTGCGGAGCCGGTCAGGCGCCGAACTGGCCGGCGTAGCGGGGCTTCAGCACCGCCAGGGTGTTCATGCGCTTGCCGTCGGGGCCCATGAGCTCCAGGTGGACGTGGTCGGTCATGCCGAGGGGATAGCGGTCCTGCAGGCTGTGCGCGCGGCCGACGGCCTGGCCCATGCGCACCACGTCGCCGACCGCGACGGTCGGGTCGATGTAGAAGACCCGCGCGACGTAGCCGATGGCCGGATTGGTGATCTCCACGAACTGCAGGTGTTCGTCGTCGGCGTAGGCGAGGCCGATCTTGGTGACGAAGCCGGAGATCGGCGCAGCCACCGCCTGGCCGGGCCGGGCGATGAAGTCGACGCCTTCGTGCTGGCGCGCCCCGCCGTCGCGGCGGGCGCCGAAGGCCCCGAAGCCGTAGGCGTCTTCCTGGCGGGTCGCATGGCCGGTGGGATTGACGAAGTCCGGCGCGCCGTCGCCGTCCACGTCGGCGCCCTTCCAGACCAGGGTGCGGACAGGCGTGGCGGCGGGCTCGGGCGCCACGGCGAGGGGGACGATCTTCTGCAGGCCGGTGAAATCGGCGCGGGCGGCCGCCTCGGCGCCGGCCTGGATCGAACCGGCGGCGACCACGGCGGCGCACAGGGTCAGGCAGGTCTGGGCCAGCCAGACATGCAGCTTGTGGGCGGCGCTCGCCGTCGCGCGCATCATTGCGTGGGTCGTCTCCGGGGCGGATGGAAGGGCCGGGGCGCGCCCTGAAGACGCAACCGGTGGGCAACATATGGAAACTTGCGCCGCCGTCCAGCATGTGACCTGGCGTCGCGGCGCAGCGTCACGGTTGCGTGAGGTCGGCAGACGCGAGGTTCAGTTGTGATAGAAATGAGCCCGGCGATCCGGCCGAATATTGAACCTCGCCAGGGCGAGGCGGTTGTGCAGTTGCTGCGCTGTCGGCGGATACGCTTCTGAACATTCTCCTGGAATGCATGGTTTGAGGACGGGAACAGCTCGAATTTCACGCTCATCTGTCAAAACTATACGAGCCGGCATGGCGCTATTCTGTGAGGCGTTCCGATGGCTCGGCTGATCGTGGTGTCGAACCGGGTCCAGCCGCCGGGCGACGGCGGCGAGGGCAGCGTCGGCGGCCTGGCCATGGCGCTGGCCGCGGCCCTGCGCGAGCACAGCGGCGTCTGGTTCGGATGGAGCGGCCAGATCACCCCGGAATATACCGGCCAGATCTCGATGCAGCGGTCGGGCGACGTGACCGTCGCGACGGTCGATCTGGAGGAGCAGGACCGGCAGGAATACTACAACGGCTATGCGAACCGCACGCTCTGGCCGCTGTTCCACTACCGGGTCGACCTCAGCGCCTATGAGCGCTCGTTCAGCGAGGGCTATGGCCGGGTCAATGCGCGCTTCGCCGAGGCGCTGGCGCCGCTGGTGGCCGAGGGCGACGTCATCTGGGTGCACGACTACCACCTGATCCCGCTGGCGCGGGAGCTGCGGGCGCGCGGGGTGAAGAACCGGATCGGCTTCTTCCTGCACATTCCCTGGCCGTCGCGGCGGCTGCTGGTCACCCTGCCGGATCACCAGGAGCTGGTGGAGGCCCTGTTCGACTACGACCTGATCGGCTTCCAGACCGAGGATTCGGCCGGCGCCTTCCGCGACTACGTGACCGGCGAGATCGAGGGAGAGATGGATGACGAGGGCCGGGCGCGCGCCTTCGGCCGCACCGCGCAGGTCGGCGCCTTTCCCATCGGCCTGGACATCGAGAATTTCGAGGCGGCCGCCCATGGCGAGGTCGCCCTGGCCGAGTACGAGCGGATGGTGGCCAGCCTGAACGGCCGCGAGATGATCGTCGGGGTCGACCGGCTGGACTATTCCAAGGGGCTGGAGGAGCGGTTCCTGGCCTACGAGCAGGTGCTGGAGGACCACGAGGCGCTGCGCGAGCAGGTCTTCCTGTTGCAGATCGCCACGCCCAGCCGCGAGGAGGTCGACGCCTATCAGGACCTGCGCGCGCGGCTGGACGCGGTGAGCGGGCGCATCAACGGAGCGTTCGCGACCGTCGACTGGGTGCCGATCCGCTATGTGAACCGCGCCTATCGCCGCGACGAGCTGGCCGGGGTCTATCGGGCCGCGAAGATCGGGCTGGTGACGCCGCTGCGCGACGGCATGAACCTGGTGGCCAAGGAATATATCGCCGCCCAGGACCCGGACGACCCAGGGGTGCTGGTGCTGTCGCAGTTCGCCGGTGCGAGCGAGCAGATGGGACAGGCGCTGATCGTCAATCCGTTCGATCGGGCGCAGGTGGCCGAGGCGATCGCCGCGGGCCTGTCGATGCCGAAGGCCGAGCGGGTGGCGCGCTGGCGCGAGTTGATGGACGGCCTGCGCGCCAGCGACGTCAATGCCTGGCGCGAGGCGTTCGTCAGGGCGTTGATGCAGTCCTGAGCCTCAAGCCTGTCGACCCGAAGGCCCGGCTCGGCCATGGTGGAGCCATGAGCGATACCGTGATCCTGATGCACCCCTTCGACGAGGCCGTCCGGCTGGAGCCCGTGGGGGAGAGGGTATTCCGCGGCGCGACCTCGCCGGCCTACTGGAACATGGCCGGGCCGTTCGGCGGCGCCACGGCCGCGATCATGCTGAAGGCGGTGATGGACCACCCGGCGCGGCGCGGGCGGCCTGTGGCCCAGACGGTGAACTTCTGCGCGGCGGTGGCGGAGGGCGCCTTCGAGGTGCATGTGCGGCTGGTGCGCGACGGGCGCTCCACCCAGCATTGGCAGGTGGAGATGCGGCAGGGCGAGGGCGTGGCGACCACCGCCAGCGTGGTGACTGCCGCCGAGCGCGACACCTGGGCCCATGCGCCGGCCGCGCCGCCGCCCATGCCGCCGCCTGAGGACCTGCCCAAGCTCGACACCGGCGGGCGGGCCGGATG
>MEEW01000076.1 GCA_001724985.1 Phenylobacterium sp. SCN 69-14
CGTTGAAGGTGACATCGAGGACCAGCGGCCGGGTCACGCCATGCAGGGTGAAGTCGCCGGTGACCTTGGCGGTGTTCGGGCCGGTCGGCTCGACGGCGGTCGACTTGAAGGTGATCTTCGGGAAGCGGGCCGCATCCAGCCAGTTCGGCCCGGCCAGTTCCGCATCGAAGTTCGGCGTGGGGTTGGGGTAGTCGGTCTTGATCGACCCGGTGTCGACGCTGGCCTCGACGCTCATCGCCGCGGGATTGGCCGGATCGAAGTTCAGCCTGCCGTCTATGCCGGTGAAGCGGGCGGTGTAGCGCGACATGCCCAGGTGATCGACGCGGAAGGTCACGCTGGCGTGGGTCTTGTCGAGATCGTAGACGCCGGCCGTCGCGGTCGACTTGACCTCCGCGGCCGGCGCGGCGGGCGGCGCCTTGGCCTGCGAAGCGTTGTCCGCGGCCGGTTGCGAGCAGGCCGCGAGGCTCAGGGCCAGGGCGGCCCAGGCGAGTTTGTTCATGCGTCTCTTCCCTGGATAGGCGCCGCGCTCGGGGAATGGCGGACCGGCCAAGGGTCGCATCGGCCGGCCGCAATTGGCAATCATGTTCGAGCGCGCTTCACCGGGGCGTTGAACTGAAACGCGAAACGGAACAAACCATGATCCGATGATCCGGATCGGCGTGGACTTCGGCGGCACCAAGATCGAGGCGGCGGCCCTGGACGCCGAGGGCCGCTTCGTCGCGCGCGTGCGCCGCCCTTCGCCGCGGGAATACCAGGCCGGGCTGGAGGCGACGCGCGAGGCGGTGCTGGAGGCCGAGCGGCAGGCCGGCGTGCGGGCCGCCCGCATCGGCGTGGGCGGCCCCGGCTCGCCGTCGCCGGCCGGCGGCCTGATGCGCAACGCCAACTCCACCGAACTGAACGGCCGCCCCTTCCCGGCCGACCTGGCCCAGGCGCTGGAGCGGCCGGTGCGCTATGCGAACGACGCCAACTGCCTGGCCCTATCCGAAGCCGTCGACGGGGCCGGCGCGGACGCCGAGGTGGTGCTGGCGCTGATCCTGGGAACCGGCTGCGGCGCGGGCGTCACGGTCGGGCGGCGCATCCTGGAAGGCCGCAACGGTTTCGCCGGCGAATGGGGGCATATGCCCCTGCCCTGGCCCACCATGGCCGAACATCCCGGGCCGACCTGCTGGTGCGGGCGCAAGGGCTGCATGGAGCTGTGGGTTTCGGGCTCGGGCCTTTCCAGGGACCATGGCGGCGGGCTTTCGGGCGAGCAGATCATCGCCGCCGCGCGCAACAGCGAGCGCGCCTCGATGGCCGCCCTCGACCGCTATGTCGACCGGCTGGCGCGCGGCCTGGCTGTGGTCTGCGACGTGCTGGACCCCGACGTCATCGTGCTGGGCGGCGGCATGTCGAATGTCGGGGAACTGTATGAGCGCCTGCCAGGCGCCATAGCGCCCCTTGTGTTCTCCGACCTGTTCGAGACGCCGGTGCGGCCGGCCATGCACGGAGATTCGTCGGGCGTGCGGGGCGCGGCCTGGCTGTGGCCGCTGGAGCCATGAACGCGATCTGCCGCGACTGCTTCCGGCGCGGCGCGTTCGAACGCCGTTGCCCGGCCTGCGGATCGCCGCGGATCATCGTGCACGCCGAGTTGGAAAGCCTCGCCATCGCCCATATGGACTGCGACGCCTTCTACGCCTCGGTCGAGAAGCGCGACCGGCCGGAATTGCGCGACCAGGCGCTGATCGTCGGCGGCGGCAAGCGCGGAGTGGTGACCACCTGCTGCTACATCGCCCGCATCAGCGGCGTGCGCTCGGCCATGCCGATGTTCAAGGCGCGCCAGCTCTGCCCGCAGGCGGTGATCCTGAAGCCCGACTTCGCCAAGTACCGCGCCGAGAGCCGCCGGATCATGGAGATGGTCCGCGACCTGACGCCCCTGGTTCAGCCGCTGTCGCTGGACGAGGCCTGGATGGACCTGTCGGGCACCGAACGGCTGCACGGCGCGCCGCCGGCCGAAACCCTGATGCGGCTGCAGGCCCGGATCGAGGCGGAGATCGGCATCACGGTCTCCATCGGCCTGGCCCCCAACAAGTTCCTCGCCAAGATCGCCTCGGACCTCGACAAGCCGCGCGGCTTTTCCGTGATCGGCGCGAGCGAGGCGCAGGGCTTCCTGGCCGGCAAGCCGGTGGGGATCATTCCCGGGGTCGGCCCGGCGATGGTGAAGTCCCTGGAGAGCGCGGGCTTTTCGAAGGTGGGCGACCTCGCCCGCGCCGACCTGAAGCTGCTGGTCGCCCGGTTCGGCGCACAGGGAATGCGGCTGCACGACCTGGCCCACGGCCGCGACAGCCGCAAGGTCAATCCCAACGAGGAGCGCAAGGGCATCAGCGCCGAGACCACCTTCAACGATGACCTCTCCAGCCTCGCCGAGCTGGAGGACAAGCTCGCCCCACTGTGCGAGCGGGTGGCGCGTCAGGCGCGAGCCGGCGGGGTGGCCGGGCGCGTGGTGACGCTGAAGCTGCGGCGCACCGACTTCAAGATCATCACCCGCCGCCGCGCCCTGCCCGTTCCGACCCAGACGGCCAAGACCCTGTTCGCCGTGGCGCGCGAGCTGCTGGCCCGGGAAGCCGACGGGCGGCCATGGCGGCTGATCGGGGTGGGGCTGGCCGAACTCCTTGACGCGAGCAGCGTGGAACACGATCTCTTCGCCGGCGCCGAGCGCAAGGCGCTGGTCGAAGAGCAGACGGTGGACAGGCTGAGGGCGCGATTCGGACCGGGCGCGGTCACTTCGGGGCGTGCGCTGGGCGCGAAACGCACGCCTGGCGATTGAGCAACGCTGCGTTCCCTAACGTCGGACGTGACAAAAACACGCGGATGACGCAGTTGGGACGACCCACCGGCATTTCAACCCTTCCATACCGCATCCTTTTCCATATCTAATCCTTAGTAGCGGAGGGCGCTCGCCCTCAGGAGACCTGTGCGATGGCCGAGCGAAAGCAAGGTGATCAAGATACGGGCGTCCGCTCGGCGGTCATCACTCAGACCAAGCCGAAGACGCAGAAGCCGTCGATGTATCGCGTGCTCATCCTGAACGATGACTACACGCCGATGGAATTCGTCGTCTACGTGCTTGAACAGTACTTCAACAAGTCGCGCGAAGACGCGACACGCATCATGCTGCACGTGCATCAGCACGGCGTCGGCGTGTGCGGAGTGTTCACTTACGAAGTGGCGGAAACGAAGGTGGCCCAGGTCGTTGATACTGCGCGCAGGCATCAACACCCTCTGCAATGCACCATGGAAAAGGATTGAGGCCCAGTGCCGTCATTCTCGCGCCAACTTGAAGAATCCCTCCACCGCGCGGTGGCCTTCGCGAACCAGCGGAAGCACGAATACGCGACGCTGGAACACCTGCTGCTGGCCCTCATCGACGATGAGGACTCGGCCAGCGTGATGCGCGCGTGCGACGTGGATCTCCCGGCGCTACGCACCACGCTCACCAACTATGTCGACAACGAGCTGCGCTCGCTGGTCGTGGACGACGGGGAGGACGCCAAGCCGACTTCGTCGTTCCAGCGCGTGATCCAGCGCGCGGTGATCCACGTCCAGTCGTCGGGCCGCGAGGAAGTGACCGGGGCCAATGTGCTCGTGGCCATCTTCTCCGAGCGCGAAAGCCACGCCGCCTATTTCCTGCAGGAGCAGGACATGACGCGGTACGACGCGGTCAACTACATCGCTCACGGCATCGCCAAGAAGGCCGGCGCCGACGCGCCCAAGACCGTCAAGGGCTCCGAGGACGAGGACAAGCCGGCGGTGAAGACCGGCGGCGAGGCGCTCGAAGCCTACTGCGTGAACCTCAACGAGAAGGCCAAGCAGGGTAAGGTCGACCCGCTGATCGGGCGCTCCGCCGAGGTCGAGCGCTGCATCCAGATCCTCTGCCGGCGGACCAAGAACAACCCGCTGCTGGTCGGCGATCCCGGCGTCGGCAAGACCGCCATCGCCGAGGGCCTGGCCCGCAAGATCGTCAACGGCCAGGTGCCCGAGGTGCTGTCCGGCTCGACCATCTTCTCGCTCGACATGGGCTCGCTGCTGGCCGGCACCCGCTATCGCGGCGATTTCGAAGAGCGGGTGAAGCAGGTCGTCAAGGAGCTGGAGAACCATCCCGACGCGATCCTGTTCATCGACGAGATCCACACGGTCATCGGCGCAGGCGCGACCAGCGGCGGGGCGATGGACGCCTCGAACCTGCTCAAGCCGGCCCTGGCCTCCGGCACGCTGCGCTGCATGGGCTCGACCACCTACAAGGAGTTCCGCCAGCACTTCGAGAAGGATCGCGCCCTGGTGCGCCGGTTCCAGAAGATCGACGTCAACGAGCCGACGATCGAGGACACCATCAAGATCCTCAAGGGCCTGAAGACCTATTACGAGGAGTTCCACAAGCTCCGCTACACGGGCGACGCCATCAAGACGGCGGTGGAGCTGTCGGCCAAGTACATCACCGACCGCAAGCTGCCCGACAAGGCCATCGACATCATCGACGAGGCCGGCGCCAGCCAGATGCTGCTGCCCGAAGGCAAGCGGAAGAAGACCATCGGCGTGAAGGAGATCGAGGCGGTCGTCGCCAAGATCGCCCGCATCCCGCCGAAATCGGTGTCGAAGTCCGACACCGTGGCGCTGAAGGAGCTGGAAACCGACCTGAAGCGCGCGGTCTACGGCCAGGACGACGCCATCGAGCAGCTTTCCGCCGCCATGAAGATGGCGCGGGCCGGCCTGCGCGACGCCAACAAGCCGATCGGCTGCTACCTGTTCTCGGGCCCCACCGGCACCGGCAAGACCGAGACGGCGCGGCAACTGGCCTCGACCATGGGCATCGAGCTCCTGCGCTTCGACATGTCGGAGTACATGGAACGCCACACGGTCAGCCGGCTGATCGGCGCGCCTCCCGGCTATGTCGGTTTCGACCAGGGCGGCCTGCTCACCGACGCGGTCGACCAGCATCCGCATTCGGTGGTGCTGCTGGACGAGATCGAAAAGGCGCACCCGGATGTCTTCAACATCCTGCTGCAGGTCATGGACCATGGCGTCCTGACCGACGCCAACGGCAAGAAGGTCGACTTTCGCAACGTGGTCCTGATCATGACCACCAATGCGGGCGCCTCCGACGCCCAGCGCAACGCCATCGGCTTCGGCCGCGGCAAGCAGGACGACGAGGTGGACGAGGCCCTGAAGCGCCTGTTCACGCCGGAATTCCGCAACCGCCTCGACGCGGTGGTGCAGTTCAAGCCGCTGAGCCAGGAGATCATCCGCCAGGTCGTCCAGAAGTTCGTGATGCAGCTCGAGGCCCAACTGGCCGACCGCCACGTCACCATCGAGACGACGGAAGAGGCCGCCGACTGGCTGGCCAAGAACGGCTTCGACGAGCTCTACGGCGCCCGGCCGCTGGCCCGCGTCATCCAGGAGCACATCAAGAAGCCCCTGGCCGACGAGATCCTGTTCGGCAAGCTGGTCAAGGGCGGCCACGTCAAGGTGGTGCTCAAGGACAGCAAGCTGGCCTTCGAGATCGAGGGCGACGACCGCGAACCCGGCGCGCCCGTCATCGAGGACCCGGCGGAGGACGCCGCCGAGGCCTTGGCGGACTGACCTTCTCGGTTCACGGACCGACGAGAGCCCCCGGTGAAAGCCGGGGGGCTTTTCGTTGTCCCCTTCGTATCGTCCCGATTTGCGGAGCAAGACCGGGATCTATGCACACCGGATGGCTCAGGGAACGGCTCAGCCATGCCCCATCCCGCATGACATGGCGCGAATGGATCCCGGTCTTCGGCTACGCCGAAACCGGGAAGACACGGGTGCGGTCAGCGATTTCTCGCAGAAACGCCTCAAGCTATCTGCGCGGCGATCTGCTCGGCTAGGGCCTTCAGTTCCGCTGGGTCGGCCATGCCGCCGGCGCCGTGGCGGCCGAGTTCCACTCCGTTCCAGCGCGGGATGATGTGGAAATGCAGGTGGTAGATCGTCTGGCCGGCCGGCGCGCCGTTGAACTGGCTGACCATGACGCCGTCGGGATTGAGCGCGGCGCGCACCGCCCTCGCCACCCTCTGCACGCCCAGGATCAGGGGTTGCAGGTTGGCCGGCTCCTCCTCCAGCAGGTTGCGCGCCGTGGAGTGCTTGGGGATCACCAGCGTATGGCCCCGAGACTGCGGGAAGACGTCCATGAAGGCGTAGACGTGGCCGTCCTCGAAGACCTTGGCGCTGGGCATTTCGCCCCGCAGGATCTTGGCGAAGATGTTGCCGTCGTCGTAGGTCCCGTCCAGGCTCATGGGCCGCTCCTCTGCTGGGGAACGTCGTAGCAGGAAGCGGCGAGCCATGGGAACCGCGTCAAGCGCCTGCTCTCCGAAGCGGCTGGAAATCAGCCCTCGTGCCGGAACGGGGAATATTCCTCGGCCAGCCATTCCATCTCGCCGCTGACGGCCTCCCGCTCACGCGCCAGGAAGTCCTCGACCGGCGCGCGCAGGCGCGGGTCGGCGATGTAGTGGGCCGAATAGACCGGCGCGGGCAGGTAGCCGCGGGCGATCTTGTGCTGGCCCTGGGCGCCGGCCTCGACCCGCGCCAGGCCCGCGCCGATGGCCCATTCGATGGCCTGGTAGTAGCAAAGCTCGAAATGCAGGAAGGGCACGTCCTCGATACAGCCCCAGTTGCGGCCGTAGAGGCAATCCTCGCCGATCAGGTTGAGGGCGCCGGCGATCCAGCGGCCGCCGCGCCGCGCCATGACCAGCAGCACCCGATCGGCCATCCGCTCGCCCAGCAGCGAGAAAAACAGGCGGTTGAGATAGGGCCGGCCCCACTTGCGCGAGCCGGTGTCCATATAGAAGGCGAAGAAGGCGTCCCAGTGATCCTCGGTGATCTGCGCGCCCGTCAGGGCGAAGATCTCGACCTCGCCCTGCGCATCGCGCCGCTCGCGCCGGATGGTCTTGCGCCGCCCCGAGGACAGGGCGCCCAGGAAGTCGTCGAAGGTCCCATAGCCCTGGTTGAGCCAGTGATATTGCTGCCCTTGCCGCAGGGCGAGCCCCTGCCCGCCCATCCAGGCCCATTCGTCCTGGGTCGGGAAATTCACGTGCAGGGAGGAGGCCTCGTAGCGCTCGCACACCGCCAGGGCGCCGCCGAGCAGGATGCGCCAGGCCTCGCCTTGGTCCACATCGGGCCGCACCAGCATCCGCGGGCCGGTGGCCGGCGTGAACGGCGCGGCCGAGATCAGTTTCGGATAGTAGCGGCCGCCGGCCCGCTCATAGGCGTCGGCCCAGGCGTGATCGAAGACGTATTCGCCCTGGCTGTGGGACTTCAGGTAGAGCGGCATGACCGCGGCGACGGCGCCGGCCTCGTCCTCGACCGCGATGTGCTGCGGGCCCCATCCCGCGCGCTCGACCGCGCAGCCGGCGGCTTCGGCGATGTCCAGGAAATCGAAGGAGACGAAGGGATTGGCCCGATAGGCGGGGTTGGCCGCACAGGCGTCCCATCCGGCCTGGCCGATGTCCGCGATCCGACGGCTGACCTGCACCGCCGACTTCAGCTTCACGCCGGGAAACCCTCGAAGATGAGATTGTCGCAGTACGGCTTGACGGCCTCCCACTGGGCCGGGTCGCGGATCGTCCAGGTGACGATGGGCATCCCCTCCTCGCGGAACTTCGCCGCCCGCGGGTCGGGAAGCATCTGCGCGTGCAGGGCCAGGAAGTGCGGCCGGGCGATGGCGACATGCTCGAGGCGCGCGAAGGCCTGGCGCTGCGCCTCGCTCATGTGCGGCGCGCGCTTGTAGTCGTAGCTGTCGAGGCCGCGCAGAACGCCCGGATAGCGGTCGGCGAACCAGGCGTGGGAATAGGGATTGAAGCCGATCACGCAGGTCGGGCCGGCATGGTCGATCAGCACCTCATGCACCCGCTGCTCCAGCGGCCCGACCTCGCCATAGGGGGTCTTGAGCTCGACATGGACCATGGCGCGGCGGCCGACCAGGGCCATGGTCTCCAGCAGGGTCGGAATCGCTTCGTCGGTTCCGGCCAGGCGCAGCTCGGCCAGGTCGGCGGCGGTGCGGTCGCGCACCCTGCCCTCGGCGCCGGTCATGCGCTTCAGGTCGTCGTCATGGAAGACGACCGCCTCGCCGTCCGAGGTCAACTGGACGTCCAGCTCGATCCCGTAGCCCGCCTCGCAGGCGAGCTGGAAGGCGGCCAGCGAGTTTTCCGGAGCGCCGTCATGGTTCCACAGGCCGCGATGCGCCACCGGCGGGTGAAACAGCAGGTCCCAGGCCTCGCCGAACCTCTCCTTCACGTCAGCGCACCTGCACCACGGCGTCGACCTCGACGGCGAAGTTCAGCGGCAGCCGATAGACCCCGACCGCCGAGCGGGCGTGCTTTCCCGCATCGCCGAAGGCGGCGACCATCAGGTCGGAGGCGCCGTTGACCACCTGGGGAATGTCGAAGAAATCCGGCCCGGCCTGGACGAAGCCGCTCAGCTTCACCACCCGCGCCACGCGCGAGAGGTCGCCCTCGCAGGCGGCCTTCATCTGGGCGATCAGGTTGACGCCGCACAGGCGCGCGGCGGCCTGGGCGCGTTCCAGGTCGACGTCCTGGCCGACCACGCCCTTGATCCCGCCGCCGGCGTCGACCGACACCTGGCCGGAAATGTGCACCAGGTCGCCCGACCGCACGAACGGCACATAGTTGGCCACCGGCGGATTGGGTTGCGGCAGGGTGACGCCGAGGCTGGCGAGGCGGTCTTCGACTTGCGACATGCCCAAGGTCTAGAGCGTGCCCGCTTCAAGTGGAAGCCGGAAAGGGTCCGGCGCGGCGAACGCCGCAAAGAGAAAAGGCCCGCGCCGTTCCCAGCGCGGGCCTTTCAAGGTTGGCCCCCCGCGTGCGGGGCGACCGGAGAGACTTAGCGAGCCGCTTGCAGGCGCTCGACGGCGGCGGTGACGCGCTCGTTGAGCGGCTTGACCGCGTCCTTCATCGAGGTCGAGACGATGTCCGACATCTTGGAGACTTCGGCGATGTAGGCGTCGAGGGCCGACTTGGCGTAGGCGGTCTGCAGCTCGATCACTTCCTGCACCGACTTGGCGCCCGAGAGCGACTTGGCGGCGGCCACGTGATCTTCGACGGCCTTCTTCGAATAGGCCATCGCCTGAGCGCCGAGCGCTTCGGCGCCCTTGGCCTGGGCGGTGACCGAAGCGATGACGGCTTCGAGGTTCTTCTTCGAATGGGCGTTCAGCTCGTTGAGCTGGGTCAGCGACTTCTCGACCGCGTCCTTGAACGCGACGTTGCCGGCGGCGGTGAATTGTTCGACGGTGTTATTGACGGTCTCGGCGGCGGCCATGGAAGGGCTCCTTGGGTCGGAATTGGACGGCGTGTTGCGACGCAAACTTGACTGGAAACTTGCCTTGAACTCACAAGCAAGTTCTCATGTTGCACTGCAGCGGTCAAGTGAATTTTTGTGCACCGCACAATGACTGTTTTCGCTGGTTGGGCGCATTTTTCGCTCAGAAGGCGATCACGAGAGTTTTGATCGAAATCGGCGCGACAAATCGGCTCGTTCAAGTCCTGTTTACCATCGCGCAAGGCTACGGCTGGCATGCTAGGACTCATCCCGAAGCAGCCTTCCGGGGTTGCTCAACCCTTTGTATCGACGGACGAACCGTATGTTCGAGCGCGCCCGCCGCCTGTTTGCGTCAGTTGTTCTCGCCGCTGCGACCACGCTCGCGCCGGTGGCTTCGACAGCCCAGGCCCAGGTTCCTTACCTCCAGCTTCTTCCCGCCAGTCAGCCAAAGTACGCCGCCGTCGTCGTCGACGCGAAGACCGGCGAAGTGCTTTACGCCAAACGCGCAGACAGCCCGCGGTATCCCGCCTCGATCACAAAAGTCATGACGCTCTACCTGGCGTTCGAGGCCCTGGCCGCCGGCCGGCTGAAGCTGGACGACGAGATCGTGGTCTCGCCGCGCGCCGCGGCTCAGGCGCCGACGAAGCTCGGCCTGCGCGCGGGCGACAAGATCGCCGTCCGCGACGTGATCCTGGCCATGTGCACCAAGTCGGCCAACGACATGGCGGTGGCCATGGCCGAGAAGCTGGGCGGCAGCGAAGCCCGCTTCGCCGCGATGATGACCCTGCGGGCGCACGAGCTGGGCATGCGCAACACCCGCTTCGTCAACGCCTCGGGCCTGCCCGACAGCCGCCAGATCTCGACCGCCCGCGACATCGCCATCCTCTCGCGCGCGGTGATGCGCGACTACCCGCAGTACTACG
>MEEW01000077.1 GCA_001724985.1 Phenylobacterium sp. SCN 69-14
GGCGACCTGTACCGTTTGAGCAGGGTTTTGGGCCATTCAACGCTCCAAATGAGCGCGCGATACGGCCACCTTCGCACCGACGATTTGCACGACGAACTGCGATCCTTGGCACAAAAGTGGTCACAGGAGCGTCAGATAGAGGCTGGGAAACTGTCTCCCCAGCCTTTCAATATGTTGAAAACATTGAAGAAAAGTGGCGCGCCCGGAACGATTCGAACGTCCGACCCTCAGATTCGTAGTCTGATGCTCTATCCAGCTGAGCTACGGGCGCGTCTTGCCTTGCGGCGAGGGCGCGGAACCTAGTCGGGGCTGGGCGGGTTGGCAAGCCGGGTTCGACAAAAATTTCGCGGGGGCGGGTTTTCCGTTTCGAGGCGGCGATCTGGCCCCTGCGGGCCGCATCGCGGCATCAGTCGAAGGCGGCGCGCCAGGTGGTCACGCCGGGCCAGCCGGCGGCTTCGTAGACGCCGCGGGCCACCGCGCGCGCCAGGACGTCGGCGGCCAGGGCGCCGATCCGGGCCACGGTGAAATCGGCCTCCGGCCCCAGCGGCCGGCGGGCGGTCGAGAGGGCGAAGACCACGTCGCCGTCGAAGGGGGCGTGCACCGGCCGGATGGCGCGGGCCAGGCCGTCCTGGGCCATGATCGCCACGCGCCGGGCCTGGGCCGGGGTCAGGGCGACGTCGGTGGCGACGCAGGCGATGGTGGTGTTCATCCGCGCCTTGGGGTCGGCCTTGGCCAGCCCCCAGGCGTCGGGCGCGGCGGCGAGGCCGGCGGTTCCGCGCCCGCCGAACTCCGCGCCGATCTCGTAGGGCGCGGCCCAGAAGCCGCCGCCCGGCGCCACCACCGACCCGAACGCATTGACCAGCACCAACGCGCCGACGGCGATCCCGTCCGCGGCGACGATGGAGGCCGAGCCGGTCCCGCCCTTCAGCGTCCCGGCCATGGCGCCGTAGCCGCCGCCGGCGGTCCCCAGGGCGAAATCGCCGCCAGCGGCGGCGACCGCCTCGCGGCCCAGCCGGCGATAAGGCGGATCCTCGCCCCAGCCCTTGTCGCCGCCATTGGCCAGGTCGTAGAGGATGGCGCCGGGAACGACCGGGGAGCGCGGCACGCCGTCGCGCGAAACCAGGCCATAACCGCGGCCGCGCGCGCCCAGCCAGGCGACCACGCCGTCAGCCGCGGCCAGGCCGTAGACCGAGCCGCCCGACAGCACGACCGCATCGACGGCATCGACCAGGTTTTCCGGCGCCAATGCATCGGTCTCGCGCGTGCCGGGCCCGCCGCCGCGCACGTCGCAGGCAGCGACCGCGCGGTCGTCCGGCAGGATGACGGTGACGCCGGTCCGCACCGCCTCGTCATGGGCCTGGCCGACCTGCAGGCCGGGAACGTCGGTGATCAGGTTGCGAGGTCCGGGGGCGGGCTGGCTCATAATCGGCATCGAAAGCAGCCTGCGCATTTGTTGTCCACGCCCGGAACGCTATGGTGGCGTTTCCCTCCCCCTGCCGCTCGCGTGGTGCCCGTGTTCCATTTCCAGCGTTTCGCCGCCCTTCCGCTCGCCTTCGCCCTGGCCGCCTGCGCCACCACCCAGACGGCGCCCCCGCCGCCCGCGCCGCCAAAAGCGAGCGCCGCGACGGGCGAGGTCATGGTCGCGGCCGCCAATCCCCTGGCGGTGGAGGCGGGCCTGAACGTGCTGAGGAAGGGCGGTTCGGCGGTCGATGCGGCCGCGGCGGTGCAGGCGGTGCTGGGCCTGGTGGAGCCGCAGAGCTCGGGCCTCGGCGGCGGCGCCTTCATGACCTATTACGACGCCGCCACGAAGAAGGTCGTCGCCTATAACGGCCGCGAAACCGCGCCGGCCGGGGCGACGCCGGACATGTTCCTGCAGGACGGCAAGCCGCTCAGCTTTCCGGCGGCGGTGACCAGCGGCAAGGCGACCGGCGTGCCCGGCGCGGTGGCCATGCTGGCCATGGCCCAGGCCCAGCACGGCAAGCTGGCCTGGAAGGACCTGTTCGGCGACGCCGAGCGGCTGGCCGACGAAGGCTTCGTCGTCAGCCCCCGCCTGGCCGGAATGATCGCCGGCCCCTTCCCGCAGAGCCAGACCCCCGACGCCAAGGCCTATTTCACCAAGCCGGACGGCCAGCGCTACCAGGCCGGAGACGTGCTGAAGAACCCCGCCTACGCCGCCAGCCTGCGCAAGATCGGCGCCGAGGGCCCGAAGGCCATTCTGGAGGGCGCGCTGGCCGAGGCGATCGTCGCCAAGGTCGCGCAGGGCCCGCTGCCGGGAACCATGACCCTGGTGGACCTGAAGGCCTATCGGCCCAAGGCCGGGGACGCGGTCTGCGGCCCCTATCGCATCTATGTCGTCTGCGTGCCTGACGCGCCCTCGAGCGGGGCGGCGCTGCTGGAGGCGCTGGGCATCCTCGCCAATACCGACATCGCCGAGCGCGGCCCGGCCGATCCGCAGGCCTGGTTCCTGTTCACCCAGGCCAGCCGCCTGATGTACGCCGACCGCGATCGCTATTTCGGCGACCCGGACTTCACCCCGGTTCCGATCGAAGGCCTGCTCGACCCGGCCTATGTCGCACAGCGCGCCAAGCTGATCGGCGAGGTCGCCGGCCCGGCGCCGGCGCCTGGGACGCCGCGCGGCGCCGGCGCCCTGGCCCCCGACGCGACCAAGGAGCCGGGCGGCACCTCGCACTTCGTCGTGGTCGACGCCCAGGGCAATGTGGTGTCGATGACCACCACGGTCGAGAGCATCTTCGGCACTGGGCGCATGGTCGGCGGCTTCTTCCTGAACAACCAGCTCACCGATTTCTCTTGGTCGCCGCAAAACGCCGACGGGACCCAGGCGGCCAATGCGGTGGCCCCGGGCAAGCGGCCGCGCTCGTCCATGGCCCCGGCCATCGTGCTGGACCGGGAAGGCAAGTTCGTCGCCGCCATCGGCTCGCCGGGCGGCAACTCGATCCTGGCCTACAATCTGAAGGCCCTGGTCGCGATCCTGGACTGGAAGATGAGCGTCGAGGACGCCTTCAAGCTGCCCAATCTCGTGGCGCGCGGCGACAGCTTCGCCTCCGAACCGGACCGCTACGCCCCCGGCGTGGTGGACGCCCTGGCGGCCAAGGGGATCGTGTTCAAGGGCAGCGGCGGCGAAGGCTCGGGCCTGCACGGGGTCAAGCTGACGCCGCAGGGCCTGCAAGGCGGCGCCGACGACCGCCGCGAGGGCGTGGCCAAGGGCTTCTAAGCCCCGGCGCTCTTCGCGCGGCGGCGCTTGGGGGTCGCCAGCGGGGGCGGCGCGCCGGGCAGGCGCAGCTCGAAGACCGACCCTTGCGGGCCGGTCTGCGCCAACAGCAGGTCCCCGCCGTGCCCCTGGGCCAGCTCGCGGGCGATGGCCAGGCCGAGGCCCGCGCCGCCCGGCCGGGTCGAACCGGCGAAGGGCTGGAACAACCGCTCGCGCGCCCGCTCCGAAACGCCGGGGCCGTTGTCGGCCAGGCGGATGACGCTGAGTCCTTCAGCTTGCGACAGGCTCACCTCGATCAGGCCGGGCTTGTCACGATCGGCCTGCTGCTCCACCGCCTCGCGCGCATTGCGGAGCAGGTTGACCAGGATGCGGTGAAGCTGGTCCGGGTCGGCGTTCACCTGTTCGCCCGCCGCGACCAGCGAGACGAGCTGCGTGCCTTCGGGGGAGAGCCGCGCCTCTTCCGAGGCCGCCTCGATGGCCGGCGCCAGCGGGATCGGCCGCGCATCGGGCGCGGCTTCCTCGGTCTTGCCATAGGTCAGGACGTCCGAGGCCAGCTTGACCGCGCGGTCCAGCGCCCGTTCCAGGCGCGGCAAGGCCTGGGACACCTTGGGGTCCTTCAGCGCCGCCAGCCGCTCGGAGGCGATCTGGGCGCTGGTCAGCATGTTGCGCAGGTCGTGATTGATCTTGGCCACCGCCTCGCCCAGCGCCGCCAGCCGCGCGCGCGAGTTCAGGGCGGCGCGCAGCTCTTCCTGCATGCGTTCGAGCTGCAGTTCGGCGCGGCCGATCTCGTCGCGGCGGCCCGAAGGCTCGATATGGGCCTGCAGGTCGTCGGGATCGGCGGCGAACCGCTCCATCGAGCGGGTGATCCGCTGCATCGGCCGGACCAGGAAGTAGTTGAGCGACAGATAGACCAGCCCGCCGGCGATGGCCGAGACGAAGCCCATGATCGCCAGCAGCCGCCAGAGATAGTCGCGCAGCTCGGCCTTCAGCTCGGTGTCGGGCGCCACCACCTCGATGAACTGGGCCCGGTAGAAGCGCGGTTCGGCGATCACCCGCACCATGCGCCCGTCGCCGCCCAGCAGGGTCTGGAACGGCGCGGAGAGCCAGGAGGCCGGCGCCTGGTCGCGCAGGTCGACCAGATAGGGCGGCTCGTCCAGCCGCGGGCCGGGCACCTTCAGGAAGCGGTTGCCGTCGTTGTCGAGTATGGCCACCGTCTGGACCCCGGCGGTGTCGCGCATCTGCGAGGCCAGGTTCTCGCTCAGCACCTGGTCGGGGGCGACCTCGGTGGCCATGGAGGCGAGTTCGGCGGCGCGCACGCGGTCCAGCAGCCACTGTTCCTCGAACGAGGCCAGGGCGGCCGGCAGGGCGAAGGCGCTGGCTCCCGCAACGAACAGGATCGTCAGGATCAGCAGGCGTGCGGACAGACCGCCCGGCCAGAAGAAGCGGCGCGCGGGCGGCTTGTTGGGCGCCGGGGGAGAGGGGGCGTCCGCCATCACAACTCCCCGTTACTTCACCCGGAACGGTTCGGCAACGCGGGGCTTCGCCGCAAGCTCTGCAATAGGGGCGCGATCCCTCAACGAGCGCCTACGGCTTGGGCGACGCTGGCGAAGCCGTCGGCGCGCAGGCGGGCGGCCAGATCGCGCTTGACCCGCGTGACCAGGCCCGGCCCCTCATAGACCATGGCCGAGTAGAACTGCACCGCCGAGGCGCCGGCCCGGATCTTGGCGTAGGCGTCCGCGCCAGAGGCGATTCCCCCCGCGCCGATCAGGGCCACGCGGCCCGCCGCCGCCAGCGCGAACCGCCCCAGCATGTGGGTGGAGAGCTCGAACAGCGGCGGCCCCGAAAGCCCGCCGGTCTCCGCGGCCAGTGGCGAAGACAGGCCCGGCCGGGTGATCGTGGTGTTGGAGACGATGATCCCCGAAAGGCCGGCGCCGGCGACCGTCTCGACGATCGCCTCCACCTCGCCGTCCTCGAGGTCCGGCGCGACCTTGAGGAAGATGGGGACGAGGCCCTCGGGCGGCAGCGAATCGCGCGCCTCGGCCACGCGGCCGAGCAGGTCCTCCAGCGCGGCCTTGGTCTGCAGGGCGCGCAGGCCCGGCGTATTGGGCGAGGAGATGTTGACGGTGAAATAGGACGCCAGGCCCCACAGCCGGCGCAGGCAGGTCACATAGTCGGCGATGCGGTCCTGGGCGTCCTTGTTGGCGCCGATATTGGCCCCGACCACGCCCGGCCCGCGCCAGGCCAGGCGCGCGGCGAAGCGCTCCAGCCCCTCGTTGTTGAAACCCATGCGGTTGATGACGGCGCGGTCCTGCGAAAGGCGGAACAGCCGCGGGCGCGGGTTGCCCGCCTGGGGCAGCGGCGTGACGGTTCCGCACTCCACGAAGCCGAAGCCGGCGCGCAGCATGGCCCGAAACACTTCGGCGTTCTTGTCGAAGCCTGGCGCCAGGCCGACGCAGTTCGGCAGCTTCAGCCCCGCGACCTCGACGGCCAGGATCGGATCGTCCGCCCCGGCGCAGGGACCCAGGCCCGCGGCGAGCGCGCGGATCGTCAGCCGGTGCGCATCCTCCGGATCGAAGGCGTGCATGGCGCGGGCGGCGATGTCGTGCAGGCTCATGCCAGGTCCCCAAGCTGCGGAACGCCGTCGGCGCCCAGCGGCGCCTCGCTCACCGCGCGCACCGCCGCGGTCGGCAGGCGGCCGTAGAGATGCGGGAAGAGATCGCCGCCGCGGGACGGCTCCCACTTCAGCGCCGCGCCAAGATCGTCGGCCTCGACCTCCAGCACCACCAGATCGGCCTGGCCGGCGAAGTGACGCCGCGCGGTCTCGGCCGCCTGGGCGCCGGTGGAGAAATGGATATAGCCGTCGGCCAGATCGACAGCCGAACCGGCGAAGGCGTCGGCCGCCTGCGCGGCGCGCCATTCCGCACGCGGCAGTATCTTGTAGATGCGCGCCATCTCAGCCCCGCGGAAAGAAGAGGCCGTCATAGGACGGACGGCCCGCGGCGTCGAAGAGGAACACCGCCGCCGCCGCGGGCGGGAAGGCGGCATGGGCGCGGGCGATCAAGGTCGAGGGCGCCGAGCCCTCGGCCAGCAGCCGGATAGTCAGTTCCTGCAGGCCCGGATTGTGGCCGATCACCATCACGGTGCGCGAGGTCTCGCCCGCCGATTCGGCCAGGTCGCGGATCGTCCGCTCTTCGGCCAGATAGAGCGAGCGTTCGAAACGGACGGCGCAATTGGGAAAGGCCGAGCAGGCCGCGGCCCAGGTCTCGCGCGTACGCACCGCCGAGGACACCAGAGCGACGTCCGGCAGCAGGCCCAGGTCGGCCAGATTGGCCGCCATGTCGCCCACCTCGCGCACGCCGCGGTCCGTCAGCTTGCGGTCGAAGTCCTCGCCGCTGCCCGCATCCCGTTCCGCCTTGCCGTGCCGCAAGAGAATAAGCCGATCCATCGACGCTCCGCCGCGCTCCTCAACCGTCGCCCGCCCGCGCCCCGAGCGCTGCGCCCACCTCATAGCGGGCTGCGAGCCATACGCGAAGCTGTTGACGGCAAAAGGCCCTGGGCGGCCGAAGGGCGGATGAGAGGAAAGGCCGCCCTAGGAGAGCCACCTGGGCTGCGGGCGTCCGGCCGCGGCCATCAGGCTGAGGAGCGCCAGGCTCCCTTCGAAGAGGCAGAAGCCGGCCACGAGGACGACCGGGGTCTCCACCAGCGCCCGTGGGTCGATCACCACCAGGCCGATTCCGAACGCCAGGCACGACGCCGCCCCGGCCAGGGCCGCCCAGGACCGCCACAACGGCGGCCGGCCGTAGGTTCGGCGGGCCAGGCTGACCAGCACCGCGCCTATCGCCAGAAGGGCTCCTGCCAGGATCGTCATCGCACCAGGCTCCATCAGAACACGAAGCGGACCACCACCCGGCCGTCATAGGCCTCGTAGTCGTCGCGGAACTCCCCGCCGCCCTCGACGGCGAAGTCGAAGAACTCGCCCTGCCCGCGCAGCGCCAGGCGCAGCACCGGTCCGCCGCCCGAGAGGTCCGGCGCGGCCAGGCTGAAGGCGGGACCTCCGGCGACGAAGCGGGCGGTCGTGACGTCCACTCCGTCGCCGGCTGCCTGACGCCATCCGGCGGTCAGCTCGGGAACCCAGACAAAGGCGCTCTCCTCGCCGAAGCGAGCTCCCAGGGTGAGACCTGCGAAGGCGCTGAGCTGGTTGCTCGAACGCTCGTCGATCGACAGGTCCATGGCCTCGCCGCCGCCGGCCTCGGTGCGGCCGTCCTCCTTCAGCATGAAGTAGTCGGCGCTGGCCTGCGGCTTGACGAAGAAGCGGCCGAACTGGGCGAGATAGGAAAGGCCGGCGTGGGCGGCGAAGGTCACGCCGTTCCAGTCCGACTTCGCCGACTTGTTGAGGCCCGCGGTCGGATCGGAGAGGGTGCGGGTGCTCTTCAGCGTGGCGTAGCCGCCGTTCAGCCCCAGGTTGGCGGTCAGGCCCCCGGCGCTGTCGCGCCAGTAGACCCCGGCCGAGAACACCTGGCCGCCCAGGGTTTCCGCCGCCGAGGCGAAGGCGTCGTCGACATTGACGTTCACGAAGCTGGTCGACAGGCCGAGCGTCCCGAGGCCGTCGAACGGCGCCTCGACCCCGGCCGCCAGGCCAAAGCCGTTGGCGTCATAATTGGTCGTCCGGTCGACGTCGCGCTTCACCAGCAGCGCGATCTCCTGGGTCCAGACCCGCGGGCCCTCGCTGGAGAGCTGGCCGTCGGTCTCGTCGATGGCGCGGTTGGTGGCGTCGGACGCCGCGGCGAGCGTATGGAACAGGCTGCCGGTGAAGTCGGGCAGGAACTGGTCGTACAGCGTGGCGAAGCTGCTCTCGTCGGTCTTGCCCAGCAGAGCGTCGCGCACCGTCGCATCGCGGTCGAAATTGGCGAACACCGCATCATAGGCGGCCGCCTCGGCGGCGTTCATGCCCGCCTCGGCCGCCGTGCGGCGACGCACGTCGGCCAGCACCGAATTGTTGGCGCCGTCGATGCGCAGTTCGGCCTTGTAGAGCCAGGGGGTGTCGCTCAGCAGGCTGTCGTCCAGCGCCCCGGTCGTCAGCGCCCCGGCCTTGATGAGGGCGAAGCTGGTCGGCTCGCTGAGCTTGGAGGCGAACCGCAGGCCGAGCTTGGAGCCGGCGGCCAGATCGGCCGCGCCGGCCACGTCCAGCAGGGTCGACTTGCCGGCCGCCGGGTCGGCGGTCAGCACCAGTTCGCCGTCCGCCCCGAGGGTCAGGGAGGTCAGGTTGACGGTGTCGGCGTTGGTCGCCGTCAGCCGTCCCTTGGCGATGTTCACCGTCAGGCCGCCGCCCGCGTCGCTCAAGGCGCCGGTGAGCTTTGCGTCGCCGTCGATGACCAGGGTGTCGGCCCCCGCCCCGAAGGCGACCGCCCCGTTCAGGACGCCGGCCAGCAGCTCCAGCCGCGCCGGGCCGGAGCCGAACAGCACGTCGCCGGTGATGGTGGGCGTGATCGAACTGGAGCTGTTGGCGCTTTGGCGCACCGTCGCACCGCCGGTGTTCGCCCGCAGGTCGATGGCCACGCCGCGGCCGGTCACCGTCTGGGTGGTGTCGGTGGTCGAGACCGAGGCGGTGATCTTGTTGATGTTCTCGATCAGGCCGAGCGAACCGGAGGCGTCGAGAATCGCGGTCGCGGTTCCCTTGGCGCCGTTGATGCTGGCCGAGATCTCGCCCGAGTTGCCGAGGTATCCGGCCGACGCGCCGCCGTCGATCTGCACGGCCCGCACGTCGACCGCGTCGGCGGCGGTCGAGGAGGCGCGGATGGCGCCTCCATCGACCCGGATCGCGGGCGTGGCGGCGCCGGCGCCCAGCCGCAGGCCCGTCGCGTCCGCCTTGACCGCGGCGGCGGTGATCGCGCCGGCCACGCGCACCCCCCCGTCGACCGTCGCCTTGCCGCCCAGGCCGCCGAGCTGGATGGCGGTGGCGTCCACGCCGTCATAGAGGCCAAGGCTCTGCACATTGCCCTTGATGTCGACGCCATAGCCGCCCGCGCCGACGCCCAGCCGCACGTCGCGGCCGCCTGAGCCGACCAGGATCGCCGGCGCCGAACCGAAGGTCGACACCGTGCCGGTGGTTTGCTGGGCGTCGGGAACGCCGTCGCCATCCTCGTCCGCATTGTCCGCATCGAGGTCGGCGGGCGGGGCGTCGACCACCAGCCCGCCATAGACGTCGCCGCGCACCCGCACCGCCGGACCGCCGGTCAGCAGGTCGTCGGCGTCCAGCTTCTCGACCGCCGCATCGGCCGGCCGGGTCGTGTAGCGGAAGCCGGTCGTGGAGACCGCCCCGCCGATCACCAGCTTGCCGCCCACATTGTCGTCGCTCGCCACGGCGACCGCGCCCTCGCCGATGGCGCTGACGCTCGAGCGGACCACGACGTCGCCGCCGACCGTCCCGGCGGTATGGACGCCATAGGAGCGGTCGCCGACCACCGTGATCGCGCCGGAGGTGCTCACCGAACCGTCGATCGCCGTCTCCACCGAGATCGCGGCCGAATCATTGCCTTCGATGCTGATCGAACCGGCCGACTGCGTGATCGAGCCGTGGAAGGCGCCCGGTCCGGTCACGCGGACGCCGAACCGGCCCGAGCCGGTCGCGAACGTTCCGTCGAGGTCGCCGTCGCCATCGGCGTCCTTGGCCTCGGTGCTTTCGTCGATGGTGATGGAGCCGGCGTTCTTCACCTCGCCGGTCATGCCGCCCAGCACCAGGATTCCGGTGGCGTTGTCGGCGTCGCGAATGGCGATCTCGCCCTCGTTGGTGACGCTGTTGTCGCTGTTCAAGGTGACCGCGGCCCCGCCGGCCGGCTTCACCGAACCGGCGCTGGTGATCTTGACGTCGTCCCGCGCCCCGCTTGCGGCGCTCGCCGTGGCGACCGGCGTGGTCACGGCGGTCGAGATGGCGGTTTCGGCCTGGGCCGC
>MEEW01000078.1 GCA_001724985.1 Phenylobacterium sp. SCN 69-14
GGTCTCGGCGTTCTTCAGCATCCCGTCCTGGTGGATGCCGCTCTCGTGGGCGAAGGCGTTCTTGCCGACGATGGCCTTGTTGAACTGCACCGGGAAGCCGGTGATCGCCGAGACGTAGCGGCTGGCGCGGGTGATGTGCTGGGGGTCGACGCCGGTGTGGTAGGGCAGCGCGTCGCCGCGCACGCGCAGGGCCATCACCACCTCTTCCAGCGCCGCATTGCCGGCCCGCTCGCCAATGCCGTTGATGGCGACCTCGACCTGGCGCGCCCCGCCCTGCACGCCCGACAGGCTGTTGGCGACCGCCAGGCCCAGGTCGTTATGGCAATGGGTCGAGAACACCACCTCGTCAGCGCCCGGCACATTGGCGATCAGGTCGCGGAAAATGTCGGCGTATTCAGAGGGATAGGTATAGCCGACGGTGTCGGGAATGTTGATCGTCCGGGCGCCGGCGCGGATCGCCGCCTCCACGCAGCGGCGCAGGAAGTCGCGCTCGGTGCGGGTGGCGTCCTCGGCCGACCACTCGATGTCGTCGCACAGGTTGCGGGCGTGGCCGACCGAGCGGCTGACCATCTCCAGCACCTGCTCCGGCTCCATCTGCAGCTTCCACTTCATGTGGACCGGGCTGGTCGACAGGAAGGTATGAATGCGGCCGCGGCGGGCGGGGCGGATGGCCTCGGCGCAGCGCTCGATATCGGCCATGCCGGCGCGGGCCAGGCCGCAGACCGTGCTCTCGGTGACGATCTTCGAGATTTCGCGCACCGCTTCGAAGTCGCCGTTCGAGGCGATGGGGAAGCCGGCCTCGATGACGTCGACGCGCATGTCTTCGAGAATCTTCGCCAGTTCCAGCTTCTCTTCCAGCGACATGGACGCGCCGGGCGACTGCTCGCCGTCGCGCATGGTGGTGTCGAAGACGATGACGCGATCACGGGAATCGCGGGCGGAGGCGTCGGTGGCTTGGGTCATGGGTGCGAACTCTTTTCGCGGGCGTTCGGGAAGCGGGCGATGGGTTTGATATCCCCTGAGCGCCCGGCCGCGGTCTCGCGCAGCCTAAAGGATCGCCCAGGGGCGGCTAAGCCCCAGGCCAAGAAGCAGTTGGCAGATTTGCTTCGTACGCATGCGCCGGTGTGTACAGAAACCTGCCCAATTCCGCAAGACTGTTGCGTCGGCGGGCGGATTTCGGCCCCGCAGAGCAAGATTTTTCCAATTTCCCTCGACAGGCTTCCGGAAACGCGGGCCGATCGGCAGGTTTACGGTCGAAGATTCCACAATCGCGCCGGGCGCGCTCAGTCGTCGCCCGGGAGCGGGCCGCTGATGGCGTCCTCGCGCCGCTTGAGCCAGCCGCGCGCAAACCAGCCGATGACGATCCAGGCGACCACGATCAGGGCGAGCCAGAGGAGGTGGGCGCCGCCCTCCCCCTTCAGCACCTGGACGATGGAATTGCCGGCGAAGGCGGTGAGCACGATCTTCGGGACGATGCCGATGGCGGTGCCCAGGAAGAAGTCTCGCACCCGCATCGGGGTGACGCCGGCGGCCATGTTGACGACGATGAACGGCGCGGAGGGCACCAGCCGCACGATCAGGCTGGCCAGGAAGCCGTTGGCGCCGACCAGGTCCATGAACCGCCGCACGCCGGGGCTCGACAGGATCTGCAGGCTGCGCGCGCCGGCCGCCCGGCCGATATGGAAGCCGACCAGGGACGAGACCATGGTGCCGATCCAGCTATAGGCGAAACCCTGCCAGGCCCCGAAGGCCACCACGGCGGCGGCGATCAGCACGAATTGCGGCACGCCGACGAAGGCCAGGACCGCGAAGGCCGCCACCGCCACCGGCAGCGCCCAAGGCCCGTTCGAGGCCATGCCCAGCCAGCGCTCGACCGTCGCCTCGCCGTCGAAGCCCAGCACCTGGGCCCCGAACAGGAACACGACCCCCACCCCGCCGAACAGCACGAAGGACACGGCCAGCGTGCGCCAGGCCTTGGCGTCCATCTCGGTGAGGAAGCGGAAGATGCGGCGCATGGCCTTCCCGTCGCCTGTTCGCGCCCGAGGGTCAAGTTACGCGGCGGCGACTTCGGCCCCGCTCCAATAAATGAGAACGACCGATATCACCAGGAGAGCGCCGATCAGCCCGCGGGACAGCGGAGGAGCGCGATCGGGCCGGTCCAGGGACCGCCGGCGACGGTCATGGTCTCGGCGGCGCCGACACCCGAGAAGGTCAGGGTGAAGCTTTGGGGCTGGGACGGACCTTGCGCGACGCATTCGGCCTGGATCGTGTAGCCGGCCGGCGTCGGCGTGACCTTGGCGAAGGTGCAAGCCACCTCGCCCGCCGTGGCGAGCCTGTCCCTTTGAAAGTCCCACGCGCCAGCCTGGCATCCGGCCAGCGAAACGGCCCAGCGGCCGACATAGGACGAATGCGGCGCCGGCTTGACCGCGACCGGAGCTACGACCGCGTCTCGGCTCTCCCCGCAGGCGGCGAGCGGCAGGAGCAGGAGCAGGAGGGCTTTCGTCAGTCTGGGCACGCCTGCGACAACGAGCCAGGAGAGGCGGCGTTCCGTGCGCGCCAGTCGTCCCCTCAGCCGACAATTGAGTCCGACAGATCGTCAGGCCGCCTTTGCCTTTGCGCGGCCTTGGGCTAAACCGCGCGCGTTTCCTTTCAACCTGCCTTCGGGAGTCTCCCCGCCATGTCGCTCGAATCCGCCGCGCTCGCCCGCGTCAAGCCGTCCGCCACCCTGGCGGCCGATGCGAAAGCCCGGGACCTGAAGGCGCAGGGCCGCGACGTGATCTCGCTGGCGGCGGGCGAGCCGGACTTCGACACGCCCGAGAACATCAAGGAAGCGGCGATCAAGGCGATCCGCGACGGCAAGACCAAGTACACCAATGTCGACGGCATCCCCGAACTGAAGGAAGCCATCGTCGCCAAGTTCCAGCGCGAGAACGGCCTGACCTACAAGACCAGCCAGGTGAACGTCTCGCCGGGCGGCAAGCCGGTGATCTGGAACGCCATGCTGGCGACGCTGAACCCCGGCGACGAGGTCGTCATCCCGACCCCGTACTGGGTGAGCTATTGGGACATCGTGCTGCTGGCCGGCGGGACGCCCGTGGCCGTGCCGACCAGCGCCGAGACCGGCTTCAAGCTGCAGCCGAACGACCTGGAAGCGGCGATCACCCCGAAGACCAGGTGGGTGTTCCTGAACTCGCCGTCGAACCCGTCGGGCGCGGCCTATACCCGCGCGGAGCTGAAGGCGGTGGCCGACGTGCTGCTGCGCCATCCGCAGGTGATGATCCTCACCGACGACATGTACGAGCATCTGGTGTTCGGCGACTTCGAGTTCACGACCATCGCCCAGGTCGAGCCGGCGCTCTACGAGCGCACCCTGACCATGAACGGGGTCAGCAAGGCCTACGCCATGACCGGCTGGCGGATCGGCTACGCGGCCGGCCCCGAGGCGCTGATCAAGTCGATGGCCAAGGTGATGAGCCAGACGACCTCGAACCCCTCGTCGATCTCGCAATGGGCGGCGGTCGAGGCGCTGAACGGCACGCAGGACTTCATCAAGCCGAACGCCAAGCTGTTCGAGGCGCGCCGCGACCTGGTGGTCTCGATGCTGAACCAGGCCAGCGGCATCGCCTGCCCGACCCCGGAGGGCGCCTTCTACGTCTATCCGTCGGTGGAGAAGCTGATCGGCAAGACCTCGCCCAGCGGCAAGGTGATCCAGAGCGACCAGGACTTCGCCGTCGAACTGCTGGAGCAGGAAGGCGTGTCGGTGGTGTTCGGCGCGGCCTTCGGCCTCTCGCCGTTCTTCCGCATCAGCTATGCGACCTCGAACGCGGTGCTGGAAGACGCCTGCACCCGCATCCAGCGCTTCTGCGCGAACGTGAAATGACGATGGACGCCGCCGCCCGCCGCGCGCTGGCGGCGGACATCGACGCCGCGGCGCGCCTGACCGGGACCTTCGTCCTGCGCTCGGGCGCGACGGCGAGCGAATATTTCGACAAGTATCGGTTCGAGGCCGACCCGCGGCTGCTGTCGCGGGTCGCCGCGGCCATGGTCCGGCTGGTTCCGACCGAGGTCGAGGTGCTGGCCGGGGTGGAGTTGGGTGGCGTGCCGATCGCCACGGCGATGTCGCTGGCCAGCGGCCTGCCGGCGGCCTTCGTTCGCAAGCAGGCCAAGACCTATGGCACGCGCCTGGCCGTCGAGGGGGGCGACCTGACCGGCAAGCGGGTCGCGATCATCGAGGACGTGATCTCCACCGGCGGCGCCGTGCGCGACGCCAAGGCCCGGCTGGACGAGGCCGGGGCGATCACCGCGGCGGTGGTCTGCGCCGTCTGGCGCGGCCCCCTGCCCGCTCGGATCGAGGGGCTGGAGGTTCCGGTGCTGTCGGCCCTGACGCTGGAAGACCTGAACGGGTAGCGCCGAAAAAGTGACACCAAGAGCACGAAGGGCGCGAAGACCACCAAGGGGCGGCGCTGAACGTGGGTCGGCGGCGAGTTTCAGGTGAGATCAACCCCTTCGGGGTCTTGGGGACGGCCTCCCCTCCTCCGCTCACCCCGGCGAAGGCCGGGGTCCATGGTGTGGTCCGGCTGGCGACGGCGGTGCGGGTTGAGAGGCCGCTTGGGTCCCGGCCTTCGCCGGGATGAGCGGGGTTGGGAATGAGATCCCGCGCCTGAGTCTGGAAGAGCGGCGAAGTCTGCTGGTGCGATCGGCCCCGCCTGGGTGGGGCGGCCTCCCCTTCGCCGGGATGACCGTAAGAGGAGTCAAACAAAAACGGCCCGGATCGCTCCGGGCCGTTTTACTAGGTCTTGACCGGCGGTCAGACGGCCTGGAGTTGGCCGGCCGACATCTTGCCGCTGCGACGGTCCTGCTCCAGTTCGAAGCTGACCTTCTGGCCGTCATGCAGGGTGGCCATGCCGGCGCGCTCGACGGCCGAGATGTGCACGAAGACGTCGGAGCCGCCGCCTTCCGGTTGGATGAAGCCGAAGCCCTTTTGGGCGTTGAACCACTTCACGACACCAATAGTCATTCTATCGTCCCTTTCGGACATGAGTTCTCGCACCCGAGAGTGGGTTGGAGGTCAAATTTTCGGAGAGGGTCGAAGGCATTTCCAGAGGCGTCAGAATTAGGGCCCCGGTAGATCGGCAGCGAGCCAAAACGAATTTTGATCCTCCAAGGGTGACGCCTTCCAGGCCCGAGCACAAGGAATATCTCCGAAAAATCGAAAATCGCGGCGCAGGCGTGCCAGAGTGTGATCCGTTTCGATAGAATCGGATCAAACTCAAGAGTTTTTGAATTTAGAGCATTTTCTGCGCCGAACCGGTGTCCACTTCGGCGGAAAATGCTCTAGGATGGCGCATGCAAAAAGGTGTTGAACGATCCATCCTGAGCGTCGTGCGTCATGACGGCGGCTGGGCCGTCGAACTCGACGGCGACCATTTCGGCTATTCCTCGGACAAGGAAGTCGCCAAGGCGGCGGCGAACAAACAGGCCCGACAGATGCAGGACGAAGGCCGCCCGTGCCAGGTCCGCGTCAGCGGCGAGCACGGGTTCTTCGCCGTCTAGGAAGGCGCGCCTCCCCGGCGCTTCAGTGCTTCTCGCGCCAGGCGGCCTTGGCGGCCTCCTTGGTGATGTTGAGCCGCACCTTGTCGTCGACGACGTCGTCGACCCAGGTCAGCGGGATCAGGTGGTGCTTGAGGCCCGCGCCGAGGTCGAGCTTGGCCAGTTCGATCTCCTGGCCGACCACGTGATCGACGCGGCCCACATGGCCGCCATCCGAACCGATGACTTCCATATGTTCGCGGATGCCGGGGTTCATGGCGTTCTCCTGTCGTTTGGGTTTCGGGTTGCAGGAAAACGAGCCGCGCCATCGGCGGTTTCAGCTTGGCCGGAAAATCAGGCGGCCGAGCCCAGGTCCATGATCTCGTCCTCGGCCCCGGCCGGCGGCAGGGTGAAGGCGATGGTGCAGACGACGCCGGCGGGCGCGAAATCGAGATCGACCACGCCGTCGAGCTGATGGGCCAGACCCCCGACGATGACCCGCGAGCCGAAGCCCCGGCGCCCCGGCGGGACCACCGGCGGGCCGCCCTCCTCCCGCCAGACGATGCGCAGGCGCCGCGATCCGGGGACCGGGCCGCCGCCGCCGGACCCGACGCTCCAGGTCACGTGCACGCGGCCGGCCTCGTTGGACAGCGCCCCGTACTTCACCGCATTGGTGGCCAGCTCGTGGAAGGCCATGCCCAGGGCGACGGCGGTGTTGGGGCCGAGCCAGACCCGCTCTCCGGCGACCACCACCCGCTCGCCTTCGGCGCCGCCATAGGGCGCAAGTTCGCCGCGCAGCAGTTCGGCGAGGTCGGCGCCGCTCCAGTTGTCGCGGGTGAGGAGGTTGTGGGCGTGGGAGAGCGCGATCAGCCGCGCCTCGAAGCTCTGGCGCACGCTGCCGACGTCCTGACCGTGGCGCAGGCTCTGGGCGGCGATCGACTGGACGGTGGCCAGCGTGTTCTTCACCCGATGGTTCAGTTCGTCGAGCAGCAGCTTCTGGCGCGCCTCGGCGGCGATGCGGGCGACGACCTCGCGCTCGGCCATCAGGCGGGCATGGGCCTGGCGCCAGGCGGCGAGGGTCAGCAGCACGGTGGCCAGCAGGCCGCCGGCCACGAACAGCAGGGTCAGGCCGCTGTCGGCGTTGCGCTCGAAGTCCGAACGGGCGCGGTAGACGATGGTCCAGGTGCGCCCGGCGATGTCGAGGGTGCGGGTGGCGACCGCCCCGCCGCGCGGGGCGTCGGGGGCCGGCGAGCGGTGCAGCAGCACGCCCGCCCCGGCCTCGCCGTCATAGACCGCATAGTCGAAGCCGGCGCTCTTGGCGCTGGGCAGCACCGCGCCCAGCAGGTCGCCGGCGCGGAACGGGGCGTAGACGAAGCCCAGCAGCTTCTCGCGCCGTTCGGCCAGGGTCTGCGGGACGATCCCGCCGCGATAGACCGGCTCGTAGATCAGGAATCCGGCCTGCAGATCGCGGCCCTGCTCCTGGACCAGTTCGACCTTGCCCGACAGGGCCGCCTGGCCGGAATCGCGGGCGCGGTCCATGGCCTCGCGGCGCACCGGGAAGGCGTGCATGTTGAAGCCCAGGGCGCGGCGGTTGAGCGCGTCGAGCGGCTCCAGATAGACGATGGCGTGAAGCTCCTCGCCCGGCTTGTGCGACGGCGTCAGGGCGAAGGGCGGCGCGCCCTCGGCCCGCATCCGCGCCAGCAGGGCCGGCCCCTCGCCCGGCGGGACGCGGACCGAATAGCCGACGCCGCGGATGCCCGGATAGCGGCGCGTGAGCTCGAGGTGATCGACGAAGGCCTTGAACTCGCCAAGGTCGACATTGTGGCTGGCCGCGAACAGGCCCGAGCCGGCGCGCAGCATCTCGACATAGGTCTCCAGCCGCCGCTCGACCGCGGCGTTGGCCTGGTCGACCAGGGCGTTGAAGCGGAGCTGGGCGCGGGCCTGGCGCCCCTGGTCCAGGGCGGCGGCGACGAAGAGGGTGGCCGCCAAGCCGGCGAGCGCCACCAGCACAGGCAAGGCCTGGGCCGGCCAGGCGCGCACCCGCGCGATCGCCCTTTCAAGGAATCTGGTCGCCAAACGCCCGCCCCGATCCATGCTCGCCATGAGGCTTATCCGTCTTCCGCCGCGGGGAAAAGCAGAACGGCGTTCGTTCGCGGCGAGAGGGCTTCCGCCGCCGGGCCGCAGGCGCTTAGGATCGGGCCATGGGCGAGGTCGTGAATCTCAACAAGGCCAGGAAGGCGCGCGACAAGGCCGCGGCCAGTGCGCAGGCGCGCGAGAACCGCGCCAGGTTCGGCCGCAGCAAGGGCCAGAAGACGTTGGAGAAGCTGGAAGCCGACCAGGCCGAGCGGTCGCTGGACGGCGCGCGGCGCGAGGACGAGGACTAGATTTCCAGCGCGTCTTCCACCCCGAACCGGCGTCCGCCGCGGCGGAAAATGCTCTGGACAGGCGGGGTGGGGAGAGGCTCGACACTCTCCCCACCCTCGCGTCCGCACGCAAGGCCGCCCCACGGCCGGGCGTGCGAAGGCTTACATCCGCTTCGGGACGGCGGCGTCGCGCGCCTGCGCCGGGATGGAGTCGTAGATGGTGGCCGGGGTGATGTTCAGGCGCTTGCGGGCGCTGTCCAGCGGCTCGGCCATCAGGCGTTCATAGTCCTCGCCCAGCAGCCAGGCGGCGGCCTTGCCGCGCTTGTAGCCCTGCCAGATGGCCTTGTTGTACGGGTGGTCGGCGCCGCGCGAGCGCGACATGGCGCCGAGCGCGATCAGCGCCCAGCCCAGGCCCTTGGTCTGGGCGTAGGAGAAGGCGACCAGGCAGGATTCACCCAGGCCGTCGCGGTGATAGCCCGACAGGATGTGCCAGATGTCGTGGACGTCGCGGGTGCGCCGGCCCATCCAGGCGTAGGGGTGCTGGATGTCGACCTCGGAGCCCTGGATGCGGCTGACCTCGGCCAGGCCCTCGGCGGACAGTTGCTCGGAGCGGATGAACTCGCGATAGGCCGCCCCGACGCTGCCGGCGGGCATGGAATCGAGCCAGGCGTCGTCCATCAGCCGCGCGGCCAGCTCCTGGCGCTCATAGGCGATGCGCCCGCCCCGCGCGGTGGTCAGCAGGCGCTCGTAGCAGCGGGCGGTCGAGGTCCCGTTCAGAGCCCGCATGATCTCGAACACCTGGCCGGTGTCTTCCTTGTCGTTCAGCAGGCGCTGCAGGGCCTTGAGCGCCGCGCCCCACTGCAGGCGCGGCTTGGGCAGGCGCACGTCCGGCGCCGGCGCGGCCTGGCGCGCGAGGGGGGCGTCGAGGGCGTCAGCGATCATGGCCATGGGGAGGGAGCCTTAAAACTAACAGTGTTAGGATTGAAGATGACGCACGCGTCACCTTTTGGCAAGCGCTCAAGAGAAGACTTGGAGGCGACGTGGCGCCTGGGCCACAACAGAGGCCATGCCTGTGTTGAAAAAGCGTTCGATCCTCCTCTCCGGCCACGCCACCTCCATGGCGCTGGAGCCGGAGTTCTGGGCGGTGCTGGACGAGATGGCCGGCGCGCGCAGGGTCAGCCTGGCCGGGCTGATCGCCCAGATCGACGAGGCGCGCGGCGAGCGCCCCCTGGCCTCGGCCTGTCGGGTCGCGGCCCTGGCCTTCGCGCGGCGGGCGGGCGCCTAACCCAGCCCGGCCGGATTGAGCTCGCGCAGGGCGAAGAGGAAGGCTAGGACGAGGAAGAAGCCCAGCACGGCCCAGAGCAGCAGCGGGATGGGACGTCTGGGCGGCGGGTCCGGGGGCATCGGCTACTTCGGGGTCGGCAAGGGCGGATCGGGGAGCTTCGGCGCATCGGGCAGGGCCGGCGGCCTGGGCAGGTTGACGTCGATGTCGACGCCGCGGGGCGCCTGCGGCCGCAAGCCGCCCGCATAGAGGACATAGGCGATCACCGCCACGGCCACCAGCAGGCCGCCGAGGATGAAGGCGATCCACGGCGCCGATCCGCCGCCCGCGCCACGCGCCATGGGAAACCTCCCTGCTTGCCCAGCGATCGCCGATGAACGAACGCCGCGGACAGCGGTTCCGGGGACTTTCCGAGGTATTTGTAACGACAACAACTTGATCGGCGAGGTTATTGTCGTTACAAATACCCATGATCGAGTTCGACCCCGCCAAGGACGAAGCCAACCGTGCGAAACACGGGGTCAGCCTCGCCCGCGCAACCGATCTCGAAATTGAAGCCCGCGTCGCCGACAGCCGTTTCGAGGGGCCCCGCTATCGCGCCTACGGCCTGATCGATGGCGTTCCCCACTGCCTGGCCTACGCGATCCGGGAAGGCCAGGTCCGCGCCATCAGCCTTCGTCGGGCCCATCTGAAGGAGTATCGCCGGCATGTCCGATGACATCGAACGCAAGCTCGGGGCGCAGCCCGAAGCCGACCTAACCGACCCCGACAACCCCGAATGGACGGAGGAAGATTTCGCGCGGGCGGAAGGCCCCGAGGCTCTGTCCGCGGCGGAACTGGCCGCCTTCCCCCGCACCCGCAACAAGGGCGGCCGCCCAAGGTCGGCCAATCCCAAGCAGCAGGTCACGTTGCGGCTGTCGCAATCGGTGCTCAACCACTTCAAGGCCACCGGCGCCGGATGGCAGGCGCGGATC
>MEEW01000079.1 GCA_001724985.1 Phenylobacterium sp. SCN 69-14
CCTCGACATCCCGACCGCCAACACCATGGTCCTGCACCGCGCGGACATGTTCGGCCTGGCCCAGATGTACCAGCTCCGCGGCCGGGTCGGCCGGGCCAAGGCGCGCGCCTACGCCTATTTGACCACGCCGGCCGAGAAGCAGATCACCCTGTCGGCCGAGCGGCGGCTGAAGGTGCTGCAGTCGCTCGACAGCCTGGGCGCCGGCTTCCAGCTCGCCAGCCACGACCTCGACCAGCGCGGCGGCGGCAACCTGCTGGGCGAGGAGCAGTCGGGCCATATCCGCGAGATCGGGGTCGAGCTTTACCAGCAGATGCTCGAAGACGCCGTCAACGAGCTGAAGGAACTGGCCGGCAAGGGCCAGGCCGCCGACCGTGGCTGGTCGCCGCAGATCAACACCGGCGCGGCCGTGCTGATCCCCGACGACTATGTGCCCGACCTCAATGTGCGCCTGTCGCTCTATCGCCGTTTGTCCGACGCCGAGAAGGCGGGCGACCGCGAGGCCCTGGCCGCCGAGATGATCGACCGTTTCGGCCCCTTGCCGCCGGAAGCTGGGCAACTGCTCAAGGTCGTGGCCATCAAGGGCCTGTGCCGCGAGGCCAATGTCGCCAAGATCGACGTCGGGCCGAAGGGCGCGGTCGTCACCTTCCGGGGCGACGAGTTCAAGAACCCAATGGGCCTGGTCGGCTTCGTCCAGAAGAACCAGGTCGCCTGGAAGATCCGTCCGGACCACAAGGTCGTGGTGAAGGGCGAGTGGGAAACCCCCGAGCAGCGCCTGGCTGCGGCCGAGGGCATCCTGGCCGAACTGGCGAAACTGGCGGCCTGAGCCGTCAGCTCGCCTTCTGCTGCGCGCTGGCGGCGGCTTCCTCCAGCGCCTTGCCGACCTGCTCGGGCGAGCCGACCTCGGCGACGCCGATGTCGAAATCCACCACGAACGGCGGCTGGCCGTCGCCGGCCTCGAAGGCCGTGCAGCCGATCACGGCGGCGATCCGCTCGCCGGCCGCGCGGGCGGCGGCCTTGCCGGTGGCGGGCAGGGCGAGGGCGAAGACCTCCTGGCCGAGCCGTGCGGCGGTGTCCTCGACCCGCACCAGCCGGCCGATCATCGAGCCGATCTGCGGGATCGCCCGGTCCAGCCAGCCGCCCTTGCGCGCGGCGCTCACATCGGCCCGCTCGGCCACCTTCAGCACGCAGACCGACAGCGGCCGGCCCCGCGCGCGCGAAGCCTGGGCCAGGCGTCCGACGTGGCGGGCGAACAGGTCGCGGGTGAAGAGGCCGGTGGCCGCGTCCATCAGCCCGGAGGTGCGGGCCTTTTCCAGCGCCTTGCGGATCGCCTGCTGGCGCCGGTAGCTGCGGGCCAGCTCCACCACCCGCCGCGCCGTCTCGGTCTCCGGCGTTTCGGGCGAGGCCACGTCGGTCACGCCGCGATGATAGGCCTCCGACATGGTCACATAGCTTTCCTGGCGCATGTAGAGCAGCGCAGGCGTGTGATAGAGGCGGGTGTTGTGCCGCATGCCGGCGGCGATGGACAGCGCCTCCTGGCTGGTGTCGCCGGCCCACAGCACGACCGCGTCGAACGGCCGCTCGTGCAGGTAGTCGAAGGCGGTGTAGGCGGTGAAGGCGCCGACCACCTCGGCCCCCGACCGGGCCAGGGCGTTCGACAGGGCCAGGAACTGCGGCGCCGGCTCGCCGATGGCCAGCACGTGGAACGGCGCGGAATTCGGCTCCAGCGCGTCCAGCCGCCGGCCCCGGTCGGCGAAGGTCTCCAGGCGAAGCTCGAACTCCTCCTCGGCCACCGCCGTCCGCACCAGGGTCTCCAGCCGCATCACCATCTGCGCGGGATGGACCGGGGCCGCCAGGGTCAGGTCGAAGTCGCAGGAGTCGAGCTCGGGGCCGGGATCGCCGATGGCGATGACCGGCAGCCGCCGCGGCGCGCAGGCGGCCTTCAGCCGCTGGGCCATGGTCAGGGCCTCGTGTCCGCCGCTCGCCAGATCGACGATCGCCGCCTCGACGCCCAGGTCGGCCAGGGCGGCGACCGCGGCGTAGGGGCCGCGCGCGGTGACCGTGCGCCAGCCCAGGCGGTCGAGCCCTTCGGCCAGCGGCCCGGCCACGGCGTCGTCCCGTGCAACGATCAAGACTCGCGCCTGCACGCCCGCCGTCATTCGCTTAAACCCTGGCCTCTTGCGCAGCTCCCGCAGGGTGACGCGGGAATCGGAGCGTAAGCGGACTATACAGCCCTTGGGCGAATGGCACAGCGACGCCCGCCCGATGTTTGGCTGACGGCGCGTCACGCCTCTAGGCTCGCGGCGGACAATTCAAGGGAGTCTAAGCATGGGCCAGGGACCGCTGAGCGGACTGAAGGTCGTCGAGTTCGCCGGCATCGGGCCGGGGCCGTTCTGCGGCATGCTGCTGTCCGATCTCGGCGCCGACGTGGTGCGCATCGACCGCAAGGGGCAGGGCAGGGCCTCGCCCGCCGACATCACCTCGCGCGGGCGCCGCTCCGTCGGGCTGGACCTGAAGACCCCGGCCGCGATCGAGACCTGCCTGAAGCTGATGGAAGGCGCCGATGCGGTGTTCGAGGGCTTCCGCCCCGGCGTCATGGAGCGGCTGGGCCTCGGCCCCGATGTCGCGCTCGCCCGCAATCCCAGGCTGGTCTACGGGCGGATGACCGGCTGGGGCCAGTTCGGCCCCTACGCCAACGCCGCCGGCCACGACATGAACTACATCGCCATCACCGGGGCCCTGCACGCCATCGGCACGGGCGACAAGCCGGTTCCGCCCCTGAACCTGGTCGGCGATTTCGGCGGCGGGGCGCTCTATCTCGCCTTCGGCCTGCTGGCCGGCGTGCTCAATGCGCGGGAGACCGGCAAGGGGCAGGTGATCGACTGCGCCATGAGCGACGGCGCCGCCTCGCTGATGGCGATGTTCTACGGCTTCAAGGCCGGCGGCATCTGGAAGGAACAGCGCCGCGCCAACCTGCTCGACGGCGGCGCCCACTTTTACGACACCTACCAGTGCGCCGACGGCAAATGGATCTCGATCGGCTCCATCGAGCCGCAGTTCTACGCCCTGCTGCTGGAGAAGACCGGCGTCGACGATCCGGACTTCGCCGCCCAGATGGACCGCGGCCGCTGGGACGGCCTGCGCGAGAAGCTGGCCGCCGTCATCGCCCGCAAGACCCAGGCCGAGTGGACCGACATCATGGGGGCGACCGACGTCTGCTTCGCCCCGGTGCTGGACCTCGACGAGGCGCCCCGGCACCCGCACAATGTCGCGCGCCAGACCTTTGTGGAGCTGGGCGGCGTCGTCCAGCCGGCCCCCGCGCCGCGCTTCTCGGCCACCCCCGGCGCCATCCAGGGCCCGCCCCCGGCCATCGGCGCCCACGACCGCGAGGCCCTGGGCGACTGGGGCTTCTCGGACGCCGAGATCGAGGCGCTGAAGGCCTCCGGCGCCTTGGCCGGGTAGGGGAAGGGGCTATTTCGCCGGCGGGGCCATGGCCGCAAGATCGGTCGCGGCGGTCTTCTGCGCCGCATGATCCTCGGCCGACAGCGGGATCAGGCCCCGCTGCTGCAGGTATCCGCCCTTGCCGGTCGCCGCGTCGGAGACGAAGGCGCTGACGAACTCCCGCAGCCCGGGGGTGACGCCGACATTGGCCTTCTTCACGTAGATGTAGAGCGAGCGCGAGACCGGGTAGGTCCCGTTCGAGATGGTCTCGAAGGTCGGGGCGATCCCGTCGATCTTCGCGGCCTTCACGCTGTCCATGTTGTTCTCGAGGAACGAATAGCCGAACACGCCCATGGCGTTCGGGGTCTTGGTCAGGGTCTGGACGATGGCGTTGTCGTTCTCGCCGGCGTCGACCCAGGCGCCGTCGCCGCGGATCGTGTGGGCCTTGGCCTTGAAGGCGTCCTCGTCCTTGCCGTGCAGGGCGTCGAGTTCGGCCAGCTTGCGCGCGCCCTTCTCCATGGCCAGTTCGCTGAAGGCGTCGCGGGTGCCCGAGGTGGGCGGCGGGCCATAGACCAGGATCGCCTGGGCCGGCAGGCCGGCGTCCACGTCCTTCCAGGTCTTGAGGGTGTTCTTTTCGAAGCCCGCGCCCTTGGGCAGCTCGGCGGCCAGGCCGCGATAGATCTGGTCGAGCTTGAAGTCGAAGGCCGGACCGGACTTGGCGTTGGCGATCACGATGCCGTCATAGCCGATCTTGATCTCGACGATGTCGGTGACGCCGTTGGCCGCGCACTGGTCGTATTCCGACTTCTTGATCGGCCGCGAGGCGTTGGCGACGTCGGGGAAGTTCGCGCCCGTTCCGCCGCAGAACAGCTTGAAGCCGCCGCCGGTGCCCAGGCTCTCGACCTTGGCGGCGCGCCCGCCCGTGGTCCTGGCCACGTTCTCGGCCACCCGGGTCGCGAACGGGAAGACGGTCGAGGAGCCCACGGCCCAGACCTGGTCACGGCCGCTGGCGCTGGGGCCGGCGGCCTTCTCGGCGCCGCCCTTGGCGGCCTGCTGGCCGCAGGCGCTCAAGGCGACGGCGGCGATGGCGAGATAGGCGTAAGGTTTCATGGCTGTGAGCTCCCAGACCGGTGGCCCCGAGCCGCTAACATTGTTGTTTGACACTTATGTGAAGTCGCGGTGACGGCCGCCCCGCATGAACGCGCGCCGGGCAGGGCGTTCAGCCGGGGTTCAGCGGACCGATCCGATAGTGCGCCTTGTCCGGACGCCGCAAATCTCCCGTCCCTCGACGCGGCGGCTCGGATCGATGGCACGACACGCCCATCGGCGGCGCGCCGGCGACCCCGGCGCGCCGTTCGGGCGTGCGGCGATGGCGGGGTTGCGTCCACGGGCGAGCTTGCGCACCTTCCGCGCCATGTCGTTTCAACAGAGAATCCGCGCCTTGCGGGACGCGGACTGGGATCCGATCCACTGGATTCGCCTCGCCCTCCTGGTTACCGGCCGCGCCCTGCGCCGCCTCTGGGGGCGGGACGTGATGCTCTATGTCGGCGGCGTGTCCTTCTTCGCCATGCTGGCGGTGTTCCCGGCCCTGTCCATCGGCATCGGCGCCTACAGCCTGCTGGCCGACCCCGGCGAGGTGGCCCATCAGGCCGAGGCCATGGCCCGCCTGCTGCCGGCCGGCGCCCAGACCCTGTTCCAGGGTGAACTCGAACGCCTGGCCCAGGCGCCGTTCCAGGCGGTGTCGGCCCAGAGCGGCGTGGCGCTGCTCATCGGGGGCTATGCGGCGCACCGGGGGTTCAAGGCCCTGCTGGCGGGGCTCTCCTTCATCCATGACGAGGACACCCAGCGCGGCTTCTTCAGCTTCAACCTGCTGGCCCTGGCGGTGCTGATCGCCGCCTTCGTGATGATGGCCTTCTTCTCGGCGATCTTCTTCTATTTCCGCTTCATCGGCGCGGCCTTTGGCCTGCGCCCGCTGGCCGGGGTCTCGTGGCTCTACAGCGAGTGGGTCTGGGCCAGTTTCGGCCTGACGGTCGCCATGAGCCTGATCTACCGCTTTGCGATGTCCAGCCGGCCGGTCGCCTGGCTGCCCTCGATCCTGGGCGGGGCCACCGCGGCGATCCTCTGCCTGTTCGTCTCCTGGGCCAGCGCGGTCTATGTCGAGCAGATCGCCCATCTCGGCGCGACCTACGGCTCGGTCGCCGCCGTCGTCGTCTTCCTGATCTGGCTCTCCTGGAGCGTCAACGCCGTCTTCTTCGGCGGCGCCTTCGCCACCGAGATCGAACTGGTGCTGGAAGACCGCCGCCAGCATCGGCTGGCGAGCGAGGCGGTCTAAAGCGGCTTGCCGACCAGGAAGGAGAGGGCGCCGCCGTCCTCGCCGACCTCGATGATCTCCATGCCCGCCCCGGCGGCGAAATGCGGCACGTCGATCCGGGCCAGCGGATCGTCGGCCAGCAGCCGCACGCGCGCTCCGGGCGGGGCCGCCTCCAGCGCCCGCCGAAGCCGCAAGGTCGGCACCGGGCAGCGATGGCCGCGCGCGTCGACGAGGATTTCGGGTCGCTCCATGACCCCGGCTTACAGTCACAAGGGCTTGAACCCAAGCCCTCAGGTTTTGCAATCGAGGCGTGTTGGCCCTAGCCCACTGGAGGCATGGCGGAAACCTTCACGACGAACGTCCCGGCCAGGCTCGATCGCCTGCCCTGGAGCCGTTTCCACTGGATGGTGGTGATCGCGCTAGGCGTCACCTGGATCCTCGACGGACTCGAAGTCACCCTGGTCGGCTCGCTCTCGCCGGCCATCGCGGGCGGCCTGGCCCTATCCAGCACCCAGATCGGCCTCAGCGGCAGCGCCTATATCCTCGGCGCGGTGCTCGGCGCCCTGGTCTTCGGGCGGCTGACCGACACCTTCGGGCGACGGCGGCTCTTCACCATCACGGTCGGCGTCTATCTGGTCGCGACCATCCTCACCGGCTTTTCGTGGGACTTCTGGTCGTTCCTGCTGTTCCGCTTCCTCACCGGCGCCGGCATCGGCGGCGAGTACGGGGCGGTCAATTCGGCGATCCAGGAACTGATCCCCGCGCGCCGCCGCGGCTATACCGACCTCGCCATCAACGGCAGCTTCTGGGTCGGCGCGGCCCTGGGCGCGGTCGGCTCGCTGATCGTGCTGGACCCGCAGATCGTCGACCAGGCCTGGGGCTGGCGCCTGGCCTTCATCATCGGCGGCGCCCTGGCCCTGATCGTCATCTACATCCGCCGTTACATCCCCGAGAGCCCGCGCTGGCTGATGAGCCACGGCCATCCCCAGGAGGCCGAGGCCGTCGTCGCGGCCATCGAGGCCGACATCCAGAAGCGGTCCGGGATCGTCCTGCCGCCCACCGCCGGCCTGCCGACCCTGCGGCTGCGGCCGATGCGCACCTCCTGGCTCGACATCGCCCGCTCGCTGATCGTCCGCCATCCGAAGCGGACTGTGCTGGGCATTGTGCTGATGGCCACCCAGGCCTTCTGCTACAACGCCATCTTCTTCACCTACGCCCTGGTGCTGACGCGGTTCTACGGGATCGCGCCGGCCTCGATCGGCTGGTTCATCCTGCCGTTCGCGGCGGGCAACTTCCTCGGCCCCCTGCTGCTGGGCCACTTCTTCGATTCGATCGGCCGCAAGCCGATGATCTCCCTGACCTATGGCCTGTCGGGCGTGCTGCTCTGCCTGACCGGCTGGGGATTCGCCGAGGGCATGCTCTCGGCGGTCTGGCAGACCGTGGCCTGGACGGTGATCTTCTTCTTCGCCTCCGCCGGCGCCAGCGCGGCCTATCTCACCATCGGCGAATCCTTCCCGCTGGAGACCCGCGCGGTGACGATCTCGCTGTTCTACGCCTTCGGCACCCTGCTGGGCGGGGTGGGCGGCCCGGCGCTGTTCGGAGCCCTGATCGAGTCGGGCGAGCGCCACCAGATCCTCTGGGGCTACCTGCTGGGCGGGGGCCTGATGTTGCTGGCCTCGGTCGTCGAGTTGTTCCTCGGCGTGGCGGCCGAGCGCAAGCCGCTGGAGGAGGTCGCCCCGCCGCTCTCGATCATCGACGACGCGCCCTAGACCTGCGCCGACCTTCGGCAACTGCTTGGTTTTACGTGTAAACCTGGCCGCAACACCTGGTGTGCATAGTGCCTCGTCTTTCGGATCGGGGCCGCATGCAATCTCTGTCGCGCAGGTTTCAGCTCAGCCTGGGGGTGATGTCGACCATCGTCACCGCCATGGGCGCCGTCGCGGCGTTCATGGTCTTCCAGGGCGAGCTGTCCAATCGCCAGATCGCCTTCCTCGGCGACTATGTGGCCGAGCGCAGCACCAATGTGGACAAGCGGTTCTCCAACCTCGAAGGCCTGCACCGGTCGGCCGCCCAGGAACTCGAGCGCCGCCTGCGGGCCCTGACCCCGGCCGAGGTGGATCGGCTGACCGAGCGCTACTTCCCGGCCCGCCCGGACGGCACCCGGCGCAGCCGCCCGGAGGATTTCGACGGCCGCCTGACCCCCGAAGGGGACTATGTCTACGGCATGGGCGCCTTCATCGCGCGCGCCGCGGAGACGCCGCCCTTGGAGAAGGCCGCCCTGGCCGCCGCCTTCCAGGTCGTGTCCGGCTTCGGCCAGGCGGCCCATGGCCAGTACGACAACTTCTATTTCTTCACGCCGTCGACCCGGCTGGTGATGTTCGGCCCCGACCGGCCCGACCGCCTGATGTTCTATCGGCACGAGGCGCCTGCGGACCTCGACCTCAGCAAGGAGGAGATGGCCACGCTCACCTCGCCGGAGAACGATCCGGACCGGCTCACCCGCTGCACCAACCTCCAGCGGCTGGTGCAGGACACCATCGGCGAACGGCTCGCCACCGCCTGCCTGACGCCGGCCTATGCCGACGGCCGCTATATCGGCTCATTCGGGTCTTCGCTGGAGCTGACCGGCTTCTTCCTCGACGCCATCCGCAACACCCTGCCCGGCGCATCGAACCTCGTCGTCACCTCCAAGGGCGAACTGATCGCCTTTCCCGGCTTCCAGACCCCCGGCAAGGCGTCCGAGGCCACGGTGGCGGGCTATGAGGAGCGCCTGGGCCTGCGCGCCCTGGTCCAGGCGATCAAGGCGGACGGCCGCTCGCACGGCGTCATCGAAAACCCCGCCCGCGACGAGATCGTGGCCTATGGCCGCCTGACCGGGCCGGACTGGTATCTGCTGCTGACCTATCCCAAGGCGGCGGTGACCAGGTCGGCCATGCTGTCGGCCTCCTGGGTGCTGGCCCTGGGCCTGGTGGCCTCGACCGCCCAGCTCTTCCTGGTGGTCAGCCTGGCGCGTCGGACCATCGTCCAGCCCCTGCGGCAACTGGCGGCCACCTGCGAGCCGGAGGCCTTCGGGTCGGGCGAGCGGCCCGACATCGGCAAGGTCGAGGCGCGCAACGACGAGATCGGCGTGCTGGCCAAGGCGCTGCGCGGCGAGCGCGACAAGGTCGAAGAGGTCATGGCCTCGCTCGAGGACCGCGTCCATGAACGCACCGCCGAACTCGAACGCGCCAACGCCGAGAAATCGCGCTTCCTCGCCAATATGAGCCATGAGCTGCGCACTCCGCTGAACGGGGTGATCGCCATCTCCGAGACCCTGGCCGCCGAGCAGACCTCGCCCAAGAGCCGCGAACTGGCCGAGCTGATCGTCTCGTCGGGACGCCTTCTCGAACAGGTCCTGACCGATATCCTCGACTTCTCGAAGATCGAGGCGGGCGAGATCGTCCTGGCCGCCGAGCCGTTCGCCCTGCGCGCCATCGTCGGGCGGATCGCCGAACTACACCGTGCGGCCGCCGAGGCCAAGGGCCTGTCGCTGGAGTGGAGCGTAGCGCCCCAGGCCGACGGCCATTTCATCGGCGACGCCGTGCGCCTGACCCAGGTGCTTTCCAACCTGCTCTCCAACGCCGTGAAGTTCACCGAGGCGGGGAGCGTGACCCTTCGGGTGGAGCGCGACGGCGCCGGCCCGCTGCGCTTCTCGGTCCGCGACACCGGCATCGGCTTCAGCGACGAGGTCAAGGCGCGGCTCTTCCGCCGCTTCGAACAGGCCGACGATTCGATCCGGCGCCGTTTCGGCGGTACGGGCCTCGGCCTGGCCATCAGCCGCTCGCTGGTCGAGCTGATGGGCGGGGAGGTCGATGTCGTCTCGCAGCCGGGCAGGGGGTCGACCTTCACCGTCGCCGTGGCCCTGCCCCAGACGCAGGGCGCCGACGAGGGCGGCGCGGCCAGCCCGTCGACCGCCGTCGACATCGCCGGCCGCCGCGTGCTTCTGGCCGAAGACCATCCGACCAATCAGAAGGTGGTCCAGTTGATCCTGCAATCGGTCGGGGTCGATCCGGTCATCGTGGAGAACGGCGCCCTGGCGCTGGCGGCCCTGCGCGCCGAGCGGTTCGACATCGTGCTGATGGACATGCAGATGCCCGAACTCGACGGGCTCTCGGCCACCGCCCTGCTGCGCGAGTTCGAAGCCGAACACGGCCTGCCGCGCACGCCGGTCATCATGCTGACCGCCAACGCCCTGGACGAGCATGTGCGCGCCAGCAGCGAGGCGGGCGCCGACCTGCACCTCTCCAAGCCCATCCGCGCCGCCGCCCTGATCGAGGCGATCGTGGCGGCCATCGCGGCCGCCGAGGACGAGCAGGCCCCTCACGCCGACCTGGAGGCGGGGTTCAGGCGCTGAAGAC
>MEEW01000080.1 GCA_001724985.1 Phenylobacterium sp. SCN 69-14
TCACGATGACGCAGGTAGGGGATCATCCTCGCGACGAAGCCGCGATGTGCTGAATCGGAGCGGTGGCGGTCAGCGAAACTCACCGCAGCCTTACGATCGGCCGGCGATAGTCGCAGGCCCAGCTTTTCCGCGAGATCCCGTTCGCGCGGCCGATCGGCGTGAGGCCAATCGTTCCAAAACTCCGAGAATTCTAAATCACCCCTCCCCCCATCTGGCGCGACGCCGCAAGCGGCGGCCTCGGGGGACGGAGGGGGGATTTCAGTAGTTTGTTTCTTTCCGTCTTTAGTAAGGTCCCGCTTTCCGGGATCCCGAATTTCGGGACGCGGTGAAGCCTCCATGTCCCTGTTTCCGGGACGCGGTGAAACGGGCGTGCGAGCGACCTCGCGAGCGGCGCTAGATCGCTCATCAACGGGTCCGCCACGGTGCTCCGCAATGAACCTCTCCGGGTCAGGATGGGGTTCATCGAACACGTAATAGGCGGTGCGGTCGAAGCGGCCGTTTTCGGCCAGCTCGTGGACGGCAACGACATAGGCGGAAGCTTTGAGTTCCTTGATGACCTCGTAGGCCTTGTTGCGGCCGCACGGTTTTCCGGCCGTGCCAAGCAGTCGCCGAATGTCGTTGATCTGGAGCTGCCAATCGTCAGGCTTCGACAAGAGATAGATCAACACCAGCCTGGCTTCGGGGCTCAGCGTCGGATGGTCGATGAGGGCGTTCGAAATCGCGGTGTAATGAGCAATTCGACGGCCACGGCGGACCAAAGGGGCGGCGTTCTCCGTCATGCCGCACACGCGCCGTGATGAGGCGAGAGGGCCGCTCCCCGACCGAAAAACGTGGGGATAAACCCGTATCGTTGGGTGAGTCGTTGGGGCGTGAACTTAGCCGCCGGACAACCAAGCGGCCTATAACCCGCTAGGCTGTTGAAAAGGCGGATATAAAAGCTGGTGGGCCCGGTAGGACTCGAACCTACAACCAGACCGTTATGAGCGGTCGGCTCTAACCATTGAGCTACAGGCCCCTGCCGCGAAGCAGGGCTGCGGGTTACCACGACCTGCACGCGCCTTAAAGCCGCCGTTCAGCTTGGCTTTGTCAGAACCTGCAACCTCGGCTCGCCATCCGGCGTTCGGAGAGCTTAATTCCGCCCGCGCCGCGCGGGCGTTTCAGGAGATATCGATGAAGACCTTCGTTCGCGCCGGCGCCCTGGCCCTGCTGCTCGCCACCGCCGCCGCGCCCGCCGCCTTCGCTCAAACCGCCCGGCCCACGGCAGACTCGATGTTCCAGACCACCACGCTCAACCTTTCGGCCTATGGCGAGACCCGCGTCGCGCCCGACAAGGCGACGATCAATCTCGGCGTCACGACCGAGGCCCCGACCGCGGCCGCCGCCCTGGCGGCCAACAGCGAGCAGATGAACAAGGTCATCGCCGCCCTGCGCAAGGGCGGCATCGCCGACAAGGACATCCAGACCTCGGGCCTCAACCTCTCGCCGCAGTACGACTACGTGCAGAGCGAGCCGCCGCGGCTGCGCGGCTACCAGGCGTCGAACCAGGTGACGGTGACGGTGAACGACCTGGCGAAGCTGGGCGCGGCGGTCGACGCCACGGTCAAGGCCGGCGCCAATCAGGTGAACGGGATTTCGTTCGGGCTCAAGGACCCGACCGCCGCCGAGAACGCCGCGCGCCAGGAGGCGGTGAAGGCCCTGCAGGCCAAGGCCGACCTCTACGCCAAGGCCACGGGGCACCGGATCGGCCGCCTAGTCAATCTGAGCGAGGGCGGCGGCTACAGCCCGGCCCCGCCGCCCGTGCCGATGATGGCCTACGCCCGGATGGAGAAGGATGCGTCGGGCGGCGCGCCGGTCTCGGCCGGCGAACTGGCCGTCCGCGTCGACATCAACGGCCTCTACGAACTGTCGCGCTAAGCGGCGGAGGCCCTTCCCGCCCGCGGGGAGGGCCTAGTTCGAGCCCAGGCCCGCCCGCTGGAAGGCGGCCTGCAACTTGTCGGCGATCACGACGCCCGGCGGAACCAGGTCGCCCTCCATCACCGCGGCGTAGACCATGTCGCCGCCCGCCACCGGCCCGGCCGCCCAGGCGACGATGCGGGTCCGTTCGGGATTGCTGCGGCAACTGGCGGTCTTCGGATCGCCCGCCGCGGGCGCTTCCTTCACCAGGTCGGCCAGGGTGCGCGTCGCCGTCCCCTCGCAGGCGGGCAGGACCCGGCCGCAGACCATGTGCGTGCCGTATTGATAGACGACCTGCCCCTGCTGGGCGATCAGGACGCAGGTGCCCGGATCGCCGATTGCCTGGGAGATCGCCTCGTCGAGGATATTCTTGTCGACTCCGGCCGGCGCCTTGGGCGAGCAGGCGGCCAGGGCGGCCGCCGCCGTCAGCGCCAGGATGACGCCGCCGCGCCGCATTAGGCGGCCTGCTTGATCTCGTTGCCGTCGCCCAGCAGCACGACGGTCGGCGAATAGTTGCGGGCTTCTTCCGAGGGCAGCATGCCGTAGGTGACCACGATCACCTTGTCGCCCTTCTGGACCAGGCGCGCGGCCGCGCCGTTGACGCCGATCACCTTCGACCCGCGCGGGGCCTCGATGGCGTAGGTGGTGAAGCGGGCGCCGGTGGTGATGTTCAGCACGTCGACCTGTTCGTGCTGCAGGATGCCCGACGCGTCGAGCAGGTCGCGGTCGATCGCGATCGAGCCTTCGTACTCGAGGTCGGCCTGGGTCACCGTGGCGCGGTGCAGCTTGGCCTTCATCAGGGTCACCAGCATGGGCGGTCCTTCTTAAGTGCGGCGCACAAACCCCCTGAAACTCAAGGGTCGCTGGATATAGCGTCGAAATCCCCCCGCCACAATTGCCGCGACGCAGCAGAGGCTGAATAAGGGCGACAGGCCGCGTGCGGCCGCAGGGCGGCCCAGGGCCGATTTCCCGAGGCGAATCAAACCTCAGGCGCGCTGGCTTCGTGCGCACGCCCCTCAGTGACAAACATGTGAGGTCAGTCGGTGACGCGGTCCAGGAAGCGGGTCACGTCGTCCAGCACGCTGGCGCGGTCGCGGAAGGGGCGCGAGATCGCCGCCATGATCTCGTTGTGGCCGACCCCGGGGTAGAGGTGGAACTCCACCGGCGCTCCCGCCTCGCGCAGCGCCTGGGCCAGGGCCTCGGAGTCGCTGGGCGGCACCACCTCGTCGGCGCCGCCGGTGGCCAGCAGCATGGGCGGCGCATGGCGGCGCACGCGCCGGACCGGCTGGGTCGCCGCCGGGTCCCTGGCCGCGCCGAAGACCTCGGCCCGGTGGCCGGCCAGGGGCAGGAAGTCATAGGGCCCCGACAGCCCGACCACGCCCTTGATGCGCGCGGGGTCCACCCCCTCCCCGGCCAGGTAGCGCTTGTCCAGCGCCAGCATCACGGCGTTGTAAGCGCCTGCCGAATGCCCCAGCAGCACGATACGGGACGGATCGCCGCCATAGGCCCCCGCATGATCGACCGCCCAGCGCACCGCCTTGGCGCTGTCCTGCAGGAAGAGCGGGAACCTGACCTGCGGATAGAGCCGGTAGTCCGGCAACACCACCACATAGCCGCGGGCGGCCAGGGCCTGGGCGACCCAGCCGTAGTCCCACTTGCGGCCACGCTCCCAGCCGCCGCCATAGAAGAACACCGCCACCGGCCGCGCGGCGCTCATCTTAGTCGGCGCATAGACGTCCAGGGTCTGCCGGGCCTCGGGACCATAGGCCTGCCCCTCGGCCCGCACGATGGCCGGATCGCGCGGCGTGAAGGTGGCGAACACCCCCAGCGGCGTGCACGCCGCCAGGACAAGCCCCGCCAGGACCAGCGCAACGCCCCTGGCCGGCTTCCTCAATCCCTGGCGCAATGACCGCATGCCGAAATGGGTAGGGGGCTTTTGGCGCGCCTGCAACCACGCCGCCGGCCCACGCGCAGGCCGCCGGCGGCGGCCCCAAGAAAAAGCCTGTTGACGCGCCTTGCGTCAGTCCCGGCATATCGCGTCTCAATCAGGCTGGCGCGAACGTCGGCGACGACAGGGACGAAACGACATGGACGGCGATCTGGCTCTCGGCGGCTTTTCTTCTGACGGCCTGGCGACCATTCCGGCGGCCCTGCAGCCGGTGATCGACGCAGGCGACCTCTCGGGCTTCGTGACCCTGCTCTGGCGCAAGGGCGAGACCGCCCAGGTCAACACCCTCGGCTGGCGCGATGTCGAGGCCAAGGCCCCGATGACCCGCGACACCCTCTTCCGCATCGCCTCCATGACCAAGCCGATCACCTCGGTCGCGGCCCTGATGCTGCTGGAGGAAGGCAAGCTGCGCCTGGACGATCCGATCACCAAATGGATGCCCGAGTTCAAGGACCTGCGGGTGCTGAAGGACGCCGCCGGCCCGCTCGACGCGACGGTTCCGGCCGAGCGCGACATCACGGTGGACGACCTGATGACCCACCGCTCGGGCCTGGCCTACGCCTTCACCTCCATCGGACCGATCGCCCAGGCCTATGAAAAGGCGCTGGGCTCGCCGCTGGGCACGCACCTGACGCCGGACGAATGGCTGGCGGCGCTGGGGACGCTTCCCCTTTCCTACCAGCCCGGCGAGCGCTTCCACTACAGCCACGCCACCGAAGTGCTCGGCTTCCTGGTCGGCCGCGTCGCCGGAACCGGCTATCGCGACTTCATCATGCAGCGGATCCTGAAGCCGCTCGGCATGGACGACACCGATTTCTGGTGCCCGCCGGAGAAGCGCAACCGCATGGCCAAGCTCTATCGGATCAATCCGAAGACCGACGCCATGGAGGATGTCTCCCTGCCCCACCTGCCCGGCCCGCCGGAATTCTGCGCCGGCGGCGGCGGCCTGATCTCGACCGCCGACGACTATCTGCAGTTCGCGCGGATGATGCTGAACGGCGGCGAACTGGACGGCGTGCGCTACCTGAAACCCGAAACCATCGCCCTGATGCGCCAGAACCGGCTCAGCGACGCCCAGCGCCAGGTTCCGTTCATGGGCATTCCCTTCTGGCTGGGCCAGGGTTTCGGCCTGGGGGTCTCGGTCATCACCGACCCGGAGAAACAGGCCTGGATGGGCGCGGGCTCGGAAGGCTCGTTCGGCTGGCCCGGCGCCTTCGGGACCTGGTGGCAGGCCGACCCGCAGGAGGACATGGTGATGCTCTACCTGATCCAGAACTCCATGCCGCTGGAGCCCGAAGCCGCCGCGCAACTGGCCACCGGCCAGCGCATGGGCGGGCGCGCCGCCCTGCCGGTGTTCCAGAAACTGACCTACGCGGCGCTCGGCAAGGCGCTCTAAGCCCTCAGTCCAGGCGGCCGGCGACGCACATCGGCCGCCCCTCGTAGAGGTCGCCGATCAGGCTGCCGTCGCGGGCCGCCGCCTTGCGAGCCTTCTCGTAGGCGCGCGTCTCGGCCGGCGGCCTGACGCCATCGGGGCAGATCGGGACATCGACCCGCGCGCCGGCATGGCAGACGCAGATGTCCTCGCGCCTGTCCAACCGGCCGCTCGGCGCGCGGCAGACGGCCGGCAGGCTCTGGCCGCCGACGTCCAGGCAGATCACCGTCTGGGTGGGCGGGTTCTGGGTCAGCGGCGCCTGGGCCAGGGCCAGGCTTGCGGCCATCGACAGCGCCGCTCCCATCAAGACCGTGCGGATCATCGTAAAAATCCTCCAGCGACCCATTCAACCCGTCGAGCATGGCGCATTTCGGGCCATTGACGACCCATTCACCACGCCCCTCCGCGAAGACTTAACCGCGGCGACGGCAATGTGGCGACGGGAGGGCCCGGCATGGATCCTATCGCCACCGCTCAATACGGCCTGCTGGCCGCCAGCCGCCGCTTCGAGGACTCCGCCTCGCGCGTCGCCCGCATGGGCGTCGAAGGCGAGAACGTGGACCTCGCCGCCGAGGTCGTGCAGCAGATCACCGCCAAGACCGAGTTCTCGGCCAATCTTGCGGTCATCCGCACCGCCCAGGACATGACCGGCGAACTCCTGGACATCCTGGCCTAGACATTTGCTGGCCAGAGGGTTAGCGCGCGGCCCATGAGCCTGCGCCCCCTCTTCGTCACCCAGGTCTATGAAGCCTCGCTGGCCGGCGAGAAGGGCTTCGCCGCCTTCAACGCCGAGCTGGAAGACACCTGCCGAATGCTGGCCGACGAGGACCTGGCCGGCCAGGCCTGGTGCCGCGACCATGCCTATGGCGGCTACACCTCCTACGCCTCGCTGGACGACCTGCCGATGCGGGCCAGCATCTTTGCGGACCTGAAGCGCAAGCTCGACCGGCACGCCGGCGCCTACGCCAGGGCGCTGCATCTCGATCTGGGGGGGCGGCGGCTGAAGCTGGACAGCCTGTGGGTCAATATCCTGGAGCCGGGCGCGGCCCATTCGGGCCACATCCATCCGCACAGCGTCCTCTCGGGCACGGTCTATGTCTCGATCCCCAAGGGAGCGAGCGCGCTGAAGCTGGAGGACCCGCGCCTGCCGCTGATGATGGCCGCCCCGCCGCGCAGCGCCGACGCGCCCGAGGAGGCCCGCAGCTTCATCTATCTCCAGCCCCAGGCCGGGACGATCCTGATGTGGGAGAGCTGGTTGCGCCACGAGGTTCCGGCCAATGGCGCGCGCCAGGAACGCATCTCCGTCAGCTTCAACTACGCCTGGAAATAGCCTGACGCCTCAGCGGCCGGCGCAGGCGCCGGGCTGATAGGCCTTGTTGCGGAATTTCGCATAGTCACGGCCGTTGTAGCGCACCACCGGGAAGCAGAATCCCGGCCCGCCCAGCTCGATGTCCGGCCAGCCGCCCACGCCCTTGGTCGCCTGGAACTCGGGAATTCCCGGGGACTGGAAGAAGGTCTTCCAGCCGCCGGCCGGCGTCCTCTGCATGATGTAGAAGCCCTGGCCGGTATTGCCGTAGCAGAACGACCCGCTCTCGGTGATGAGAATCTCGGCGGTTCCGTCGCCGTTGAGGTCGCGCACGCCCTGCGGCTCGATCATGGCCTCGCAATTGCCGTCGCCGCCCAGCCATTTGCCGCCCTTGGCGATGAACCCCGCCGCGCGCATCGCCGCCGTCCGGTCCGCCGCGCTCACCGCCTGTTGCGCCGGCGCGGCAAGGGCTGGAACCGCGCAGACCGCCATGGCGCCCGCGATCAGGCTTCCCGCCACCAGTCCGATCGTCCGCATGAGGCCTGCCTCCCTGAAGCCGGCCAGATACATATCATCGTTATCCAAGATCGTCACGCCTCGCCCGGATACTAAAACGCCCTCGAACAAGCCCGGCCGGGGCTTGCTCGAAGGCGTCTGGAGCGCGGCGTCCCGCTTAGCTGTCGAGGAACGAGCGCAGCTTGCGCGAGCGGCTCGGGTGCTTGAGCTTGCGCAGCGCCTTGGCCTCGATCTGGCGGATACGTTCGCGGGTGACGCTGAACTGCTGGCCGACCTCCTCCAGGGTGTGGTCGGTGTTCATGCCGATGCCGAAGCGCATGCGCAGCACCCGCTCCTCGCGCGGGGTCAGCGAGGCCAGCACCCGCGTCGTGGTCTCGCGCAGGTTGGACTGGATCGCCGCATCGATCGGCAGGATCGCGTTCTTGTCCTCGATGAAGTCGCCCAGGTGGCTGTCTTCCTCGTCGCCGATCGGGGTTTCGAGGCTGATCGGCTCCTTGGCGATCTTCAGGCCCTTGCGCACCTTCTCCAGCGGCCTGGCCAGCTTTTCGGCCAGTTCCTCCGGCGTCGGCTCGCGGCCGATCTCGTGCAGCATCTGGCGGCTGGTGCGGACGATCTTGTTGATCGTCTCGATCATGTGCACCGGGATACGGATGGTCCGCGCCTGGTCGGCGATCGAGCGGGTGATCGCCTGGCGAATCCACCAGGTCGCATAGGTCGAGAACTTATAGCCCCGGCGGTACTCGAACTTGTCGACCGCCTTCATCAGGCCGATGTTCCCTTCCTGAATGAGATCAAGGAATTGCAGGCCGCGGTTCGTGTATTTCTTGGCGATCGAGATCACCAGGCGCAGGTTGGCCTCGACCATTTCCTTCTTGGCCTGACGCGCCTCGCGCTCGCCCTTCTGCACCGTCTGGACGATGCGGCGATAGTCGTCGATCGGCACGCCGGTCTCGGTGGCCAGGGCGGCGATCTCCTGGCGGATGTCGCCGATCTGGCTGGCGTCGTTCTCGACGAACTTGGTCCAGCGCACGCCCAGCGGCTTCACCTGGTCGGTCCAGTTCGGCGACAGCTCCTGGCCGAAATAGGCCTTCAGGAACTCGCCGCGCGAAATGCCGTAGCTGTCGGCCAGGCGCAGCAGCCGCCCTTCCAGGCCCATCAGGCGCTTGTTGATCGCATAGAGCTGTTCGACCAGGGCCTCGATGCGGTTGTTGTTCAGCTTCAGCGTCTTCAGATGCTGGACGATGGTCAGCGAGGCGGTGGTGTAGGCCTTGCGGTCGGCGTCCGAGAGGTCCTCGCCCTTCAGGCGCTTGCCGACCAGCTTTTCCTGCAGGGCGCGGAAGGCGTCGAATTCGGCGGCGATGGCGTCCAGGGTCGCCATGACCCCTTCGCGCAGCTCACCCTCCATGGCGCTGATGGTCGGGCCGGCGCCGTCGTCGAAATCGTCGTCGTCATCGCCCTCGGCCTTGGCCGCGGCTTCGCCGTCCTCGGTGGTCTCTTCCTCTTCGGACTCCGCCTCGCCGCCGCCCATCTCGGCGGCCGCGGCGTTGGCGCCGCCATAGGTCTGTTCGAGGTCGATGACCTCGCGTAGCAGGATACGGCCCGAGCCCAGCTCCTCGCGCCACACCATGATGGCTTCGAAGGTCAGGGCGCTTTCGCACAGGCCGCGGATCATGGTGTCGCGGCCGGCCTCGATGCGCTTGGCGATGGCGATCTCGCCCTCGCGCGACAAGAGTTCCACCGAGCCCATTTCGCGCAGGTACATGCGCACCGGGTCGTCGGTGCGGTCGTAGGCCGGCTCCTTGGCCGTCTCGACCACCGCGGTCTCCTCGCGGACCGCGACCTCGCCGCCCTCGGCGTCCTCTTCGGCCTCGACGACGTTGACGCCCATCTCCGAGAGCATGGCCAAGGTGTCTTCGATGGCCTCGGAGGTCACTTCCTCCGAGGGCAGCACCTTGTTCAGCTCGTCCATGGTGACGTAGCCGCGGGCTTTCGCCTGCTTGATGAACTTCTTTACGCCGGCGTCGGTGAGGTCGAGCAGCGGGCCGTCGCCGCCGGTCGTTTCCGTGGTTTCCGCTTCAGCCGTGTTGGTGCTCATCTAGGTCTCCGGATTTCGGCGAAGTCCCTCTCACGAGGACAACGCCGAAGATGCTTCAATAGCGGCAAGACGGTCGTATTCCTCTACGACCCTTCTTCCGCCCAAATCGTTCCCGTTCTGATCGCGCGTTTCAGTGTGTCGCGTTCGCCTTTCAGACGCTCGAGCGCTTCCATATCGGATCGACCGCTAAGGTTTCCCTTGGCGGACGCGATAGCCTCGTCGAGCGCCGCCAGCCTCGAAAGGCTCGCGAAAGCTTGCGACCACTGGGATTTAGCGACTTCGAGGGAGACATCCGGTTTCAGGATGGGCGCGCCCGATTTCGCAGCGGCCCGGTCGATGTCTGTCAACAGCGCATTAAACCCGCAAGACGCCAGATGGCGTGCGAGAGTCGCGGTGTCAAGGTGATCGGCGTCCAAACGGGACCCCCATCTGCGATGGGGTTACAACAGCCTCCGGTTTCATCGGAGGCTTTTTGTTTGGATGCTTATTGTGGAAACAATTCTGAAGATAAGACGGCTGGCCGATGTTCAGGGCAAGACGATCAAGGCGATCTGCCTGGAGCTTGGCATATCGCGGAAAGTGGTGCGGAAGGTTCTGCGCAGCGATGAGACGGAGTTCAAATACGAGCGGACCCGTCAACCTCAGCCGAAGCTGGGGCCATGGCGAGATCAACTGGATGGAATGCTGCTCGCCAATGAGGCCAAATCCTCTCGCGAACGGCTGACACTGATCCGGCTGTACGAGGACTTGCGGGACCTGGGTTACGAGGGCGGTTACGATACCGTCCGGCGCTACGCCCGGACCTGGGCGAAGGAGCGCGGGGC
>MEEW01000081.1 GCA_001724985.1 Phenylobacterium sp. SCN 69-14
TGCCAGACCCGCTGCTGGAAGGCGGTGCCGCGCACGTCCAGCGGCAGGTCGTGGCCCAGCCGCGGCTGCTCCACCAGCCCCACGACCTTGGCCACCAGGGCTTCGAACGCCGCATCGCCGCCGACGAGCTCGGCCTGGGCGAAGCGGTCCTGGAAGTCTTCGGCCAGGGCCTGGGGATCATCGCCCAGCAGGATGGCGCAGACGCCCCTGTCGGTCGCCGCCACCAGGATCGAGCCCAGCGAGCATTCGCCGATCGCAAAGCGGATCACCGCCTGTTCGCCGCCGGCGCGGAAGCGGCGCGGGGTCATCCCCAGCACCTTGTCGGCCTTTTCGTAGACCCGGCTGCCCGAGCCGAACCCGGCCTCGTAGATCGCCGCCGTCACGGTCGGCGTCTCGCCCAGGGCCTGGCGCAGGCGCTCGGCCCGGTGCGCGTCGGCATAGGCCTTGGGCGTCACGCCGGTCGCCGACTTGAAGATGCGGTGGAAGTGGAACGGGCTCATGCCCGCCTCGGCGGCCAGGGCTTCCAGGCCAGGAGCCTCCTCGGCCGTTTCGATGGCGCGGCAGGCGGCCGCCGCCGCGGCGGCGTTGCGTTCGGCCAGGGACGGCTGGCCGGGCTTGCAGCGCTTGCAGGGGCGAAAGCCCGCGGCCTCGGCCTCGCCGGCGGTGGCGTGGAAGGCGACGTTCTGCGGCAAGGCCGCGCGGGCGGCGCAGGAGGGGCGGCAATAGACCCCCGTGGTACGCACCGAATAGAAGAACGCGCCGTCGGCCCCGCGGTCGCGGGCGGCCAGGGCGGCCCAGCGGGCGGCGTCGGTGTCGAATGCGGTCTGCATCTTTGAACTCCATCGTTCGGTCCTGAGCGATGGGATAGGCCCGCCGGCGGGCGCTGAAACTCCGGCTCTTGCTCTCAAATTCGCCTTGCCGGGGCCGATCGCAAGCCTCGCCGCAGGGCCAGGTCCGAAAGCCGCGATTTGCGTGGGCGCGCGCCGGCCCCTATATCGGCGGCTCACCCTCAGGAGGCGCATGACCATGGACATCGCGACGAAGACCGACCTCGTCCCGAACGCCAATCCGTCCATGGTCTCCTATGTCCGCCTTCCTCACGCTCGACGGTCTTTCCGCCAGAACCCCTGACGGCCGCCCGCTTTTCGACGACCTGACCCTCGCCTTCGGGGCCGAACGCACCGGCCTCGTCGGGCGCAACGGCGTGGGCAAGACCACGCTGGTCCGGCTGATGCTGGGTGAGCTTGCGCCCGCAGCGGGCAGCGTCGTCGTGCGCGGCAGGCTCGGCGTCCTGCGCCAGACCCTGGCCCCGCCGCCGCAGATCAGCATCGCCCAGGCTCTGGGCCTGGCCCCCGCGCTCGAGCGGCTGGCCAGGATCGAGCGCGGGGAGGGGAGCGAGGAGGACTTCGCCGAGGCCGACTGGGCCTTGCCGGCCCGGCTCGACGCCGCCTTTGCCGAGGTCGGGCTGGCGGGCCTCGATCCCGATCGCCCTGCGACCTCGCTCAGCGGCGGTCAGGCGACGCGTGCGGCACTGGCGGCGCTGCTGGCCGGGGAGCCGGACCTGCTGCTGCTGGACGAGCCGACCAACAATCTGGACGCTCAGGCCCGCGACCTGATCGCCGAGGTGCTCGGCCGGTGGAAGGGCGGGGCGGTGGTGGTCAGCCACGACCGCGCCCTGCTGCGCCGCATGGACCGCATCGTCGAGCTGACCAGCCTGGGCGCGCGGGTCTATGGCGGCGGCTACGACCTCTACGCCGAGCGCAAGGCCCAGGAGAGCGCGGCCGCCGAGCGGGACCTGGAGCAGGCCGAGCAGGCCTTGGCGCGGGTCGAGCGCGAGGCCCAGGCCGCCCGCGAGAAGAAGGCCCGCCGCGACGCGGCCGGCGCCCGCTTCGCCGCCCGTGGCTCGGAGCCGAAGATCCTGCTGGGCCGCCAGGCCGAACGCGCCGAGCTGTCCGCCGCCCGAGAGGGCCGCCTGGCGGGTCGCCAGAAGGCGCAGGCCGCCGCCGGGCTGGAGGCCGCCCAGGCCAAGGTCGAGCGATTGCGGAACCTGGCCTTCGACCTGCCGCCCTCGGGCCTGCCGGCGGGGCGGACGATGCTGGAGTTCGACGCCGTGGCCTTCGCCTATCCGAACGCGCCGCCGGTTCTGCGTGACCTGTCGTTCCGCATCGTCGGGCCCGAGCGGCTGGCGGTGGTCGGCGCCAACGGGGCGGGCAAGACCACCCTGATCCGCCTGGCCAGCGGGGCGCTCGACCCGACCCAGGGGCGGATCGTCCGCGCCGCGCGCGCCGCCTTGCTCGACCAGCACACCGCGATGCTGGCGCCGGACGAGACCCTGGTGCAGGCGTTCTTGCGCCTCAATCCGGCCGCAAGCCGCAACGAGGCCCATGCGGCCCTGGCGCGGTTCCTGTTCCGCAACGCCGCCGCCGAGCAGACGGTCGGCGCCCTCAGCGGGGGCGAGCGCCTGCGCGCGGCCATGGCCTGCGTGCTGATGGCGCCCGCGCCGCCGCAACTGCTGATCCTGGACGAGCCGACCAACCACCTCGACCTCGACTCGATCGCCGCGGTCGAGGCGGCCTTGCGCGGCTATGACGGCGCGATGCTGGTGGTCAGCCACGACCCTGATTTCCTCAAGGCCGTGGGCGTCCAGCAACGCTTGCGGCTGGGCTCGGTTTAGGCGGCCGCCGCCAGCTTGGCGAGGCTGGCCAGGGTCTGGGCGCAGGCGTGGGCCGCCTCCGCCCCCTTGGTCAGGAAGTGCTCGCGATAGAAGCCCTGGTGGACGTCGTGCTCATGGAAGTGGTGCGGCGTCAGCACCACCGAGAACACCGGCACCTCGGTCGTGAGCTGCACCTGCATCAGGCCGGAGATTACGCTCGAGGCGACGAAGTCGTGGCGATAGATGCCGCCGTCGACCACGAAGCCGGCCGCGACGATGGCGGCGTAGCGGCCGGTCTTGGCCAGGGTCTGGGCGTGCAGCGGAATCTCGAACGCGCCGGGGGTGTGGAAGCGGTCGATGGCGCTCTCGGAGAAGCCGAGCCCGGCGATCTCCTTGACGAACCCCTGATAGGCGTTGTCGACGATCTCGCTGTGCCAGCCGGACTGGACGAAGGCGATGCGGGCCAGGCGATAGGCGCCGTTGGCGGTGGGAACTTCGAAGTGGGTGACAGTCATGGTCGAATCCCTGAGTGGGGTGGAACCACGACTCAGGGAGACGCTAGGCGCCGGCCCGTCGGTCCTCGCGCGGCAAGGCGCGAAGCGGCGGAACGTCGCCAGCGGTTCTCATAACCGGACTCTAACCGTCGGCCCCGGAATCGCACCGGATCTGCTGTCCCCGGCGAAGCCGCCGGGCGCCCGCGGGCTTGTGCGGCCCTTACGAGCCGCCATCACCGCCGGTGGGGACTTTCACCCCGCCCTGAGAACGCGATCACCGGAACAGCCCGGCGATGCGCGCAAACTAAGCCGATGACGGGGCGTCAAACAAGCGTTTAGTTCGCCGAGGAAATCCTCCCCTCTGCGGGAGGTGGATCCATGCGCAGCATCGAGACGGAGGGGGCTCCTGAAGGAGTCGAAGTCCCCCTCAGTCGGCCTTCGCCGACAGCTCCCCAGCGGGGGAGCATCAAGTGGGCCTAAGCCCGCTTGTTCAGCGTGATCGAGGTCGGGGAGGCCGCCGGAGCCGCGACGCCGCCCTGGCCGTAGCCGGCGCCGGTGGCGCGCTTGGAGGCGACCTCCTCGGCGATGGCCTTGACGATGCCCTCGGTGACGGTCTTGGCCGCTTCCAGCGCGCGGCCTTGCCGGGCCAGCACCGCATCGAAGGCCTCGGTGGCGCGGATCAGCCGCGTGCGCTGGGCCAGGGGCGCGCCGGCGATCAGGTGCGGATTGGCCCGCACCCGCGCCGATTCGTGGCGGTAGATGTTGGCCAGGCGCGAGGTCTCCTCGAGATTGGCCGCCGCGTCCTGCGGGCGGCGCTGCTCGAACGCCTGGGCGTCCAGGGCGATCAGCTCGGTCAGGCGTTCGGTCAGAACGATCAATTGGTCGACGCGGTCGGCCGCGTCCGTGGCGGAAATCGCCATGGCTGGTCTCCTAACTCAAACCCTGAAGCTTCAGCATTTCCTGGGTGACGCGGTCGGCGAGCCCGACCCCGCCGTGCTGCACCATCTGCTTGGCCATGGCGTCGCCGAGGAACGACTTGAACGCCGCCTCGCCGTGGCCGCCGTTGAACGGCGCCTGCGCGCCGACGTCCTTGAACATCTGGCCCAGCATCACCGACAGGAACGAGGCCTCGAAGTCCCTGGCGGTCTTCTCGATTTGGCCGCGCTTGGCCAACTGCTCGGCGCTCTGCGCCTCCACGGGCGCGGTCGGCAGGGAGAAGGTCGAGGCGATGTCCATCACATCACCTCGATGTCGGCTTGCAGGGCGCCGGCGGCCTTGATGGTCTGCAGGATCGAGATCATGTCGCGCGGGGTGACGCCCAGGGCGTTGAGGCCGCCGACCAGGCTGGCCAGCGAGGCGCCGTCGCGCAGGGTGATGAACCGCTTGCCCTTCTCCTCGTCCACCTGGATGTCCGACTGCGGCACGACCGCGGTCTGGCCCTGGCTGAACGGCGCCGGCTGGCTGACGGCCGGGCTTTCGCGGACGGTGATGGTCAGGTTGCCCTGGGCGATGGCCACGGTGGAGACCCGGACGTTCTCGCCCATGACGATGACCCCGGCCACCTCGTCGATCACCACCTTGGCCGGGCTGTCGGTCTCGACCGACAGGTTCTCGATCTGCGACATGAACGAGACCATGTCCTGGCCGCCGGGGGCGCGGACGGTGACGATGGTCGGGTTGTCGGCCCGCGCCGCGCCTGGGAAGCGGCCGTTGACGGCGTCGGCCACCTTGCGCGCGGTCGAGAAGTCGGGATTGCGCAGGGTCATGCGCATCTCACCCATATTGGCGAACTGGAAGCCGATCTCACGTTCGACGATCGCCCCTCCGGCGATGCGGCCGGCGGTCGGCACGCCCTTGGACACCGACGAGCCCGAGGCGCCGCCAGCCGAGATCGAGCCGGTCTGCACCGTGCCCTGGCTGACCGCATAGGCCTGGCCGTCCGCCCCCATCAGCGGGGTCACCAGCAAGGTGCCGCCTTGCAGGCTCTTGGAGTCGCCCATGGCCGAGACCGAGGCGTCGATCGGCGTGCCGGCCGCGACGAAGGCCGGCAGCCTGGCGGTGACCATCACGGCCGCGACGTTCTTGGTGTTCAGGTTGGCGTCGCGGGTGTTGACGCCCAGCCGCTCCAGCATCGCCTCCAGGCTCTGGCGGGTGAAGGGGGCGTTGCGCAGCGAGTCGCCGGTGCCGTTCAGCCCGACCACCAGGCCATAGCCGACCAGCATGTTGTCGCGCACGCCCTCGAACTCGACGATGTCCTTGATCCGCGACTTGGCGAAGGCCGGGCCGGCCGCCAGCACGGGCGCGAAAAGGGCGGCGGCGAGGAGGGCGGCGCTGAAGATGCGGAAGGGACGGCGCATGGGACCTCGGCGGCGAAAGACGGCTCGCTCGCGCCTTGCGACCGCCGTGCCAACTCGAAAGGTGAGTAAAAACAACGCCGGAACGCTGGGTCGGACTGGGCGTTGGCGTCCTGGCGGCAGAATTTGCCCGGCATTAACCATACCCTAAGCTTGGGCGGCGAAAGTCTGGGACGAGCATAGTAGAGGACCTTGCATGAAGGTCAGCGGTACAAGCGGAGTCGGCCCCTCGGCCGGCCCGGGCAAGGCGAAGGCCGCCGGCGGCGGCCAGGGGTTCCAGGTCGCCCAGCCGGCTGCGGCCGCCGGCGCGGTCCAGACGGCGCGCGCGGCCGGGGTCTCCGGCGTGATGAGCGTCGACGCCATCCTGGCCCTGCAGGACGTCGGCGGGCCGCTGGAGCGCAGGCGCCGGGCCGTGGGCCGGGCCGGGCGCATTCTGGACGTTCTCGAAGACGTGAAGGTCGCATTGCTGTCGGGCGAGGTGTCCGCGGGCGATCTCGAGCGTTTGAAACAAGCGGTTCGCGACGAGCGTGACGCGACCGAGGATGATCGCCTTGAGGGCGTGTTGAACGAGATCGAAACCCGTGCCGCCGTTGAGATCGCAAAGCTCGAACGCGCGAATCGTGCGGCTTAACCGCCCGCGGAGAGCGAGGTTCGTTGAAACGGTGGATCGTTTTGGTATAAGCGCGCGACTTAATGTCGAGGGCATGTACCTAGGGGGCGTGAGGCGTCTATGAGCACGGCCACGATGTTGGCGGAAAAGCCAGAGTATCGTCCTTCCGAGGACGAAGAGTTCATGAACGAGCGCCAGCTTGAGTACTTCAAGCAAAAGCTCCTGAACTGGAAAGAGGATATTTTGCGGGAGTCCCGCGAAACCCTCGCTCATCTTCAGACCGAGACCGAAAATCATCCTGATCTGGCCGACAGGGCGACGTCGGAAACTGACCGAGCTCTTGAACTGCGGACCCGCGACCGCCAGCGCAAGTTGATCTCCAAGATCGACGAGGCGCTGCGCCGAATCGAGGACGGCTCCTACGGCTACTGCGAGGACACCGGCGAGCCCATCGGCGTCGCCCGGCTCGAGGCCCGTCCGATCGCGACGCTCAGCCTGGAGGCCCAGGAGCGCCACGAACGGCGCGAGCGCGTCCATCGCGACGACTGACCTTGCGGGGCGGCTCGTTTGGGTCGCCCGCCTTGTTTGCAGATTGCAAAGCCCTGGCTGGCCGTTCGCCGCGCGCAAGGCTACATGACGAGCCATGACTCAGCGTCTCGTGATCGCCGCCGTCCAGGCCAATCCGACCGTGGGCGCCATCGCCCATAACGAGGCTCTCGCCCGGGAGCATCTGCGCCGCGCCCGCGCGCAAGGCGCCGATATCGCGCTCTTCTCCGAGCTGTTCATCAACGGCTATCCGCCGGAGGACCTGGCGATGAAGCCGGCCTTCTGGGCTGCCGGCAAGGCGGCCGTCGAGCTGCTCGCCGCCGAGACCAAGGACGGCCCGGCCGCCCTGATCGGCGTGATCTGGCCCAACCCCAACCCGGCCCGGCGCCCGCACAACGCCCTGGCCTTCCTGGCCGACGGGCAGGTGAAGGGCGTGGCCTTCAAGTGCGACCTGCCCAACTACGGCGTCTTCGACGAGAAGCGGGTGTTCGAGGCCGGCGCCGCCCCCACGGTCTTCGAATGGAAGGGCGTGCGCCTGGGTGCGCCGATCTGCGAGGACATCTGGTCGGAGGGCGTCTGTGCGGCGCTGAAGGCGCAGGGCGCGGAGATCCTGCTGGTCCCGAACGGCTCGCCCTACCGCCGCACCGCCGACGACGAGCGGATGAACGTGGCGCGGGCCCGCGTGGCCCAGACCGGCCTGCCGCTGCTCTATGTCAACGAGGTCGGCGGCCAGGACGAACTGGTCTTCGACGGCGGCTCCTTCGCCCTGTCGGCCGCCGGCGAACCGGTCATGCGGCTGCGCATGTTCGAGGAAGCCTTCGCCTTGACCGTCTGGGAGAAGGGCGAGGGCGGCTGGGCCTGCGTCCAGGCGCCGATGGAGGACTGGGCCACCGGCGCCGAGGAGGTCTATCGCGCCATGGTCCTGGGCCTGCGCGACTACGTGAACAAATCCGGCTTTCCCGGCGTCATGCTTGGACTTTCCGGCGGCGTCGACTCCGCGATCGTCGCCACGGTCGCGGCCGACGCCCTGGGTCCGGACCGCGTGCGCTGTTTCATGCTGCCCTCGCGCTACACCAGCGCCGAGAGCCTGGAGGACGCCGCCGACTGCGCCGGCCGGCTGGGCGTGCACCTGGCCGACATCCCGATCTCGCCGGCCGTCGACGCCTTCGCCGAAATGCTGACCCCGCATTTCGAGAACCGGCCGCCGGACCTGACGGAAGAGAACATCCAGGCCCGTATCCGCGGCCTCTCGCTGATGGCCATCTCCAACAAGCTCGGCTTCATGCTGCTGACCACCGGCAACAAGTCCGAGATGGCGGTTGGCTACGCCACGCTCTACGGCGACATGTGCGGCGGCTACAATGTGCTGAAGGACGTCTACAAGACCGATGTCTATGCGATCTGCCGCTGGCGCAACGCCAATGATCCCTACGGCGTCGCCGCCGACCCGATCCCCGAGCGCATCCTTACCAAGGCGCCCTCGGCCGAGCTGCGGCCCGACCAGAAGGACCAGGACAGCCTGCCGGAATATCCTGAGCTCGACGCCATCCTGCACGGGCTGGTGGAGGAGGAGGCGACCCTGGACGAGATCGTCGCCCGCGGCCATGCGCCCGAGACGGTCGAGCGGGTGCAGCGCCTGCTCTACAATTCCGAATACAAGCGCCGCCAGGCCGCGCCGGGCGTGAAGATCGGCCCGCGCGCCTTCGGCCGCGACCGCCGCTACCCCATCGTCAACGGCTTCCGCGACGCGGTGAGCGGCAAGTGAGCCGCGCGCCGGTCCTGCAGACCGAACGCCTGGTCCTGCGCGGCCACACCAAGGCCGATTTCGAGGCCTGCGCCGCGCTCTGGGGCGACCCCGGCGTCACCCGCTTCATCGGCGGGCGGCCGTTCGGCAGGGACGAGGTCTGGGCGCGGCTGCTGCGCTATGTCGGCCACTGGTGCGAGATGGGCTTCGGCTTCTGGGCGGTCTGCGAGAAGGAGGGCGGCCGCTTCGTCGGCGATCTCGGCTTCGCCGATTTCAAGCGTATGATGGAGCCGGGCTTCGGCGACACGCCGGAGATGGGCTGGGCGCTGATCCCGGACGTCCACGGCAAGGGCTACGCCAGCGAGGCTATCGCCGCCGCCCTGGCCTGGGCGGACGGCCATTTCGAGGACCCCCGCACGGTCTGCATGATCGCCCCGGAGAACGCCGCCTCCCTGCGGGCCGCGCAGAAGGCCGGCTTCACCGAATACGCCCGCACCGACTTTCACGGCGAAACCGTGCTGCTGGAGCGGTTCCGCGCCGGTTAGGCCGCCCATGGGCGTCAGGTCAGTTGCGCCACGTCGCTGGCTGCATCCTCGCCTTCCGGCGCGCCGCGGCGCAGGGCCGGGACGATGTCCTCGACCCTCTCGACCGATTCCCAGCTCGCCATGAAGCTCGGCGGGGTCAGGTTCTGGTCGACCGTGTGCTGGAAGAGGGCGAACAGCGGCTCCCAGAAGCCGCCGGGATTGTAGAACACCACCGGCTTGCCGTGCAGGTCCAGCCGCCGCCAGGACAGCAGCTCCACCACCTCTTCCAGCGTGCCGATGCCGCCGGGCAGGACCACGAAGCCGTCGGCCCGCTCGAACATCATCATCTTGCGCTCGTGCATGGAGTCCACCACCACGGTCTCGACGATGTCCAGCCGGCGCTCGCGCTCCTTGAGGAAGTGCGGGATGATCCCCAGCACCTGGCCGCCCGCCTCGTGCGCGGCCTTGGCGCAGGCGCCCATCAGCCCGACCCCGCCGCCGCCATAGATCAGGGCCAGGCCCTCCCGCGCCAGGATGCGTCCCAGGTCCGCCGCGCTCGCCAGCAGGGCCGGTGCGGCCGCGTCGGACGAGCCGCAGAAGACGCAGACGGAATCGAGGCGCGTATCGCCCATGCCTATAAGCTCCAGGAGAATCGCGCGGGGCGCTTGCCGCCGCGCCGGGAAAGCCCGATTAGCTAGGCCCAAGGGTGGAGGAGTTTCAAGGAGCCCCGTGCGACGCGTCCGTTTTCCATTCCTGATCGCCGGCCTCGCGGCCGCTGGCCTGGCCCTGGCGGCCTGCGGTCCGCGCCAGGCGCCCGCGCCCGCCGCCTCGCCCGAACCGGCCGGGCAGGGCGATGTCGGCTATCAGGCCGCTCCGATGGTCCGAGCCGTGCAGGCCGGCGGCGGGACCTTGCGGCTGGAGGGCTCGGCCCCGGCCAATTCCAAGATCCGGCTGGCGACGCCGCAGGGCCAGGCCGTGTTCGCCGATGCGGGCGACAAGGGCACCTGGTCGATCTCCCTGCCGGCTTCGGGCGAGGCGCGGATCTTCGGCCTTTCGGCCAGCGCCGGCGACCGCACGGTCCAGGGCGAGGGCTATCTGCTGCTGACGCCCGAGGGCGAGGCCGTGCTGCTGCGCGCCGGC
>MEEW01000082.1 GCA_001724985.1 Phenylobacterium sp. SCN 69-14
CGCGAACTGCGCTCGCCGCAGGGCGTGGTGGTGAACCTGTCGTCGGGCGAGTTCTCGCTGCTGCGCGCCTTCGTCGAGCGCCCGCAACGGGTGCTGACCCGCGACCAACTCCTGGAGTTCGCGCGCGGCCCCGATTCCGACGCCTTCGACCGCGCCATCGACGTCCAGATCAGCCGGCTGCGGCGCAAGCTGGACGACGGCGGCGGCGGCCAGGACCTGATCCGCACCATCCGCAACGAGGGCTACATGTTCACCGCCAAGGTGAAGCGCACATGAGCCGGCGCTGGGCGGGGCAGCCGACGGCCTCGCTGTTCGGGCAACTGCTGGCCATGATCACCCTGAGCCTGGTGGCCGCCCAGGCGATCAGCCTCGTCCTGCTGTTCAACCTGCCGCCGCCGGCGCCGGACTTCTACCGCCTCACCGAGATCGCCCAGGCGCTGAGCGGGCGCCCGCCGACCTTCACCGAACGCTCGCCCCTGGAGATCCGGGCGGTGGCCGCGCCCCCGCCCATGGTCTCGGACGGGCGCATGACCGCGGCGATCCGCAAGCAACTCGCCGAGGACCTGGGGGTTCCGGTCGCCGACGTGGTCATCTCCGCGCCCGAGCGCTTCCCGATTTCCGACCGGCGGGTGTTCAAGGTGATCCGCGACCGCATCGCCCGCGACGGCGGCGAGCGGGAGGAGCATTTCCTGATCGCGCCGTTCCAGGTGGCGGTGAAGCAGGCGGACGGCCAGTGGCGCGTGGCCTCGCCCCAGCGGCAGATCGGCCTCGACCCCTGGCAGCAGCGGATCATCCTGCTGTTCGTGCTGACGGCGCTGGCCATGGCCCCCATCGCCTTCCTGTTCGCGCGGCGGCTGTCGGCGCCGATGCGGGTCTTCACCGAGGCGGCCGAGCGCCTGGGCCGCGACCCGCGCGCCCCGCCGGTGCAGTTGGCCGGGCCTTCGGAGATCAAGGGCGCGGCCCAGGCCTTCAACGACATGCAGGTCCGCCTGCGCCGCTATGTCGAGGATCGCACCGCGATGATGGGCGCCATCGCCCACGACCTGCGCACGCCGCTGACGCGGCTGCGCTTCCGCATCGAGACCGTGCCCGACGATGTGCGCGTGAAGATGGCCGCCGACATCGACCAGATGGAGGAGATGATCTCCGCGGCCCTGACCTTCGTGCGGGACACCAGCCGGCCGGGCGAGCGCACGCCGCTGGAGCTTTCCTCGCTGCTGGAAAGCGTCTGCGACGAGATGGCCGAGACCGGGGTCGATATCGAGGTCGAGCGCGGCGAGAAGGTGGTGGTGGAGGGCGATCCGCTGGCCCTGCGGCGGCTGATCGACAACCTGCTGGAAAACGCCGTGAAGTTCGGCGGGCGGGCGCGGGCCAGGGTTCACCGCGAGGGCGCCCACGCCATCGTCGAGATCGACGACGACGGCCCCGGCATCCCCGAGGACGAGGCCGAGCGGGTGTTCGAACCCTTCTATCGGCGCGAGCCGTCGCGCAGCCGCCAGACCGGCGGCATCGGCCTGGGGCTGGCGGTCGTACGATCGGTCGCCCGCTCGCACGGCGGGGACGCCGTGCTGGTCAACCGTCCCGGCGGCGGGCTCACCGCGCGGGTGCAACTGCCGATCTGAGGGCTCTGGCCGCCTCTCCTCGCCTGTGGCGCGAAAGGTCGCAGGGGAAGATCGCACTTTGCGCGCAACCTCCTTCGCCCTTGGCGAGTTTGCTTGACCGTAGGGAAAGTGATGCGTCGACCGTCCTCCCCCGTCGGTCGACGTCCAGAGGAGCCGCTCATGGATCTTGATACCAACGCCAAGCCGAAGTCCCGTCGCGGTTTCGCCGCCATGAACCCCGAACGTCGCCGTGAGATCGCCCGCAAGGGCGGCGCCAGCGTGCCCGGCGAGAAACGCAGCTTCGCCAAGGACCGCGACCTGGCCGCCTCGGCGGGGCGCAAGGGCGGCGAGTCCTCGCGCGGCGGCGGCCGCAGCCGCGGTGAGCGGCTCGAAAGCTAGGTCGTCAGCAGGACGATCGCGAAGCTCGGCGCGGAGCTGGTCCAGCTCCGCTCCAGCCGCCACCCGGCTTCGCGCGCCAGGGCCTCGAAGCCCTCCAGGGTGAACTTGTAGGAATTTTCCGTGTGGATCGTCTCGCCGGCCGCGAAGCGGAAACGGCGTCCCGCCGCGCAGGCGAACTGGTCGCTTGCGCTGACCAGGTGCATCTCGATCCGGCTCTCCCGCGCATTCCAGACCGCGCGATGGCGGAACGCGGCGAGGTCGAAATTCCCCTCCAGCTCCCGATTGATCCGCGCCAGCAGGTTCAGGTTGAACGCGGCGGTGACGCCCTGGGCGTCGTCATAGGCGGCGATGAGCGTCCGCGCGTCCTTGACCAGATCGAGCCCGATCAGGAAGCGCGCGCCCTCGCCCAGCAGCCGGCGCGCGCCTGACAGGAAGGCGACCACCTCCGCCGGATGGAAATTGCCGATGGTCGAGCCGGGGAAGAAGCCGACGCGGGGCCGGTCCCCGACCTGCGGCGGCAGGGAAAGGGCGCGGGTGAAGTCCTCGACCAGCGGGACGACCGCAAGCTTCGGATAGTCCCGGGCGAGCGCGTCCGCCGCCGCGCTCAAGGCGCTGGCGCTGATGTCGATGGGGACATAGACGCCGAGCTGGGGCGCCGCATCGAGCAGCAGGCGCGTCTTGGTGCTGGCCCCGCTGCCGAACTCGACCAGGGCCGCGCCCTCGGGGATGGCCTGCGCCATGGCCGGGGCCTCGCGGGTCATCAGGGCCAACTCGGTCCGGGTCGGATAGTATTCCGGCAAGGTGGTGATCTGCTCGAAGAGATCGGAGCCGGCGGCGTCGTAGAAGAGCTTGGCCGGCAGCTCCTTTTGCGGGCGCGAGAGGCCGCGCACGACATCGCACGCCATTTCGCCGTCATGTTCCTTCGCCGGTTCGGGCGGGCCGTCCCAGGCCAGGCGGACGCCGGAGAACATCCAGCGCTGGTGCGGATAGAAGAAGTTGCGATAGGTCGGGCGCACGTGGCCCTCCGGCGTCGCGCAGCAGCCGCCGCGCAGCACCATCTGCCCGATCATGAACTTGCCGTTGTACTCGCCGATGGCGCCGGCGGCCGGCTGGAAGCTCGGATAGGGTCCGTAGGGGCTGCGGGTCCACTCCCAGACGTCGCCGAACATCTGGCGCAGGCCGGCCGAGCGGTCGGCGGCGGCCGGCCCGAACTGGCCTCGCTCCACGAAATTGCCCTCAGGGGAAGCGCTGTCCGCGGCGTGTTCCCATTCCGCCTCGGTCGGCAGGCGCGCCCCGGCCCAGGTCGCATAGGCGTCGGCCTCGTAATAGCTGACATGGGTCACCGGTGCGTGCGGGGCGAGCGCGCGCAGGCCCTGCAAGGTCATGGCGAGCCAGCCGCCCGGCCCGTCCTGCCAGTAGAGCGGCGCGCTCCAGCCCTCGGCCTGCACCCGCGCCCAGCCTTCGGACAGCCAGAGCTCGGGGCGCGCGTAGCCGCCGTCGGCCATGAAGGCCAGCCACTCGGCGTTGGTCACCAGCCGGTCGGCCAGCCGGAAGGGTTCGAGATAGGCCTTGTGACGCGGCGTCTCGTTGTCGAAGGCGAAGCCTGGCCCCTGATGGCCGATCTCGACCAGGCCGCCCTCGAAGGCGAGCTGGGCGGCCGGGCCGGGATCGCGGGCCACCGGCAGGGCCGGCGCCGGGGCGAAGGCCGGCTTCAGCGGCGACTGGGCGAAGAGGTGCAGCACGTCCATCAGGATCAGCTCCTGATGCTGCTGCTCATGGGCGAGGCCGAGGTCGAGAAGGTCCTGCAGCCCTGGCCCGGTCGAGAGCAGCCGCTCCATCGCCGCATCGACATGGGCGCGATAGGCGAGCACGCGCTCCAGCGGAGGGCGGGTCAGGAGGCCGCGCTGCGGCCGCGGCTGACGCGGCCCCAGGGCCTCGTAGTAGGAATTGAACAGATAGGCGAAGGCCGGATCGAAGACCTCATAGCCCGGCAGGTGCGGCGCCAGCAGGAAGGTCTCGAAGAACCAGGTGGTGTGCGCCAGGTGCCATTTCACCGGGCTGGCGTCGGGCATGGACTGGGCAAGCTGGTCCTCGGCCGAGAGATGCGCGGTCAGGGCGAGGCTGGCCTCGCGCACGCGGCGATAGCGGCCCGCCTCATCCCTCGCCGCGCCCGAGGGGCTCGTCTTCGCCTGATCGGTGGACGTCATCGGCCTCTCCTCGTGGCGTCGAATCCCGCGCCTGCGCGCCGACCGAGCAACGCCAGCAGCCGAACGCAGTTCCTCCCATCTGGGAGTTCTTGCTCTGTTCACAAGGCCGGAACGGTTGCCGGAAGGGCGCGTTGAGGAACCGCGCGAGCATTCGGGCTCCAAGGCGGTGGGGCCGATCGAGGTCACCATGAGCAGCGAGGGACAGTGGCGCGAGGACGTCGTGGCGATGATTCCCGCCCTTCGCGCCTTCGCATGGTCCCTTTGCCACAACGGATCGAACGCCGACGACCTGGTGCAGGACACGCTGATCAAGGCCTGGACCAACCGCGACAAGTTCGAAATTGGCACCAACCTGCGGGCCTGGCTGTTCACGATCCTGCGCAACACCTACTACACCCAGGCGATCCGCCGCCGGCGCGAGGTGCGCGACGAGAGCGGCGAATACGCCGCGAACGTCCGCACCCCGCCGACCCAGGACTGGAGCGTGGCGATGCGCGCCCTGCAGGCGGCCCTGAACCAGTTGCCGGACGAGCATCGCGAGGCGCTGATCCTGGTGGGGGCCGCGGGCCTCTCCTACGAGGAGGCGGCCGAGATCTGCGGCTGCGCGCTGGGCACCATCAAGAGCCGCGTCAACCGGGCCCGCGCGCGGCTTCTGAAGATCATGGACGCCGAGGCCCCGGCCGACGTGATGGCGATCGAGCCGGCGGAGGCCGGACGGGCCTAGCCGGCTGCAGACCGGCCGCTAATATGCCCGCAAGCGCCATTTCCCGTGGAGATTCCATGCGCCGCACCCTCGCCCTCGCCGCGGCCGTGTCCGCCCTCGCTGTCGCCCCCGCCCTGGCCGCGCCGAAGGACGAGGTGGCCAGGATCATCGGCTCGGCGGCCTTCAAGACGGCGGTCGCGACACTGGACAAGGACTATGACCGAACGGTCGCCGACCTCATCACCCTGACCGAAATCCCCGCCCCGCCGTTCAAGGAGGCCGAGCGCGGCAAGGCCTACAAGGCGATGCTGGAAGCCCACAGCCTGACCGAGGTGGAGGTCGATCCCGAAGGCAATGTCATGGGCCTGCGCAAGGGGACGAAGGGCGGGCCGGTGGTGGTGGTCTCGGCCCACCTCGACACGGTCTTTCCCGAAGGCACGGACGTGAAGGTGCGGCGCGAGGGAACCAGGCTCCATGCGCCCGGCGTCGCCGACGACACCCATAACCTGGCGGTGCTGCTGGCCTGGATCCGCGCCCTGGACGCCGCCAAGATCCGCACCCGCAGCGACATCCTGTTCGTGGGCACGGTCGGGGAGGAAGGCGCCGGCGACCTGCGCGGGGTCCGCTACTTCTTCGGCAAGGGCAAGTACAAGGACCGCACCAGGGCGTTCTTCTCGGTCGACGGGCTGGACCCCGGCGGCATCACCCATATCGGGGTCGGGTCGAAGCGCTACCGCGTCACCTTCAGCGGCCCCGGCGGCCACAGCTATGGGGCGTTCGGCATCGTCAACCCGATGGCGGCGATGGCCAAGGCGACGGCGGACCTCTACGCGATCCAGCCCCCGACCCATCCGAAGGTGACCTATTCGGCCTCGGTCACCGGCGGCGGGACCTCGGTCAACGCCATCCCCAGCAAGGTGTTCACCGAGTACGACATGCGCTCGGCCGACGCCGCCGAGCTGGCCAAGCTCGATGCGCGCTTCAAGGAGATCATGACCGAGGCCGTCGCGCACGAGAACGCCGCGCGCTCCACCCGCGTCGGCGCCGTCAAGGTCGAGATCGAGCCGATCGGCGCCCGCCCGGCCGGCCAGACCCCGAAGGACGCGCCTATCGTCGCCTATACCGCCGCGGCCATCCAGGCGCTGGGCTATGTTCCGACCTACGAAGCCTCCTCCACCGACGCCAATGCGCCCATGGCCGCAGGCGTGCCGGCCATCACCATCGGCGGCGGCGGCAAGGGCGGCCGCGCCCACTCGCTGGACGAATGGGTGGACATGGAAAAGGCCGGCGGGGTCAAGGGCATGAGCGTCGGCCTGGCCGCCATCCTCGCCGTGGCGGGCGTCGACTAGACGCGGAACTGGGCCGGGGCCGCGCCGTTCCTTCCAGGAAGCGGAGGAGAACGCGGCCATGCCCTATCGCAGAAGCCTCTATGACAAGCCCGGGCGCGAAAGCCACTGGCGCCCGCATGAGGACGAGCGCGCCGACCGGACGCGGGGCGAGCCCAGCGAGGCCGGGCGCTACTCGTCGGACCAGGCCCGCTATTTCGGCGCCGACACCCGCAGTTTCGCGCCGCCGCTGCATCGCCCGCAGGCGACCCCGCCCTCGTGGCGGCGAAATCGGTTCGAGGCCGGGCGGGAGGAGCCGCCGTTCGTCTATGACGAGCAGGACGCCCTCACCCGCGGCTATTACAGCCTGGACGGCCCGCATGGCGGACAGGAATTCGGCGTCGAACCCCACGGCTACAGCGAGCGCCTGGTCCGCCGCCGCCCCCAGGCGCGGCCCCCGGCCAACGAAGCCGAGGAAGCGCCCTATGGCGATCAGCCGCTCGACATCTCCGATCCCGGCGTGCGCGAGTTCGGCCCCCCGGCCGACTACGCCTATCATCCCGACCTGAGCGTGGAGCTGGAACCGGACTATCTCGACTGGCGTGACGAACAGCTCCGGGCGCACGACCGGGACTACGCCGCCTGGCGGGCGGACCAGCAGCAGCGCTATGATCGCGACTATCGCGCGTTCCGCTCCGAAGGCCGCAACCGGTCCGAGCGCGGGTTCGAGGACTGGCGCCGACGCCGCGCGGACCGCCGGGATTAGGCCGCAGACGACAGGTCCTCATGCGCTTCGTGTTTCCCCATAGCCACGCCTTCGCCGGAGGCCGCGTCGTGCTGGAGGATGACGGCGCGGCGACCGGCGCCGGCGAGGTGGAGTTCGCCGACGGCAGCGTGGTCGTCGCCACATGGCGGCGCGAGGGGGACGACTTCCAACTGGAGGTCCCGTCCTATCGCACGGCGCGGGGAACCGAAGTGGCCGCTCGCCGTTGGCGTGTGACCGAGGGACGCGACGGCGTCTGGCGCACCCGGCGCATCGAGTAGGGTCGTGTTGCGCGCCAGCGGCTCAAAGGCGATCTTCGGCCACGAAAGACGGGGGCTTGAGCTCATGACCAGATTGCCGATCGCCGGAACCTTCCTGCTGGTCGCCCTCTCGCTGGGGGCCTGTCAGACAGGAACCGAACAGGCCGAGGCCGGCGACCCGGCCGGCGCCTGCCGCCCGGAGAGCGCTCAGGCGCTGGCCGGCAGGGACAAGGTCAGCGACGACGAGGCCAAGGCGCTGACCGGCGCGACCCTGGTGCGGCAGTTGAAACCCGGCGATGCGGCGACCGCCGACTATCGCCGCGAGCGCGTGACCATCGAAACCGACCCGACGACCGGAAAGATCGTTCGCGCCTCTTGCGGATGATTGGCCGCCGTCAGAGCGGATGGCTGAGCCACAGGCTCATCAGTTCGGCGCGGCTGCGCACGCCGAATTTGCGGAACAATGCGACGATGCGCTGGTGCGTGGTCGAGACGGCCAGGCCGAGCTGTTCGGCGATGTTCTTTTCCGACGCCTTGGTGAGCAATAGCCGCAGAACCTTGCGTTCGGTGGGCGTCAGCGGGGCCTTGGCGATCAGCGGGCCGCTGGTCAGCATCACCTGCCGGTGGAACCATTTGAGACCGCGCAAGGCGTAGGCGACGAGCGCGATGTCCTCTTCGGTCAGGGCCGCCCGCGAATAGAAGCCGAAATGCGATTCGGCGTCGTTGTTGAGCGGGAAGCCCACCCAGGCGGCGTCGACCGTGCCGAAGCGCCCGTAATAGGCCTCGTAGAACGGGCTGGCGAACCAGGCCGCGGGCAGGTCGCGCCGCAGGGCGTAGGTCCGGAACTCGCCCACGGCGCGCATGGGCAGCAGGAACGACGGGTCGATCTCTCGCCGGTTCCACCGCAGGCGCAGGTCCTTGAACGGCCCTTCCTCCGGCAGCGCCTCGATGGGGTGGAGCAATCGGGTCACCGCGACGCGCCAGCCCTGCAGGGGGTCTTCGTCCCCGCTCCGGTCGTCCAGGCGGATGGCGCCGCCCCAGGTGGCGTTCCAGGCGCCGACCATGTCGCACAGGCGCGCCATGAGGCGCCGGGCGGCCAGGTCGGCCTGGCCGGCTTCGAAGTCGGCCAGTTCATCCCACAGGCGGTGGACGTCGTCTTGGCGTTGGTCTGTCAGCACGCCGCCGGTCTTTAGGCCTGCGCCTTAATTTGGGGTAAGCGCGACCAGTCCGGGCGGGACGAGGCCTTATCCAACGCGGGGGCGCTATGGGAAGTCCTCGTGAAATCGCTCGACCTGGTGCATGCGTTCATGAAGCACCGTGACAATCCCCACGGCTCCATCCGTGAGCACCCGCCAATAGATGAGATAGCTGCGGTGACGACAGACAAAGCCATCGACTCCGAACTCCGCCGGAACAGGCCGCCATGGGAACCGCCGCGCAACGATATCTTCGAAGCGGGCGAACAGGCTCCGGATGTAAGCCTCGGCCTGCGCTTCGCCCCATCGCTCGGTGGTATAACGGTAAATCTCGTCCAGACGATGCGCGGCGCCGTCTTGAATCCGGATCGCGGTCATTCCGCCGCGCGCTGACGGCCACGGGCCAGGACGGTGTCGGCATCCAGCGTGTGATAGCTGGACTCAGGTGCGGCGAACGCGCGCTGCAGTTCCGCCTTCAGGCGATCGAACGCCTGGGATTCGCTACGCGCCTTGTCCTGGCGGATAAGGTCTCGAACGTACTCGCTGACATTTTCATAGACGCCCTCGTCGCCAACATTGGCGGCGACGAAGTCGGCCAGCGCGCCGCTGATGCGGACATTCAGGGTCATCGCCTTGGGGTTAGGCCTCTCCACCATGTCCACAAAATAAGGAATAATGTGGACAAGCGCAATGTCGTCCTCGGCGGCCAAACTGGACAGGATACGGTCCAAAAAAGCCCGCACAAAAGGATAATGCTTTGATTTATCGAGGAAAAATGGCGGTGACGGAGGGATTCGAACCCTCGATACCCTTTCGAGTATGACGATTTAGCAAACCGTTGCCTTCAGCCACTCGGCCACGTCACCGTCCGATCGCGCCGCCGCCGAAGCCGCAGTCCAAATCGGGTCGCACTCCATAGCCGAAACAGGCCCGCCGGAGCAACGGGGCGCCGAAAAAAGAAAGCCGCCGAAAACCCGCCCGCCCGAACGCCCGCGCGCGGCCGGTTGAACCGGCACGCGACTTGCTTCCTATAGCCGCAAGACACACTCGCGCACCAAAACGAGCCCATCGTCCCAGTGCGCGCAGCCGGCGCTCCACGCGCCGGCCAAAGCGGGGGAGCGCGCCGCATCCACGGCGCGCTCCCTACGCCCATCGAGGAAGCAAGAGGATCATGCGCCGGTCGATCATCGCCTGCCTGCTTGTTCTTCTCGCCGCGCAGCCGGCCGCCGCGGCCGACCCCGAACTCGAGCCCGGCCGGCTGGTCCGATTGCCCGATGGCCGCAAGCTGAACTTCCGGTGCACGGGGAGCGGCGCGCCGACCGTCGTGCTGGAAGGCGGCTACGGCGCCAACTCGCTCGCCTGGGAGCCGGTGCGCCGCCTGGTCCAGGGCAAGCTGAGGGTCTGCTCATACGACCGCGCCGGCTACGGCTTTTCGACGCCCGGCCCCCTGCCCCGCGACGGCGCGTCCATCGCCCGCGATCTCGACCAGGGCCTGCGGGCGGCCAGGATCGGCGGGCCGTTCATCCTGGTGGGGCATTCGGCCGGCGCGCTCTATGTGCGCAGCTTCTACGCCCGCCGCCCGCGCGACGTCGCCGGAATGGTCCTGG
>MEEW01000083.1 GCA_001724985.1 Phenylobacterium sp. SCN 69-14
CCCCTCAGTCCGCTTCGCGGACAGCTCCCCCAGCGGGGGAGCATCTCTTCAGTTTGGTTCAATCCTCGGCGTAGGATTTCGGCCGCCGCCGAAAGGGCTTCTTCTCGCCCTTGGCCTTGGCGGCGATCTCCTTGAGCTTCACGGCCTGCATGACCGACAGCGCCTCGCCGGCCGCGCCCTTCTCGGGATCGCCGAAGGCGCGGCCGTAAGTCTTCACCCGCTCCTCGACCGAGCCGAGGAACTCGCCCTCCCAGTCGGACAGCTCCACCTCGGCGCGTTCGGCCTGTCGGCGGACGCGCTTCAGGGCGTTCAGCGCCGCCCGCCTGGCCTGGGCCTTCCGATCTGGCGGGGCGCGCTTCAAATCTCTCCGATGGCCGAGAGATAGAGATCGAGGATCGCCTCTTCCTCCAGCCGCTTGGCGCGGTCCTGCTTGCGGATGCGGACCACCTTCCGCAGCACCTTGACGTCGAAGCCGTTGCCCTTGGCCTCGGCGAAGACTTCCTTGATCTGCTCGGCGATCTCCGACTTCTCCTGCTCGAGGCGCTCGATGCGTTCGATGATGCTCTTGAGCTGGCCCTGGGCGGCCTGGTTCAGGATGTCGCCGTGGGGATTGTCGTCGGACATGGCTTAAGCGTCTCACAGCTTCGGGTTGGCGGAAAGGCGGCGGAACCTAGCGGCGCGGCCGGCCCGTGTCATCCGCCCTGCTGAACCTTCGCCATGATCGGCCGTTGAGACGGATCGACGCGGAGTTTTCCCATGCCCGATCCCAAGCGCCTTCCGACCCAGAGCGAGGCCGAGGCCGCCGTCCGCACCCTGATCGAATGGGCGGGCGACGATCCGGACCGCGAAGGCCTGCTCGACACCCCCGCCCGGGTGGCGCGGGCCTACAAGGAGCTGTTCGCCGGCTACGACGCCGATCCGCGCGAGTACCTGGAGCGCACCTTCGAGGAGGTGGGCGGCTATGACGAACTGGTCGTGCTGCGCGACATCCGGGTCGTCAGCTTCTGCGAGCACCACATGCTGCCGTTCATCGGCAAGGCCCATGTCGGCTACCTGCCCGATCGCCGGGTGGTGGGCATCTCCAAGCTGGCGCGGGTGGTCAACGGCTTCGCCCGGCGGCTGCAGATCCAGGAGAAGCTGACCTCCGAGATCGCCGAGGCGATCCACGACATCCTGGAGCCGCGCGGCGTCGGCGTGGTGATCGTCTCCGAACATAGCTGCATGACCATGCGCGGGGTGAACACGCCCGGCTCGCGCCTGACCACCAGCCACCTGACCGGCGTGCTGCGCGACGACCCGCGCACCCGCCAGGAGTTCCTGGAGTTCGTCAGGAACGGCTGATCAGATCACCTCGATCCAGTTCGCCCCGCCATAGAAGAGCCTCAAGATGAGGACGCGGGTTTCGTCCACGGCAAAAGCGATCGTGACACGCCGCTCGAAACCGACAATCCGAAGACCGGGCCGAATGTCATCACGACGCGTCCCTCGCTCGGCGCCGAGATCGAAGCTCTCAAGATGAGCTAGGAGGCGCGCCATGTAGGAGAAGGCTGTCTCCGGAGAAGTCCGCCCTTCGATCCAGTCGTAGAGCGAACTCAGATCGTCCAACGCCTCGGGCGCATAGCTTACCGACCGCCGGATCACCGACGATCCTTCAACCGCTTGCTATGATGCGCCTTCAATCGCGCGGCGATCTCGGTTCCATCCATCGCGCGCGACGGATCAGCAACCATGGCGTCGAAGGTCGGCGCCACCTCGTCGCGGAGCCAGCGTTCGACCGCCTCGTCTCGTTCTTTCAACGCTCTGAGCCCGGCGCGAACCACCTCGCTGACGGAAGCATAGTCGCCAGCGGCGACCTTGGCGTCGATGTAGGCCGCCTGCTCGCCTGGAAGGCTGATCGTGCGTTTTTCCAAGCTCGACATAGGTTCACCTCGCACGCTCAAGAGTATGAATAATTCATACTCGAAGCAACCCCCGCGCCTCCAGAGCCGGGCGCAAGGCGGCGGGGTCGGTGAAATGATGCGTATCGAAGCCGAAACGGCGCGCGCTTTCGATGTTGGCCGCCGAATCGTCGACGAAGACCACCTCGCCCGGCGCCAGGCCGAACTTCTCGCACGCATGGGCGAAGAACGCCGGGTCGGGCTTCATCAGCCCGACATGGGCCGAGACCACATAGTCCCGCAGCCGCGCGAAGGCCGGGCTCATCGCAATGGTCCCCGGGAAGGTCTCGTGGGACATGTTGGTCACGCCGTACTGCGGCACGCCGGCGGCGTGCAGGGCTTCGATGGCGGCCTCGGTCTCGGGAATCGGGCCCGAGAACATGTCCCACCACCGGGTTTCCCAGGCGTGGATCGCCTGGGCGTATTCGGGGAAGCGCGCCAGCAGCGGCGCGCGGTTGTCCGCGAAGGTCACGCCCAGGTCGTGGGCGACGTGCCATTGCATGGTGCAGACATGAGAAAGGAACCGGTCGCATTCGGCCGGTTCCTCGAAGAACGCCTGGTAGAGCGTGCGCGGGTTCCAGCGCACGATCACATTACCGATGTCCCAAAGGACAGCCTTGGCGGCCATCCTTGTCGCCTCAGCCTTGCTTGGCCTTGAAGCGCGGATCGGTCTTGTTGATGACGTAAACGACGCCCTTGCGACGCACGAGCTTGCAGTCGCGGTGGCGAGTCTTGAGCGACTTGAGCGAGCTTCTGACCTTCATGGACCTATCTCGGGCTCCGAGCCGGGGCCCGGGGTGTTGTCTGTAAGAGCCGGCGCGTATACGGGCCGCACCTCGAAGAGTCAACGGCCGATGGCCGGCAAAGCGCCTCTCGCCCTTGTGATTGAGGGCCCAGGCGGGCGCCGCTAGGCTCCGCTCATGGACCGTCGCCTCTTCCTCGTCTTGCTGCTCGCCGGCTGCGCCGGTCCGGCCCCGCCCACGCCCTCCGCCGCCGGGCCTCGCCCCGCGCCGCCGCAACCCTCGCCCGGCCCCGCCCAGCCGGCCGCCGAGGGCGGAGCCTCGGGCGATGCGGACTTCGAGGCCTGGCGCGCCGATTTCCGCGGCCGCGCGGTCGCCGCCGGCCTCGCGCCCGCCCTGGTCGACCGCGAACTGGCCGGCCTGACGCCGAACCCCAAGGTCATGCGGCTGGATTCGGCCCAGCCGGAGTTCTCCAAGCCGGTCGGCGACTACATCAAGGGCGTCATCAGCGACGATCGCATCGCGCGCGGCCGGCGCTATCGCGCCGAGCTGCCCTTCTGGCCGGCGATCGAGCAAAGGTTCGGCGTGCCGCGCGACATCCTGATCGCTGTCTGGGCCATGGAGAGCGCGTTCGGCGCGATCCAGGGCGATTTCGACGTGATCCGCTCGATGGCCAGCCTCGCCTATCAGGGCCGCCGCCGCGCCTGGGCCGAGGGCGAGCTGATCGCCACGCTCAAGGTCATCGCCTCGGGCGAGGCCACGCGCGCCCAGCTCAAGGGCTCCTGGGCCGGCGCCATGGGCCAGACCCAGTTCCTGCCCTCGAACTACCTGACCGTGGCGGTGGACGGCGACGGCGACGGCCGCCGCGACATCTGGGGATCGCCGAACGACGCCCTGGCCTCGGCCGCCAACCTGCTGGCCAGGGGCGGCTGGGTCCGCGGGGGCGCCTGGGCGCGCGAGGTCTCAGCGCCCGCCGGCTTCGACTACAGCCTCACCGAAGGCCCGCGCGAGGCGCCCGCCTGGTGGGAAGCGCGCGGCGTGCGCGCCGCCGACGGCCGGCCCTGGAGCGCCGCCGAACAGGGCGCGGGCGCGATGCTGTCGGCGCCGGCCGGCGCCGCGGGGCCGATGTTCCTGCTGTTCCCCAACCACTTCGCGATCCGCAAGTACAACAACTCCACCGCCTACGCCCTGGGGATCGGGCTGCTGGCCGACCGGTTCGCCGGCGGCGCGCCGCTGGTGCGGGCTTGGCCGGTGGAGACGCCCCTGGCCATCGCCGACCGCATCGGCGCGCAGACGGCCCTGGCGCGGCTGGGCTTCGATCCCGGCGCGCCGGACGGGGTGGTCGGGGTCAACACCCGCACGGCGCTTCGCGCCTGGCAGAAGGCCCGCGGCCTGGTCGCCGACGGCTATCTCTCGATGGACATGGTGCGACGGCTGAACGTCGAGGCCGGCGCGCTCGCCAACTGAGGCTCAGGCCCCGTCCTCGTCGCTCTTCTCCAGGGTGGCCATGGCCGCGTCGGCGCGGGTGGCCGGCTGCGGATGGGCGTTGCGGAGCTGCGGGTTGCGGAAGGCGTAGATCAGCATCAGCGTCATCAGCCCGCCGCAAAGGACGAACGGCGCGGGGGCCACGCGCTCGTAGAGCCAGACGAAGGCGGGCGCCAGCACGACATTGACGCCGTTGACGGCCGCGATCGCCCCGGCCACCCGCGCCTGCTCGTGCATGTCGACCGCCAGGGACGAGCCGGCGGTGAAGCCCGGGCGGGCCAGGCCGAAGCCCAGGCTGGAAATGGCGTATCCAGCCACCACCGCCGCATAGCTCGGCTGCAGGGCGACGATGACGTTGCCGATCGCCGCCACGCCGACGCCCCAGCGCAGCAACTGGCGCGGCGTCATCTCGAACATGCGGATGATGCCCCACTGGGCCAGCAGGCCGGCGACCGCGCCGAACATCATGGCGATGGCGATATAACCCTGGGCCTCGATCGGGGTGATCTTCAGCTTGTCGATGATCAGGAAGCCGAGGGTCTGGGCCTGGGCGGTCTGGCAGACGGCGACGATGAAGCCGTAGATCAGGAACGGCGTCACGCGCGGGTCGCGCCACATCGGGCGCTCCTTGACCTTGGCCTCGGCGCCGGACGCGCCTGGGGACACTTCGGCCGTGACATGCGGCTGCGGCATCTTGCTGCTCTCGGGCAGGTACTTCCACACCACGAACAGCATCAGCCCGGCCAGCACGGCGAAGCCGAACAACGGGCCGGCCAGGTCGACCTTCAGCCCGTGCAGCACGAACAGCGGGGCGATGAAGGGGCCGATGACCGTGCCCAGGCCGAAGGCGCCGGCCAGGGCCGACATCGACTGGGTGCGCTGCTCGGGCGGAGTGTGCTCGGCGATATAGGCCTGGGTGGCCGGGTTCGAGGCCGCGCCGAACAGGCCGAACACCGCCCGCGCCACCAGGAACATCCCGAAGATGATCATCGGCGCGGCCAGGTGCAGCAGGCCCGCGCTGACCACCAGGCCGCAGGCGACCATGGAGGCCATGAACCCCGACAGCCCGATCAGCATCAGCGGCTTACGGCCGTAACGGTCCGAGGCCCGCGCCCAGAACGGCGAGGAGAACGCCCACAGCAGGGCCGAAAGCGAGAAGATCGCCGCCACCATCGGGTCGGGGATGCCGATCGAGCGGCCGATGGCCGGCAGGACGGAAATCATCCCGGTATTGCCCATGGCCGTAACCAGGGACACGCCGAAGATGATCGCAAAGGTCCCCTTGGGCAGTCCCTCGGGCGCGGAGACGAACTTGGGCATGTGAAGGCTGTTAATCCGCGCCGCGCCGATGCGCAAACCCATACCGCGCCGCAGGACGCACACGCGGCATTAAGCATTAATCGCCATGCTGCCCGCCTAATCCGCGGGGACCGCCTTTATCCTATGTTCCAGATTATCGGCATCGTGCTGCTGTTCGGCCTGGTGTTCGGCAGCTACATCATCTCCGGCGGCAATATGGGCGTCATCATGCACGCCCTGCCCCACGAAATGATGGCCATCGGCGGCGCCGGCGTGGCGGCGTTCCTGATCTCGAACTCGGTGCCGGTGATCAAGAGCTCCCTGGCCGGCTTCGGCAAGGTGTTCGCCGGGCCCAAGTGGAAGGCGGCCGACTACCGCGACCTGCTCTCGCTCCTGTTCCTGCTGACCAAGACCATGAAGTCCAAGGGCGTCATCGCCCTGGAAAGCCACATCGAGAACCCGAAGGAGAGCACGATCTTCTCGCGCTTCCCGAAGGTGATGAAGGACCACTTCGCCGTCGACTTCATCTGCGACACCCTGCGGATGATGACCATGAACCTGGAGGACCCCCACCAGGTCGAGGACGCGATGGAAAAGCAGCTCGAGAAGCATCACCACGAGGCGCTCGGCGCGCCCGGCGCGCTGCAGAACCTGGCCGACGCCCTGCCCGCGCTCGGCATCGTCGCCGCCGTGCTCGGGGTCATCAAGACCATGGGCTCGATCACCGAGCCGCCGGAAGTGCTGGGCGGCATGATCGGGGGCGCCCTGGTCGGCACCTTCCTCGGCGTGTTCCTGGCCTATGGCCTGGTCGGCCCGATCGCCACGCGGCTGAAGGAGATCATCGAGGAGGAGAGCTCCTTCTACAAGATCATCCAGTCGGTGCTGGTGGCCCACCTGCACGGCAACGCCGCCCAGATCTCGGTGGAGATCGGCCGCGGCAACGTCCCCTCGGGCGCCCAGCCCAGCTTCCTGGAACTGGAAGAAGCCCTCTCGGCGATCCCGGCGGAGGGCTGACGGTCCTTCTTCCCTCCCTTCGTGGGGAGGGAGGCTTCAGAGCGGCCGCAGGCGGTTCACGTGGCCCATCTTGCGGCCGGGCGTGGCCTCGCGCTTGCCATAGAGGTGGATGCGGGTCTCGGGCTCTCCGGCCAGCTTGGCCCAGGCCTCGGCCTCCTGGCCCAGCAGATTCAGCATCTCGACCCGGGAATGGGCGTGGGTCGGCCCCAGCGGCCAGCCGGCGACGGCGCGGATCTGCTGTTCGAACTGGTCGACCTCGCAGCCGTCCATGGTCCAGTGGCCGGTGTTGTGCACCCGCGGCGCGATCTCGTTGACCAGCAGCCGGCCGCCCTTCAGCTCGAAGAGCTCGATGCCGATCACCCCCACATAGTCCAGCGCCGAAAGGATCTGGGCGGCGATGCGCTCGGCCTGGGCGGCGGTCTCGGCCGAGACGTCGGCCGGCGCGAACGAGCGGCGCAGCACGCCCTTCTCGTGATGGTTCTCGGCCATCGGATAGACGGCGATCTCGCCGTCGCGCCCGCGGGCGGCGATCACCGACAGCTCGCGCACGAAGTCGGCCGGCGCCTCCAGGATCACCGGCTTGCCGCCGACGGCTTCGAAGGCGGCGGCCGCCTCGGCGGCGTGCTCGACCCACTTCTGGCCCTTGCCGTCATAGCCCTCGCGCCGGGTCTTCATCAGGGCCGGCGCGCCCAGGGCGGCCACCGCCTCGCGCGCGGCCTCGGCGTCGTCGGCGGGGGCGAAGGCGACGGTCGCGACCCCGGCCCCGTTCAGGAAGGTCTTTTCCTCGACCCGGTCCTGGGCGATCGCCAGGGCGCGGGCGCCCGGCGCCACCGGCACGCCCAGCCTGGTCAGATGCTCGACGGCCGCGGCCGGGACGTTCTCGAACTCGAAGGTGACCACGTCGGCGAGCCTGGCGAGTTCCGCCAGGGCGGCGGGATCGTCATAGGCGCCGACCACCTCGTAGGCGCTCACCCGGCTGGCCGGGCCGCCGGCCTCGGGGTCGAGGACGGCGACATCGAAGCCGAGCCGCCCGGCGGCCAGCGCCAGCATGCGGCCAAGCTGCCCCCCGCCGAGAATCCCGATCGTCGAGCCGGGGGGCAGGGGGAAAGCGGTCATCGGAATACTCTAGTCTTCGACGGTTTCGGCCACGCCAGCCGTGGCGGCGGCGCGCAGGTCGGCCAGGCGCCGCGCCAGGCCCTCGTCCGACAGCGCCAGGATCTGGGCGGCGAGAAGGCCGGCGTTCCTGGCCCCCGCCTCGCCGATGGCCAGGGTCGCGACCGGGACCCCGCCGGGCATCTGCACGATCGACAGCAGGGAATCCATGCCCTTCAGCGCCCTGGACTCCACCGGCACGCCCAGCACCGGCAGTTCGGTCAGCGAGGCGGTCATGCCCGGCAGGTGGGCCGCGCCCCCGGCGCCGGCGATGATGACCTTGAAGCCGGCCGCCTTGGCGCCCTTGGCGAAGGCGTACATGCGATCAGGCGTGCGGTGCGCCGAGACCACCTTGGCTTCATAGGCCACGTCCAGGCCGGCCAGCACGTCGGCGGCGGCCTTCATGGTCGGCCAGTCCGAGCGGCTGCCCATGATGATGGCGACCTGCGCCTTGCCTGCGCTCATCCCGAAAGACCCCTTCGCCGGAAAGCGCGGGAGTATAGGCGCCGGCCTTGCGCCCGCAACCAAGGACGTTCAGGATTTTAACAAGCTCAAGGTTCCGGCTGATTCTCCAGCCTCTGGAAGGCGTTATGAAGATCACGGGCGCGCGCACAGAACCGTTCTCGGCGATCCGCAAGCGCGCCCTGGTCCACGCCGGAGCCCAGGCGACCGCCGCCCAGGCGCCGGCCGGCGACAGCGCCGCCTTCCTCGGCCTCTCCGAAGCCGACCTGACGCCGGCGGTGCAGGGGGCGCTGAAGACCCTGCTGACCGAGATCGACGACCTGCGCGGCGAGGTCGGGCGCCTGAAGGCCCGGCTGGCCGAGGTCGAGGGCCTGGCCGACCGCGACGCCCTCACCCCGCTGCTCAACCGCCGCGCCCTGATGCGCGAGCTGTCGCGCATCCGCACCTTCGCCCAGCGCTACGGCTCGCCCGCCAGCCTGGTCTATTTCGACCTCGACGGCTTCAAGGCGGTCAACGATCGCTATGGCCACGCGGCCGGCGACGCCTGCCTCTGCGCGGTCGCCGAACGCCTGACCGCCAACCTGCGCGAGAGCGACATCGTCGGGCGCATGGGCGGCGACGAGTTCGCGGTGATCCTGGTCCAGGCCGACCTCGCCACCGCCGAGGCCAAGGCCAAGGCGCTGGCCGGCGCCATCGAGGCCACGCCGATCCGCTTCGGCGAATGGACCGCCCCGCTGCACGTCTCCTACGGCGTGCGCGAGATCACGCCGGACGCCGAGCCCGAGGCCCTGGTCGCCGCGGCGGACGCGGCGATGTTCGTGCGCAAGCGCGAGGCGCGGATCGTTCCGCCGCGCTGAAGCAGCGCTTCCCTGACGCGCGCGTCATGCGGCTAAGATCGCGCGACAAGGCGATCTTAGAAGGGGAAACACCATGATCGGCTACACCACTATCGGCTCGAACGATCTGGAGAAGGCCAAGACCTTCTTCGACGCCGTGCTGGCGCCGCTGGGCGCCAAGCGCAGCTTCGGCACCGACCGTATGCAGTTCTACGGCTCGCCGGGCGGCGGCGCCCTGGCGGTGTGCGAGCCCTACGACCAGCAGGCCGCCTCGCCCGGCAACGGCGCGATGGTCGCCCTCGCCTGCCCTTCGCCGGAGGTGGTCGACCAGGTGCACGCCGCGGCCCTGGCGGCCGGCGGGACCTGTGAAGGCGAGCCCGGCAAGCGCCTGCCGACCTTCTACGGAGCCTATTTCCGCGACCTGGACGGCAACAAGTTCTGCGCCTTCAAGATGGGGTGACGGGCGCGCTCGATCCTGACGACCGGCGGCTCGGAGTGCACCTGCGGATGTCATCCCGGTTTGCGAAGCAAGACCGGAACCCATGCACGCCTGGTCTCGAAGACCAAGGCTCGATCCAGCCCCATCCGGTGTTCATGAATCCCGGTCTTCGGCTTGCAGCCGAAACCGGGATGTCATCCAGCAGTGCCTTCAGGCGATGATGTCGGGCGTCTGCTGGTCCTTCAGGCGCTGGATCTCGTCCTTCAGGGCCAGCTTCTTGCGCTTCAGCCGGGCGATGACCAGCATGTCCGGCACGGGCGCCTGGGCGATCGCTTCGACGGCGACGCCCAGGTCGGAGTGCTCCTGGATCAGGGAATGGAGACGTGCGGCCAGCCGCGCCTCGGGATCGTTCCTATCGTCGTCGTTCATAACTCAAACCCGCCCGGCCCCTCTATGCCACGCGGCAGGCCTGCGGCCTAGCTCAGCGCGCCCGCCAGGCGAGCCAGGGCCTCGTCGGGCGCCGAAACTCCCCAGGCGCGGGAAGCTGCTTGCAACGCCGCCAGGGCGGGAAGCCCACCGGCCTGCCCCCCGCAGAGCCTCTCCAGCCCATCCAGCAGCAGGCGCTCGGCCTGCAGCTCCATCGCCTTCACGTCCTCGCGCAGCGTCTCGCGCCCCC
>MEEW01000084.1 GCA_001724985.1 Phenylobacterium sp. SCN 69-14
GGATGTTTTCCGATCCCGAGGCGTCGCCGCTGGTCAGCTTGGCGCGGCTGATGTCGGCGTTCATCTGGTTGATCTGCGTCAGCAGGTCGTTGATGCGGTTCACGTCGGCGGCCAGCTTGGCGTCGACCGTTTCGCCCAGCTCGGCGAACTGGGTGTTGATCCGCGAGGTCTCGGACAGGAAATCCTCGACGTTCGAGATCGCCTGGCTGCGCAGCAGGCTGGAGGACGGATCGTCCGCCGACGCCGCGAAGGCGCTGAAGATGTCGTCCAGGCGCGAGAAATAGAAGCTCTCGTCCGACGGATTGCCGAACAGGCTCTGGGCGTTGTCGAGATACTGCGACACCGCGCTCCAGCGGCTGGCGTCCGAGGAGGCGGCCAGCGAGGCGGTCTGCAGATACTGGTCGGTGACGCGCGAGACCCCGAGGATCTCCACGCCCATGCCGCGCCCGCCGACCACCAGGGGCGCCTGGTCGACCTGCTTGCGCACATAGCCGGGCGTATTGACGTTGGCGATGTTGTCCGAGGTGACGCGCAGGTTCATCTGGGCCGCATTCAGCCCCGACGCCGCCGTCTTCAGCATGGCCGTCAGTGACACTGTTTACCCTCCGCCCGGCAAACCCTGCGCGCGAACCCGGCGGATTCTGCCGGGATCATGGTGAACAGCCGCGCAAGGCCTTCCAAAAAGTCCAGTCTTTTCAAGGAAATCCCGAAGAGGATGCCTCGAACCTGCAAATCAGGGCGCAAGACCGGCGCCAGAACGCCCCCGCACTGGCCGCCAAGGCGGCGCGGCAGGGCGGCAGGGACGACCCATTGCACCGCTTTCGCCCGGCAAAAATCGCCTCGGGCGGTAGGGCGCCCGCCCCAGAAAACACGATTTTTTCTGTAATTTCATATAGATAACAGGATGGCCCAAAGGTTGCTCTGACAGCGGCGGAATGTACGCGGCGCAGAAGCGCTCCCATTGCGAAGCCCCGGGCGAAGTCCGGAGCAGACCCTCGGAAGCCATGACAGCGCCTGTCTCCAATCCGCCGCTCACGACCCCGCTCGCCGGGGCCTCCGCCATGACCGGCGGCGGCCAGGGCGCAGCGACCGGGTTCGAAGCCTTGCTGGCCGCCTTCTTCGGCGCGCAGGGGGACGGCGCGCAGGCCGCGCTCACGAGCGGCGCTCCTTCGACGGCCGGCGACGATACGCCGGCGGCCGAGCCAATGTCTTCCGACCAGGACGGCGATCAAATCCAGGCCGCGCCCGGAATCTCACCCGACGCCGCAGCCCTGGCCGCCATGCTGATCGTCCCGCAGCAGCCGGCGCAGCCCGCCCCGTCCCAGTCCCCGCTCGCCGCTGAAGGCCAGGCAAAGTCGGCCCCGGCCCAGCCGTTCGCCGCGCCCGTTCCCCAAGCTCCCGCGACGGACCTCGCCGCCGCCCAGGCCGTCGATGCAGCCGCCTCGGACGCCGCAGAAACCGCCGAGCTTACGCTGGCCGCGGGCGAGCAAGCCGCCGCTGAGCCGCCCGCCGTCGAGGCGAAGCTGGAACGCAAACCCGCACCCGCCGCCGAACCGGCCGCTCCGCCCCGGGCGCAGGCGACCGCCACGCCGACGACGACGGAGCCCCAGCGCCCGCCGCCCGCCGCGCCTCAAGGCCAAGCTCAGGTCCAGGCCGCCCTCGCCGAGGCGATGCAGGGAGAGGCGCAGGCCGAATCTGCGTCGGAACCGGTCCCGACGCCTGAGCCCCAGGCCGCCAAGGCGACGCGCCAAGCCGATGCGCGCCGCAACTCCGCCCACGCCGCACCCGTCGCCCAGGCCTCGATCGACTCCACGCCCGCCACCCGTCCGGTGACCGCCGCTGCGGCGGCCGAGACCGCCGCTCAGACCGGCGCCGAACCGACCGCCGGCCTCGAAGCGGACGCCGCACCGCCCAGCCAGGCCAAGGCCGAGCCGGCCGCCCGAGGCGCGTCCGACGCTCTACCGCCCGGGCCGGCAGCCCCCGCGGCGCTCCAAGCCCACGCCGCCGTCGCCCATGCCGCTCCGGCGCGCGCGACCAGCGAGACCATCGCCAACCTCACCGCCCAGATCGGCAGGAAGCTGGAAGGCCGCTCCACCAGGTTCGACGTCGAGCTGACGCCCGCCGGCCTCGGCCATGTCAGCGTCTCGGTCGAGATCGCCGCCAGCGGCAAGCTCACCGCGGCGATGACCTTCGACACGCCCCAGGCGGCGGCCGAGCTGCGCGCCCGCTCGCACGAGTTGCAGCGCGCCCTGGAACAGGCCGGCTTCGACCTCTCCGGCGGCCTCTCCTTCGACGTCGCCGGCCAGGGCGGCCGTCAGGCCCAGCAGCAGCAACAGCAGAACGACGGCGCGGCCTGGCGCGGCCGGGCCTTCCAGGCCGTGCTCGGCACGGCGGGCGAGGCCGCCGAAACCGCGGCCGCCGCCGCCCTTCAATACGCCCGTCGGCCCGAGGCCGGCGTCGACATCCGGATCTAGGAGCAACCCATGGCCATCGACGCCACAGCCGCCGCCGGAACCGCCGCAGCCGCCAAGTCGGCCGTCGGACGCGAGCGCCTGGCCGACAGCTACGAAACCTTCATGAACCTGCTGACCGCGCAGATCAAAAACCAGGATCCGCTGTCGCCGATGGACTCCACCCAGTTCACCCAGCAGCTCGTCCAGATGACCGGGGTGGAGCAGCAACTGCTCACCAACGACCTGCTGGAAAAGCTGGTGACCAACACCGGCTCGGGCATCCAGACCTCGGTCAGCCTGCTCGGCAAGGAGGTGCGCGCCGCCGGCGACCTCGCCAAGCTGACCGCCGGCAAGGCCGAGTGGAACTTCAAGCTTGGGGCGGACGCCGCCGACGTCACCGTCGAGGTGCTGGATTCGGCCGGAAAGGTCGTTCAGATCGCCAAGCTCTCCGGCGACCAGCTCAAGGCCGGCGAGCAGACCTTCGCCTGGAACGGCAAGGATCGCACCGGCGCCCAGCTCGCCAACGGCGGCCAGTACAGCCTGCGCGTCACCGCCAAGGACGCGGCCGGCGCCAGCGTCCCGGTCACAAACTACCTGAAGGGCGTCGTCACCGGCGTCGAGCAGGTCGACGGCAAGACCCTCATCACCGTCAACGGCGTCCAGATCGGCTGGGAGAAGGTCACCTCGATCGCCGAGCCGGTGAAGCAGGCCGCCAACGACGAGACCGCCACCTCACCCGACACCGAGGCCGCCGAAGACCCGCCGTCCGAGACGGCCGGCTGACCGGCGCCTTTCCTCCACGTTCTTAGCAGAAGGCAGATCCCATGAGCATCAACAGCGCCATGCTTGCAGGCGTTTCGGGGCTGATCAGCAACTCCTCCGCCCTGGCCGCGATCTCCGACAACATCGCCAACGTCAACACCACCGCCTACAAGCGCAACCAGGTGAATTTCGCCAACGTCGTGACCGCCCAGGCGGTCAAGGGCCGCTATTCGGCCGGCGGCGTGCAGGCGGTGACGCGCCAGTTCGTCGGTCAGCAAGGCCTGATCCAGAGCGCCAGCTCGCCGACCGATCTCGGCATCTCCGGCGACGGCTTCTTCATCGTCGCCACCAAGGGCGGCCCGCTGACCTCCTCCGACGAGCGCGTCTTCACCCGTTCGGGCTCGTTCAGCGTCGACGCCGACGGCTACCTCGTCAACGACGCCAAGCTCTACCTGCAGGGCTGGAAGGTGAAGGACGACGGCACCTTCGACACCAATCCGTCCGATCTCAACATGATGCAGTCCATCAATGTGAAGAACCTGGGCGCGGCGGTGAAAGCCACCAGCAACGTCGTGGTCAACGCCAACCTCGACAAGAGCCTGGCCGCCGATGCGGCCAAGAACACTGCCTACACCGCTCCGGGCCTGATGGCCGAATGGGGCAATCCCCTACCCGCGCCGGCGCCGCGGACCGGCGTCGAGCCCGACTTCACCTTCGACATGAACGTCATCGACTCCCTGGGCGCGACCCACAAGGTCTCGGTGGCGGTCCTGAAGGACGATACCGATCCGAACCTCTGGCATGCGGAAATCTACGCCGACACCGCGGACGTCGACGGCGCGGCCTTCGGCCTGATCCAGTCGGGCGACATCCAGTTCACCGCCGACGGCCAGCTCGACCTGGCGCATGCGAACACGACGCTGTTCGGCCCGACCGCCTCCATCAGCCTGGCCGCCTCGGGTACGGGGACCACGCCGCGCTGGGCCGACAGCCTGGGCATCAACGCCTCGAACATCGATCTCGACTGGAGCAAGGTCACCCAGTACGCCTCGGCCTCCACCCTCAACTCCTCCAATTCCGACGGCGCCAATGTCGGCAACGTCATCGGCGTGGAGGTCGGCGAGGACGGCGTGGTCTCGGCGATCTACGACAACTCCGAGGTCCGCAAGATCGCCAAGATCGGCCTGGCGACCTTCGCCAATCCCGACGGCCTGGCGCCGGTCAGCGGCAACGCCTACCGCCCGACCATCCCGTCCGGCGAATTCGTGATCAAGCAGCCGGGCGTCGGCGGAGCAGGCGAAATCGCCCCCGGCACGCTCGAAGCTTCGACCGTCGACCTCTCGTCCGAGTTCACCGGGCTGATCACCACCCAAAAAGCTTACTCAGCCTCCTCCAAGATCATCACTACCGCCGACCAGATGCTTGAGGAGTTGATCAACATTAAGAGGTAATACCTCCGCGTTAGCACTCTAAACCCAACACAACTACTTACACTGTACCAATTTTGGACACCGGTAATTCATGAGCAAGGAAATGTTTACTATCGTGATTCACCGGCCGTTATGTCCCACCCGTTACGTTCACCTCTGAACAGTGATGGTCGGAAAGGCGTAAAGCCATGTTGCAACAACAGCAGACGCGCACGAACAGCCGCGGCGAGGCCTATGTCATCGGTCCGACGGGCGCGCCTCTGACCTTGCGCGACCTGCCCCCGCCGGACACCGGCCGCTGGGTGATCCGCCGCAAGGCCGAGGTCGTGGCCGCCGTCCGCGGCGGTCTGCTGACCCTGGACGAAGCGTGCGAGCGCTATTCCCTCACCAACGAGGAATTCCTCGCCTGGCAGAAGTCGATCGACCGCCACGGCCTGGCCGGCCTGCGCACGACCCGCCTGCAACAGTACCGCTGATCCATCCCCTCCGAGGAGGCGTCAGCCGACAGCGACCGCGCCGCTCTCCGGCGCGGTCGTTTTCGTTTGCGTTCAACGCTGATAGGCCGCGCCCAGCAGATTGACGTCCGAGAGCTTGCGCACCGTCACCGCGATCTGCTCGCGCTCCCCGGCCCGGCGCTCCACCAGCAACCGCGCCACCTGGGCGTCGTCGTGGAAGGTGTAGCCCTTGATCGCTTCCAGGATCGCCTTGGCCAGGTTGTCGAGGTCGATCCACGGCGGGTCGCCGACATATTCCATCACGATGTCGACGGCGTACTCGCCCCAGCTCGGCCGCGACCCGCGCCAGGCCTTGCGGAAGAACTCGTAGACCAGCGGCTTGTAGTACTTGGCCTGAGTGGTCAGGCCGTCGACCACCACCTCGATCACCCCGTCCGCCTCGCGGGCGCGCACCTTGCCATGGGCTGTCCAATCGCCGTCCATGCCCCTCCTTAGGCCCTGCGCGCCTTGCAGTCTCGCGCGCGTTCGCTAAACCGGCCCTGCGAACTTATCGGAGCCTAAGAACACCATGACCGCGACCCGCACCGAAACCGACACCTTCGGACCTATCGAGGTCGCGACCAACGTCTACTGGGGCGCGCAGTCCCAGCGTTCGATCGGCAACTTCAAGATCGGCTGGGAAAAGCAGCCCAAGCCGATCATCCGCGCCCTGGGCGTCGTCAAGCGCGCCGCCGCCGAGGCCAATATGGAGCTGGGCCGCCTCGACCCGGTCATCGGCAAGGCCATCGTCGCCGCCGCCCAGGAGGTGATCGACGGCAAGCTCGACGATCACTTCCCGCTGGTGGTCTGGCAGACAGGCTCGGGCACCCAGTCCAACATGAACGCCAACGAGGTGATCTCGAACCGCGCCATCGAGATGCTGGGCGGGGTGATGGGCTCCAAGAGCCCGGTCCACCCGAACGACCACGTCAATATGAGCCAGTCGTCCAACGACACCTATCCGACGGCGATGCACATCGCCTGCGCCGAGCAGGTGGCCAAGGAGCTGATGCCGGCGCTGGAGCACCTGCACGCGGCGCTGAAGGCCAAGTCGAAGCAGTTCGACCACATCATCAAGATCGGCCGCACCCACACCCAGGACGCCACCCCCCTGACCCTGGGCCAGGAATTCTCCGGCTATTCGCAGCAGGTGGCGGGCGGCGTGCGCCGCATCAAGGACACCCTCTATGGCCTCTACGAGCTGGCCCAGGGCGGCACCGCCGTCGGCACCGGCCTCAACGCCCCGGTCGGCTTCGCCGAGCTGGTGGCCAAGAAGATCGCCGACATCACCCACCTGCCGTTCGTGACCGCCCCCAACAAGTTCGAGGCCCTGGCCGCCCACGACGCCATGGTCTTCAGCCACGGCGCGATCAACACCGTCGCCGGCTCGCTGTTCAAGATCGCCAACGACATCCGCTTCCTGGGTTCTGGCCCCCGTTCGGGCCTGGGCGAGCTGTCGCTGCCGGAGAACGAGCCGGGCTCCTCGATCATGCCGGGCAAGGTCAACCCGACCCAGTGCGAGGCCATGACCATGGTCTGCGCCCACATCTTCGGCAACAACGCGGCCATGACCTTCGCCGGCGCCTCGGGCCATTTCGAGCTCAACGTCTTCAACCCGGTGATGGCCTACAACTTCCTGCAGTCCTGCTGCCTGCTGGCCGACGCCTCGATCTCCTTCACCGACAACTGCGTGGTCGGCATCGAGGCCCGCGAGGACAACATCAAGGCCGCCCTCGAGCGTTCGCTGATGCTGGTCACCGCGCTCGCCCCCAAGATCGGCTACGATAACGCGGCCAAGATCGCCAAGACCGCCCACAAGAACGGCACCACCCTCCGCGAGGAAGCGGTCGGCGGCGGCTACGTCACCGACGCCGAGTTCGACGAGGTCGTCCGCCCGGAAAACATGATCAGCCCAGGCTGATCGTCCGCCGCGTGACGGAGGCGGCCTTCCGGGTTAGCCTCCGCTCATGGGCAAGGCCGAACTGAAGATCAAGGTCGACGAAGCGCTGCTGGCGCAGGCCGCAGAGCGCGGCCTCGATATCCCCCGCATCGTCGAGGAAGCCCTGAAACTCGCCTTGCCGCCGCCCGGCCTCGCCGAAGGCAGCGCCCCCGACTTTGCGCTCGACAAGGCGCTAAGCGATGAGGAAAAGGCCCGCCGCTGGGCCGAGGAGAACGCCGAGGCGATTAAGGCGAACCGGAAACGCATCGAAGAATTCGGTATTTTTGGCGAAGACCTGCGAAGCTGGTAGTGCGCCAGTTCGACGTTTTCGAAAATCCGTCCCAGCGGTCTCGCCCAATCGCACCCTATGTGGTTGCGCTGCAATCCCACCTGCTCGTTGGAATCCCCACGATCCTGGTCGCCCCCCTCATTCGTGACGATGGGCGGTCGAACTACTCTGCGATCAGCATCGTCGCCCCACTCCGAGGCGGGTCCTTCATTGTGCAAATCTCGGAGCTATCTGCTCTCGATCCAACCTTGCTTCGACGCCCCGTCGGCGACCTCCGCGACCACGAAGACGCCATTCGCCGCGCGCTGGACCGACTGTTCACCGGCTTCTAGCCGGCTCTACGCCTTCCGCTGCACGGCGAAGTCGGCCAGGTCCTCCAGGGCCGGGCGCCAGCTATTGCTGGAGGCGAAATCGGCGAGCTGGGCCTTGGCCGTGCTCGCATAGGCCGCGGCCAGCTCCAGCGTCTCGGCGCCGGCGCCGGTCGAAGCGACCAGGCCGCGCGCCCGGGCGAAATCCTCGTCGGTCTGTTCGCGGCGGCCGACCGTGCGGTCCCAGAACGGCTTTTCGGCCGCGCCGGTGCGCGCGATGGTCAGCAACAGAGGCAAGGTCGCCTTGCCTTCACGGAAGTCGTCGCCGGCGTTCTTGCCCAGGGTCGCCGCATCGCCGCTGTAGTCCAGGGCGTCGTCCACCAGTTGGAAGGCCAGGCCCAGGTCCTGGCCGAACCGGCGCAGCGCCTCGCACTGGCGCGGGCTCGCCCCGGCCGACACCGCGCCCGCCTCGGCGGCGGCGGCGAACAGCTCGGCGGTCTTGGCCTTGATGATCTCCAGATAGAGGTCCTGGGAGAGGTTCAGGTCGTGGGCGCGGGTCAGTTGCAGCACCTCGCCCTCGGCGATCACCCGGCTGGCGCGGGCCAGGATCTCCAGGGCCTGCATCGAACCGGCCTCGACCATCAGTTCGAAGGCGCGCGCGAACAGGAAGTCGCCCACCAGCACGCTGGCGGGCGCGCCCCAGATCAGGTGCGCGGCGACCTTGCCGCGGCGAAGCTGCGAGGAGTCCACCACGTCGTCGTGCAGCAGGGTCGCGGTGTGGATGAACTCGACCGCCGCCGCCAGCTTGATGCAGGCGTCGTCCTGCGCCCCGGCCACCCGGGCCGCGGCGATGGTCAACAGCGGGCGCAGCCGCTTGGCCGAACCCCCGATCAGGTGTTCGGCCAGGGCCGGGATCACCGAGACGGGGCTTTGCATCCGGTCCCGGATCAGGGCGTCGACCTTGGCCATGTCGGGCTGCGCGAGCTCCAACAGCCCGTCGATCGAGACGGGTTTTTCGGGGGCGATCGCGGCGCTGGCGGCGTCCAACTTACCTATAACTCCAAGACGTTCTGCGGCGGCGGAAGCGGCCGCCGTTTGCGGGGGACAATGGTCACGCGTATGACCAGGGTCAAGGCGGGCTTAGCCGTCCTTCTGCCCAAATGGAACCCGTGCCGAAACAGACCGACGCCTCCGTGACACAGGACCACGTCCTGGGCGGCCGGGTCGCACTACGCCAGGGTGTGAACGGCTATCGCGCCGGAATGGATGCGGCCCTGCTGGCGGCCGCCTGCGACGCCCCGCCCGGCGCGCGCGTCCTCGAGGCCGGCTGCGGCGCGGGCGGCGCCCTGCTGGCGGCCGCCGCGCGCCAGCCCTCGGCGCATTTCGTCGGCGTCGAGCGCGACCCGGCCGCCGCCGCCCTCGCCCGCGCCAACGCCGCGGCCAACGGCATGGAGGCGCGCGTCGACATTCTGAACGCCGACATCGCCACGCCCTTCTCCCGGCTTGCGCGCGCGCCGTTCGACCTGGTGATGGCCAATCCGCCGTTCTTCGACGATCCGGCCGCCCTGCGCGCGCCGGCGGCCGAGAAGCGCGGCGCCTGGATGGCCGACGGGGGCCTGGCCGCCTGGACCGCCTTCCTGCTGAAGGCGGCGCGCGAGGGCGGGACGATCGTGATGATCCACCGCGCCGACCGCTTGGCCGACCTCCTCGCCCTGCTTGCGCCCAAGGCCGGCTCGTTCCAGGTGCGGCCGGTGCATCCGCGCGCCGAGGCGCCGGCCAAGCGCGTGCTGGTCCGTGCGGTGAAGACCGGCAAGGCTCCGCTCGCCCTGCTCCCGCCGCTGGTCATGCACCCGGCGCAGGGCGCCAAGCACACGCCGCAGGCCGAGGCGATCCTGCGCGGCGAGACGGCTCTTGCCTGGCTCTAACCCTTGAACCAGACAACCTGGTGCGAGACCGCCAGTAGCTGGCCGTCGTCCGACCAGATCTCGGCGCTCTGGTCGTTGAAGCCGTGGCGGAAGGCGCGCACGTCGCTGACGCCCAGCACCGGCCGCGCGCCCTGCCGCGCCAGCGCCGCCTCGTCGGCCATGAAATAGGTGGTCAGCGACACCGTACCCACCGGCGGCACGTCGCCGCGCACCTGCAGGATCTTGACGACGAAGGTGTCGCAGATCGAGGCCAGGGCCACGAAGTCCAGCGGCCGGGGCGGCTCGTCCCGCACCCAGTTCCGCGACTGCGCCGGCTGCGGCGCCTCGGCCCCGCCCTCGAAGACCGCCGGCGCGCCCCGCTCGTAGCGGAACTCGTAACGGCCGCGCCATCCGGCCCGCCCGCCGGTGTCGAGCTTGGGCAGG
>MEEW01000085.1 GCA_001724985.1 Phenylobacterium sp. SCN 69-14
CGGTGCGCAGCACCACCGCCCCCGGCGAGGCGCCCAGCCCCGGCGCGATCAGCCGTGCGAAGGTCGACTTGCCCGAGCCCGACAGCCCGCCCACCGCGGTCAGCCTCGGCGGCGGCGGGGCGAGATGGCGCAGGCCCGCCTCCAGATAGGCGCCGGCGGCTTCGAGATCGCCGCTATGGGCCTGGACGTGGGCGCGCACGCCGGCCCGCACCGCCATCATCAGCGGCAGGGCGCAAAGCCCGTCCAGCAGGCGCCGATCGAAATGGCGCAGCCCCTCGTCGAGATAGGCCGACAGCACCCGCACGGCCGCGTCGCGCCGGCGGCGGAAATCGAGGTCCATCAACAGGAAGGCCAGGTCGTACTGGATATCGATGTCCGAGAGGATGTCGTTGAACTCGATGCAGTCGAAGAGGACCGGCCGGCCGTTCTCCAGCAGGATGTTTCCCAGGTGCAGGTCGGCGTGGCACTGGCGCGCGAAACCGGCCTCGCGGCGCGCATCCAGCAGCGCCTCGCGGCGGGCATACTCGGCGTCGGTGGCGGCGATCAGCGCCTCGACCGGCGCGCGCCCGAGCTTCGGCGCCAGCTCTCGAAGCAGCTTGGCGTTTGAATCTATGGTGTATTTCAGCGCCTTGCCGCCGCCGCCCTGCGCGCGCAGTTCGGCGCGGGCGTGGACGGACGCCACCTCGCGCCCCAGGGCCTCGGCCAGGTCGCCGTCGATGGCCCAGGGCCGGGCGGCCAGCACCGCGTCCTCGTCGAAGCGGCGCATCTCCAGCGCGTATTCGACTGTCGCGCCCGCGCCCTCCAGTTCCAGCCGGCCGTCCCCGGCCCGGGTGATCTTGCGCACGGCGCGATAGATGTCGGAGGCGGCGGCGCGGTTGAACTGAAGTTCGCGCTCCAGCGCCCAGAACCGCCGCTCCAGGGTCGAATAGTCGAGGAAGCCCAGGTCGACCCGCTTCTTGACCTTGAAGGCGGTGTCCCCGGCCAGGAACACCCAGGCGCAACCGGTCTCGATCCTGCGTTCGGCCCGGCCTTCCAGCCAGGCGACGACCTCGGCCTCCTCGGCGTCCGTCAAGGATAGAGGCGCTGCGTGGTCCAGCCCCCCTCCGCGCGGACGAAGACCAGGCGCTCGTGCAGGCGGAACGGGCGGTCGCGCCAGAACTCGATCGTCTCGGGCCGGACGCGGAAGCCCGACCAGTGGGGCGGGCGCTCGACCTTGCCCAGGCCGAACTTCAGGCCGATCTCGGCGATGCGCTTCTCCAGCGCCAGGCGGTCTGGCAAGGGCTGGCTCTGCTCGGAGGCCCAGGCCCCGATCTGGGCCGGCCGCGCGCGGGTGGCGAAATAGGCGTCGGCCTCCTCCGGGGTGACCGGCGTCACCTGCCCGCGCACCCGCACCTGGCGGCGCAGGCTCTTCCAGTGGAACAGCAGGGCGGCCTTGGGCCCCGCGGCCAGTTGCCGGCCCTTGGCGCTGCCGAGATTGGTATAGAAAACAAAGCCTTCCGGCCCGGCGTCCTTCAGCAGCACCATCCGCACGTCAGGCATTCCGCCCTCGTCCACCGTGGCCAGGGCCATGGCGTTGGCGTCGTTCGGCTCCTTGACCACGGCCTCGGCCAGCCAGTCGGCGAACAGGGCGCCGGGATCGATGGCCGACAGCAGCGGCGGCGGTTCGGCCGCGCTCACCTGGCGGACATAGTCATCCTCGCTCGGCGAGGGGGGGATCGCGGCCTTGTCGCTCATGCCCGCCGGTATAGCGCCAATGGGCGCGCTTGCCATGCTTAACGCGGCGTTGACCATGCCCCGTCCACAGTCGCCCGATGACCGCGCCCCAGGCTCCCCCCATGGACAGGAAGCGGGCGCGCGCCGTGCTGGGCGTCTCGCCCGCCGCCACCCCGGCCGAGCTGCGCCGCGCCTTCCGCGAGGCCGCCAAGTCCGCCCATCCCGACGCCGGGGGCGATCCCGAACGGTTCCGCCAGGTGGTCGAGGCCCATCGCCTGCTCAGCGAGCCGATCCCTGCCGATAGGATCGTCCAACCGCCCGCAACCGTCAGGAAAAACGCCGGCGACGACAATATCCTGCCGATCACCGTGCTGCTGGCCCTGAACGGCGGCGTCGTGCTGCACGAAACCCAAGACACCGCCGCCCTGAAGATCACCCTGCCGCCCGGCCTGCGCACCGGCGACGTGCTGCGGGCGGGCGAGCGCCTGCTGCGCATCGCCATCCGCGGGGATGGGGCCCTGATGGTCCGCGGGCACGACATCTGGCTGACCACGCCGCTGCATCCGAACGTCCTGGCCCAGGGCGGGCGCGTGGCGCTCGACACCCCGCTCGGCCGCCGCGTGGTCTGGATCACCCGCAAGGCCGCCGAGCGCGGCCTGGTCCGCCTGGCCGGCCAGGGCCTGCCGGCGCGGGGCGAACACCCGCAGGGCCACCTCTTCCTGCGCCTCACCGAACAGGCCGGCGGCGCCGACACCGCCGCCCAGGCCCTGCGCCGCCGCTTCGCCGCGGCCTGGGCGGCCTGACCCTCCCCGACCGGCGCCATGCCGGTAGCGCCCCTCTTCAACCTCCAAGCCTGAGCCGCTAGTCCGGCGTGATCAAATCGGCCGGCGTCACACCAAGAGCTTGGGACAGTTCCCAAAGGGTGACGACGGTCGGGTTGCGCCGCCCCCGCTCCAAGTCGCTTAGATAGTTTTGTCCGAATCCCGAGAGGGCGGACATCTCTTCCTGTGTCAGCCCCTTGGCCAGTCGGTATTTCCTGACGTTTTCACCGACAACCTGCCGCATATCCATGGGGCATGGTTGGCGTTCACTCTCGGGTAAGTTTATCTACTATAGTAGATATTTCTCGCCTGATACGACGGCGGAAATCAAGGTGGGGCGCCCATGACCTTCATCAGCAATATTTTCGAGAAATTCTTCTTCGATCGCGAGATGGAGGCGGAAAGCCCAACTCGCGACATCGCTTCAGACGGCATCGACGCCGGACATCGAACAGCCACGCCCTCCGCATCGTCCCAATCCAGCATAGGCGAAGACCTAGCCCCCGACGCATTGGCGCATCGACCGACCAGACCGCGCCATGGATAGCGCCGGCCCGCCAACAATGTGAGAGAACTTATGGCGCGGCGTCCTTGGAACACGCTAAAAGCCCGGCCATGTCGCACAACACCTTCGGCCATCTGTTCCGCGTGACCACCTGGGGCGAGAGCCACGGCCCCGCCCTCGGCTGCGTGATCGACGGGTGCCCGCCCGGCGTGCCCCTGACCGCCGAGGAGGTGCAGGTGTGGCTGGACCAGCGCCGGCCGGGCCAGGGCAAGTTCGTCACCCAGCGCCAGGAGCCGGACGCGGTGAAGATCCTCTCCGGCGTCTTTCAGGACGCACGGACGGACGGCCAGGTGACTACCGGCACGCCGATCTCGATGCTGATCGAGAACGTCGACCAGCGCTCGCGCGACTATGGCGAGATCGCCACCCAGTTCCGCCCCGGCCACGCCGACTACACCTATTTCGCCAAGTACGGCGTGCGCGACTACCGCGGCGGCGGCCGGGCCTCGGCCCGCGAGACCGCCGCGCGCGTGGCGGCCGGCGCGGTGGCCCGCAAGCTGCTCTCCGGCGTGGTCATCCGCGCCGCGGTGGTGCAGATCGGCCCGCACGCCGTCGACCGCAGCCGCTTCGACTGGGACCAGCGCCACGAAAACGGCTTCTGGTGCCCCGACGCCCAGACCGTGCCGGTCTGGGAGGAACACCTGGAAAAGGTCCGCAAGGCCGGCTCCTCCACCGGCGCCGTGGTCGAGGTCGAGGCGGTCGGCGTCCCGCCCGGCTGGGGCGCGCCGGTCTATGGCAAGCTCGACGCCGAGCTGGCCGCGGCCCTGATGTCGATCAACGCCGCCAAGGGCGTGGAGATCGGCGCGGGCTTCGCCAGCGCCGCCTTCTCGGGCGAGGAGAACGCCGACGAGATGCGGATGGGCAACGATGGCCGGCCGCTGTTCCTCTCCAACAGCGCCGGCGGCATCCTGGGCGGCATTTCCTCGGGCGCGCCGGTCGTGGCGCGCGTCGCCTTCAAGCCGACCTCCTCGATCCTCACCCCGCGCCGCAGCCTGAACGAGGCGGGCGAGGAAGTGGACCTGCGCACCAAGGGCCGCCACGACCCCTGCGTCGGCATCCGCGCCGTGCCGGTGGTCGAGGCCATGACCGCCTGCGTGCTGGCCGACGCCTATCTGCGCCACCGCGCCCAGACCGGCGGCGGCGCCTTCGTCCCCGGCGCCGACGGACGCCATGACGTCGGGTAGACGATCTTCGCCAACCGATGATTTTCGACATTGACCCGGCAGGTTTTCCGCCGGCTATCATCGCGCAAGGCGTGACGGCGTCTTGAGTCGCCATGCTGGGGTGTCGTTCCTCAGTCCTTGCGTGAAACCCGTGCGCCTCGACCGGCTGAAGATCCTGATCGTCGACGACATCAAGCACACGCGGCTGTTGCTCGCGCAGATCCTGCGGGCGGTCGGCATCACCCAGATCGTCGAGGCCGGCGACGGGGCCGAGGGGTTGCAGGCGCTCCGCAACCACGCCATCGACATCGTCCTGACCGACTTGGCGATGGAGCCCGTCGACGGGATCGCCTTCGTGCGGATGCTCCGCGCCGCGCACGACAGCCCCCACCACATGGTCCCGGTGGTGATGATCACCGGCCACGCCACGCTCAAGCGCATCGCCGAGGCGCGCGACGCCGGGGTCAACGAGTTCATGGCCAAGCCGCTCACCGCCCGCGGCGTGCTGGAGCGGCTGGCCCTGGTCATCGACCATCCGCGCCCGTTCATCCGCAGCGACGATTATTTCGGCCCCGACCGCCGCCGCCGGCACGACCCGAAATACGCCGGCCCCTGGCGGCGGGCCAGCGACGCAGGCGAGGTCCGCTCGGTGGAGCTTTAGCTCCGCCACCTTTTGGCGATGTTCGGAAGATAGAAGCCGGCGACCTCGCCGGAGCCCCTCATGCGCCATCGCCGCCTCTTGTCCGTCCTCGCCGCCTGCGCGCTGGGCGTCAGTCTTTGCGGCTGCATGGCCGCAGCCGTCGGCGGGGCGGTCGCCGGGACCGCGGTCGGGGTCGCCGGCGCGGCGGTGGGCGTCACCGCCAAGGGCGTGGGCATGGCCGCCGGCGCCGTCATTCCCGATCGCGAGGATCGCGAAGACAAGGGCGGCAAGAGGCGCTGAGGCGTCAGGCCACCGTCATGGCGCAGCTCTCGCCGATGGTCGGGCGCGAGACGACGATGCGCGACAGGCCAGGGAACTTCGGCTTCAGCCGCTCGGCGAAATAGAGGCAGATATGCTCGAGCGTCGGGCGGTCCAGGCCCGGCTTCTCGTTCAGCAGGCCATGGTCGAGCTCGGCCGCCACCGCCTTCAACTGCGCGTCGAGGTCGGCGAGGTCCACGACCCAGCCGACCGGCTCGGCCGGCACGCCGCTGACCGTGGCCTGCACCTGGAAGGAGTGGCCGTGCAGGTTCCGATAGGGCCGGTGCTCGGGCCCTTCGGGAAGGTAGTGCGCGGCGTCGAACGTCGCCGCCTTGGTGATTTCGAAGACAGGCTGGGTCATCTGGGAGGTCTTGGAGGGCGTCCGGCCGCGCTGTGGCCGCGCGTGTCACGGAATGCCGAGGTATTTATGCGTTTGGACGCTTAAACGCCACCGCGGATGCGCAAGGCAATAGGCGATCGCCGCCTGGGTGTTTTCGACGCGCGCCGGTCCGTCCATCGGCTGCAGCAGGAAGCGCTCGAAGTCCATCGCCTCGAACCGCGCCGGATCGACCCCGGCCTGCGGGAAGACCAGCTTCAGTTCCTGCCCGCGGGTCTGCACCACCGGGGCGTCGGCCTTGGGGCTGACGCAGATCCAGTCGATCCCCTCCGGCGCGGCCAGGGTGCCGTTGGTCTCCAGCGCGATGCGAAAGCCGCGCGCGTGCAGGGCCTCGATCAGCGGCGCGTCGACCTGCAGCAGCGGCTCGCCGCCGGTGCAGACCACCAGGCGATGGTCCGGGCCGCCGGTCCAGGCCGCCTCGACGGCCGCGGCGAGATCGCCGGCGGTCCGGAAGCGGCCGCCCCCCTCCCCGTCCATGCCGACGAAGTCGGTGTCGCAGAAGGTGCAGACCGCGTCCGCGCGGTCCTCCTCCCGTCCGGACCACAGGTTGCAGCCGGCGAAGCGGCAGAACACCGCCGGCTGGCCGGCCTGGCCGCCCTCGCCCTGCAAGGTCAGGAAGATCTCCTTGACCGCATAGCTCATGACGCGAGCCCCGGCCGCCCGGCGGCGACCCATTCGTCCCAGCCCTTGCGGCGCAGGTCGCAGGCCGGGCACCGCCCGCAGCCATGGCCCCAGGCGTGGCGCTCGCCCCGCTCGCCGCGATAGCAGGTGTGGCTGTCCTCGACGATCAGCTCGACCAGGGCCGGGCCGCCCAGCGAGGCGGCCAGCTCCCAGGTCTGGGCCTTGGTCAGCCACATCAGCGGGGTTTCGATCACGAAGTCCTGGGCCATGCCGAGGTTGAGCGCGGCCTGCAGCGCATCGAGCGTGGCGCGCCGGCAGTCCGGATAGCCGGAGAAGTCGGTCTCGCACATGCCACCGACCAGGGCCGGCAGCCTGCGCCGGTCGGCCAGGGCCGCCGCATAGGTCAGGAACACCAGGTTGCGGCCGGGAACATAGGTGTTCGGCAGGCCCTTCTCGGTCAGCTCGAACTCGCGCTCGCGCGTCATGGCGGTCTCGCCGATCTGGCCGAAGCCGCGCATCTCCAGCACGTGGTCCTCGCCCAGCTTGCCGGCCCACTGAGGAAAGTCGCGCAGGATCGCGGCGCGCACCACCGCCCGCTGCTCCATCTCCACCGCATGGCGCTGGCCGTAGTCGAAGCCCACGGTCTCGACATGGTCGTGACGGCTCAGGGCCCAGGCCAGGCAGACGCTGGAGTCCTGGCCGCCGGAGAACAGCACCAGCGCGCGCGAGGAGGAGGGTTGATCGCTCATCGCCCCCATATGCGCTCTGCCCGCCCAAAGCGAAAGCCCGGCCCGCGCCCAGGGCGCAAGGGCGCGCTCCCGCCGGCTTCCCGCACCGGCTCGTCAGATTGCATCTGGCGTTTTCCGTACAATCGGTATGCCTGGCCGCGACGCGCCGCATGCGCCAGTTCCTTGTTTCCTTTTGATTCACGAACGCGTCAAAGAACGCCGGTCAATTTTGTGCGGACAATTTGAAAACGCGGTATTTCCGCCACAGCCGCGAAAAAGGTCCACAGATTCGGCGCCAGGAGAACGGCGATCACATTGACGCCTCTCGGCCTTAAGGGAGAGGGTCCGCCCGCATCGGCGCCTCCCCGCGCCGGCTCACACACATCATGAAGGCGAGGGCCGTCGCCCCGCGCCTTGGGAGGATACCTGATGTCTAGCGCCCCGCGCCTGCGGACCCTGCTCGCCATGAGCGCCTCGGTCCTGTCCCTCGCCGCCGTCTCCGCGCCGGCGCTCGCCCAGGACTCGGGCGAAGCCTTCCAGATCGAGGAACTGGTCGTCACCGCCGAAAAGCGCGAGCAGGCCCTGCAGGACGTGCCGGTGGCCGTCTCGGCCTACACCTCCGAGCAGCGCGACGTGCGCGGCATGACCGGCATCCAAGACTTCGTGAACTTCACGCCGGGCATGAACTATTCGGGCACCGACCGCGTGTCGCTGCGCGGCGCGGGCCGCAACACCTTCTACATCGGCAACGACCCGGGCGTGGCCAGCTACACCGACGGCTTCTACTCGGCCTCGTCCTCGGAACTGTTCAAGAGCTCGCTGTTCGTCGAGCGGACGGAAATCCTGCGCGGCCCGCAAGGCACCCTCTATGGCCGCAACGCCATGGGCGGGGCGCTGAACACCATCTCCAAGCGCCCGTCGCACGACTTCTCGGGCGAGATCCGCGCCGGCTGGGGCAATTTCGAGCGCTCGAAGATCGAGGGCGTGGTGTCGATCCCGGTGGCCGACAACCTGCGCTTCAAGATCGGCGGCTCGCAGGACTGGCAGCGCGAGGGCTTCGTCGACAACATCGGCGGCGCCAACGACGGCGCGACCATCAAGCGGACCTTCTTCGAAATCCAGGCCCAGGCCGAGCTGGGCGACAACCTGGACGTCTGGGCCCGCTATTCGCGCAGCAACTGGGACGACACCATGGGCGTGGGCGACCGCCTGTCGAACATCGTGACGCCCTATGACACCACCCGCCCGTTCCAGCCGATCGGCGGCCTGGTCCCGAACCCGCAATACGGCCTGACCACGGTCAATCCGGGCGTCGCCGATCCCTACACCATGTCGACCAACCGCGACGGCTACGGCCAGCTTCGCGGCAACCACCTGTTCACGACCACGGTGAACTACGACCTGGGCTGGGCGGACCTGAAGTACATCGGCGGCTTCCAGCAGTACAACTATCAGACCGGCGGCGACTACGATCAGACCAACCGCACGACATCCTACGCCTCGGGCCCGCTGGGCACGCAGGTCTTCAGCGACCTGACCACCGATTTCGACGAGCACAAGCGCTACTACTCGAACGAGATCAACCTGTCGTCCAAGGGCGACGGCGCGTTCAACTGGATCGTCGGCCTCTACCAGTACAAGGAAGAGTACAAGCAGGCCATCCAGCTCGCCAGCCCGCTGCAGGCCGAGCTTGCGACCCCGTTCTACCACTACGGCTCGGTAGACGGCGGCCCGGCCGGCGTTTCGGGCGTCGGCCAGCAGGCGGCCAACCCGCTGCGCAACTTCGCCGACGGCTACGCCGAACTGACCTCCAAGGCCTGGGCGGTGTTCGGCCAGGGGACCTACGAGTTCAACGACCAGTGGGCCCTGACCGCCGGCCTGCGCTACACCAAGGACCAGAAGGACGGCTTCGAGAGCCAGCGCCTGGTGCTGTTCAACCCGGCCGGCCCGTTCGGCGCGGCCGCGGTCGACGTCTCCAGCGACATGGACCCGACCACCCCGGGCGTGCAGAACTTCCGCAACCTGTCGGACGAGTGGAGCGCGGTCACCGGGACGGTCAACCTCGACTGGACCCCGAACGACGACACCCTGGTCTACGCCAAGTACAGCCGCGGCTATAAGTCGGGCGGCTTCCTGCTCGGCACCCTGGCGCCCAAGCCGACCGCCGACGAAGAGACCGTCAACGCCTACGAGGTCGGCCTGAAGCAGACCATCGGCGGGCGGCTGATCCTCAACGCCTCGGCCTTCTTCAACGACTTCGAGGGCCTGCAGCTCAACCTGTCGCAGCTCAACGCGGCCGGCACCGCGGCCTCCAACAACTTCGTCAATGTCGACGCCGAGGCCTATGGCCTGGAGCTGGAAGCCATCTGGCAGCCGGTCCGGCCGCTGCAGATCTCGGCCTCCTACGGCTACCTGCACACCGAGATCACCAAGGGGTGCTGCTTCTACGACCCGGCCGACCCCAGCGCCCTGAAGCCGACCGCGCGACCGGCCGGCGGCACGGCGACCACCAACGGCGTGCTGCTGGTGTTCCAGGACCTGGCCGGTTCGAAGATCTACCAGTCGCCGGAAAACAAGTTCGCGCTCAATGCGAACTACACCTTCGACTTCAGCGCCGGTTCGCTGGTCCTGTCGGGCAGCTACACCTGGACCGATGAGACCACCTATCAGCCGTTCGACAACCCGGACTTCTCGGTCCCCGCCTATGGCACGGGCGACCTGCGGGTGCTCTGGAAGGACGGCGAGGACCGCTACACCCTGATCGGCTACGTCAAGAACGTGAGCGACGAGCAGGGCTTCACCTCGACCTCCTCGACCAACCCGACCGCGGTGTTCGGCGATCCCAACCCCGGCCTGATGGTCGGCGGGAACGCCTATCTGCGCCAGACCGGCACCGCGATCACCCGCGGCCTGATCCAGCCGCGGACCTACGGCGTGGAGCTGCAATACCGCTTCTAGTGGCTGACGCCTTCGGAACGAGCCAGGCGGCGGGCTTTTTTGGGCGCCGGCGCCAAACGCGCCTAACCCACGGTGGAATTTAACGTCTCCGCAAGCGCTTAGGCGCATGGTGAGCATAAGTTCTTCCTGGACCCAGGCGTTTATGTCCCTGCCCGAGTTCTTCTACGAGCGCGTGACGAGCGAGATCCATCAGCAGATGGAAGGCGTGCTGGCGCTCGCCGAACGCCTGGCCCGTCAGCCGATGGGCGCGGACGCGCAGGCCTGCGTCGCCGGGGTGGTGGAAGCTGCAAGGACCGTCCGTCAGATCCTGGCCTCGTCCGACGACCTGAAGGACGCGGCGATCGACGGGCTGAGCTTTTCGCCCCAGCCGACCCGCGGGGCCGACCTGGCCGACCAGGTGCAGACCCGCTGGGAAGCCCGCGCGAGCGACAGCGGCGTCACCCTGCTGGTCTCCTATGACGGCGATCCCGACGCCCTGGTGCTGGTGGACCCGGCGCGGGTGCAGCAGGTGTTCGACGCCTTCATCGCCCAGGCCCTGGCCGGCGTGCGCCGCGGCGCGGTCGAGGCGACCCTGAAGACCGTCATCGACGGCGAAACCACCCATATGGAAGGCCGCGTGCGTGGCGGCGGCGACCGGGTGATGGGTGAGCGCGCCCTGGACATCCGCGAGATCGAGGCCCTGTTCGGGCTGGAGACCGCCCTCGGCGTCGCGCTGGGCGGCAAGATCGTCGAGGCCATGGGCGGCGAGGTCCGCGCCGAAACCAATGTCGGCGCCGGCGAGACCCTGGTCTTCGCCTTCGATGCACCGAGCGTGCACGAGGCCGCGCCGGCCGAAGAGAGCCTCGGCCAGGCCGAGCGGGCGGCCCACATCCTGGTGGTCGACGACAACGCCACCAACCGCATGGTGGCCGAGACGCTCTGCGAGATGTTCGACTGCACCTCGGAATCGGCGACCGACGGGATCGAGGCGGTGGAGGCCGCACGCACCGGCCGCTTCGACCTGATCCTGATGGACATCAAGATGCCGCGGATGGACGGGGTGACCGCCACCCGCGAGATCCGCGCCCTCGCCGGGGCGGCCGGCCGCGTGCCGATCATCGCCCTGACCGCCAACGCCGATCCGGAGGACGCGGCGGGCTATCTGCGGGCCGGGATGAACGGGGTGGTCGAAAAGCCGATGAAGCCCGAGAACCTGCTGCGCGCACTGCAGGAAAACCTCTCCGGGGGCGACGCCGCCGCCGCTTGAGGCCGCACCGCCCGCGCGATGGGGCTGGCCGCCGCCGCGAAGCTGGGCCATCGTCGGGCATGGCCAGTTTCTACGACCGCAAGATCCTTCCCGCGCTGCTGACCTGCGCCTGCTCGTCGCCGCCGATGATGAAGCAGCGCGCCAAGGTCGTGCCCCAGGCCCGGGGCAAGGTGCTGGAGCTCGGCATCGGCATGGGGCTGAACCTGCAGTTCTACGACCCGGCCAAGGTCGAAAGCGTCGCCGGGGTCGATCCGGCCGCCGAACTGCGGGCCCGCGCCCAGGCCGCGCCGCGCGACCCGCGCCTGGCGGTCGAGGTCGCCGACGGGACCGCCGAGGCCCTGCCCTTCGGCGACGCCAGCTTCGACACCGTGGTCTGCACCTTCACCCTCTGCTCGGTGCACACGCCCCGCGCGGCCCTGGACGAGGCGCGGCGCGTGCTGAAACCGGGCGGGCGCTTCCTGTTCTGCGAGCACGGCCTGTCGCCGGACGCCGACGTCGCCAAGTGGCAGAGGCGGGTCGAACCGATCTGGAAGCGGCTGGCCGGCGGTTGCCGCCTGACCCGGCCGGTCGCCCGCGCCATAGCCGAGGCCGGCTTCGCCCTGGAACGGGTGGAGACCATGTACGTGCCCGGCACGCCGCGCATCGCCGGCTGGAACGAGTGGGGTTCGGCCAGCGCATAAATCGTTTCGCAAGGGCGACCAGCCTAACAGTGACGGCATGAGACGGCCGGCGGCGCGCCACGCGCCGCCCGCCGTCGCACAGCCGCGCAGGGAGCTGGCGTCATGGCGGTCGATCTCGAAGGGCTTTCCCTGTCGCTCAACTACCTGAACGCCGACGCGCGCGGGGGTTTCGCCGCCGGCAAGGCCAGCTACACCATCGCCGAAGCCGGGAACCAGATCATCCGCGGCGAGCCCGGCTGGTCGGGCGCCCTGGGCGCGCCCGCCACGGTCACCTACGCCTATCGCGCCAGCGCCCCGTCGGCCATGCCCGACGACACCGCCGGCTTCTCGCGCTTCAACAGCGCCCAGATCGCCCAGGCCGAGCAGGCCCTGGCCAGTTGGAGCGACGTGGCGAACATCACCTTCGTCCGCGTCGGCGCCGGGACCTCCGGCGAGACGGCCTACAGCGACCGGGCGAGCATCCTGCTCGGCAACTATTCCAGCGGCAGCGACGGGGCCAGCGCCTTCGCCTACTACCCCGGCTCGACCAGCCACGGCTCGGCGGCGGGCGACGTCTGGATCAACAGCACGCTGGGCTTCAATTCCGCGCCGGCCCTCGGGAACTACGGCGCCATGGTGCTGGTGCACGAGATCGGCCACGCCATCGGCCTGGGGCACCCGGCCGACTACGACGCCGACGGCTCGCCCACCTATGCGGCGGACGCGATCTATTACGAAGACTCCCGCCAGTACACGGTGATGAGCTACTTCAGCGAGACCAGCACCGGCGCCAATTACGGCGGCCGCTATTCGGCCGTTCCGCTGCTGGACGACATCGCCGCGGTCCAGCGCGAATACGGGGCCAACATGTCGACCCGCACGGGCGACACGACCTATGGCTTCAACGCCAACGCCGGCCGACCCTGGTTCGAGGCGACGACGGCGAACGCCAAGCTGATCTTCGCGGTCTGGGACGCCGGCGGAACCGACACCTTCGACTTCTCGGGCTTTTCCAGCGCCCAGCTCATCGACCTGCGCGCGGGGTTCTTCTCCAATGTCGGCGGGCTGGTCGGCAATGTGGCGGTGGCGGCCGGGGTGGTGATCGAGAACGCCCTGGGCGGCTGGGGCGCCGACACCATCAACGGCAACGAGGCCGACAACAGGCTGCTGGGCGGCGCCGGGAACGACAGCCTGAGCGGCGGGGCGGGCCAGGACTTCCTGCGCGGCGAGGCGGGCGACGACCATATCGTCGGCGGCGCGGGCTTCGACGACATCCATGGCAACATGGGGAACGACACCGAATACGGCGGCGAGGGCGATGACTGGGTGGTCGGCGGCCAGGACAACGACCTGCTCTACGGCGAGGCGGGCGCCGACATCATGTACGGCAACATGGGCGACGACACGATGTACGGCGGCGCGGGCGAGGACCTGATGCGCGGCGGCCAGCACAACGACATCATGTACGGCGGCGACGGGGCCGATTGGATGTCCGGCGACCGCGGCGACGACCCCCTGTTCGGCGGCGCCGGCGCAGACCCCTTCCACGCCTTCGCC
>MEEW01000086.1 GCA_001724985.1 Phenylobacterium sp. SCN 69-14
GGTGACGGGCAGCAGCGCGCCGGTGATCGCCCGCGCCTCCTCAGAGGCCAGGAAGAGGATGGCCGCGGCGAGGTCCTGGGGCGCGACCCAGGCCGAAAAGTCGGCGTTCGGCATGTCGGCCCGGTTGGTCGGGGTGTCGATGATCGAGGGCAGGACGGCGTTGACGGTGACGCCGTCGGCCTTGAGTTCTTCCGACAGGGCCTCGGTCAGCTTGTGGACGCCGGCCTTGGAGGCCGCATAGGCGCCCATGCCCATGGCCGCCTTCACCGCGCCATTGGCGCCGATATTGACGATGCGGCCCGAGCCGCTGCGCTTCAGGTGCGGGATGGCCGAGCGGCTGGCGTTGGTCGCGGTCAGCACGTTCATCCGGAACATGGCGGGCCAAGTCTCCCAGGACCCGGCTTCCAGCGTCTCCCAGCGGAAGCCGCCAGCGACATTGACCAGGGCGTCGAGGCCGCCGAAGCGGTCGGCCACGGCGTCGATCGCCGCCCCGGCCGCGACGGCGTCGGTGAGGTCGACATCGCCCTGGAAGAAGGCGGCTGGGCCAAGTTCGTCGGCCACGGCGGCGCGGCGCGCATAGTCGATCAGGGCGACCTGGGCGCCGGACGCCGCGGCGGCCCGGGCCACCGCCGCTCCCAGGACCCCGGACGCACCCGTGATGGCGAAGATGCGTCCGGCGGCCATGGGAATCCTTGCAGTCTAGAGACGTTCGACGATGGTGACGTTGGCCATACCACCGCCTTCGCACATCGTCTGCAGGCCGTAGCGGCCGCCGCGCTGCTGAAGGGCGTTGAGCAGGGTCGCCATCAGCTTGGTCCCCGAGGCGCCGAGCGGGTGGCCGAGCGCAATGGCGCCGCCATTGACGTTGATCTTGTCGCGATCGACGCCGAGCGACTTCATGTAGGCGACCGGCACCGAGCCGAAGGCCTCGTTGACCTCGAACACGTCGATGTCGCCGACGCTCATGCCGGCGCGCTTGAGCGCGCGCTCGGAGGCCGGCAGCGGGGCTTCGAGCATGATGACCGGGTCGTGACCCAGCAGCGACAGGTGATGGATGCGGGCCAGCGGCTTGACGCCCAGTTCCTTCAGGCCCTTTTCCGAGACGACCATCACCGCCGAGGCGCCGTCGCAGATCTGGCTGGACGAGGCGGCGGTCAGGGCGCCGCCCTCCTGCAGCAGCTTCACGCCCCTGATGCCGTCGAGGCTGGCGTCGAAGCGGATGCCTTCATCGACGGTGTGCAGGGACTTGTTCCCCTCGGCGTCGACGATCTCGACCCCGACGATCTCGTTCTTGAAGTGGCCGGCCTGGGTGGCGGCGATGGCGCGCTGGTGCGACTGGAACGAATATTCGTCGATCTCGTCCTTGGTCAGGCCGTACTTCTTGGCGACCATCTCGGCGCCCATGAACTGGCTGAACTGGATGTTCGGATAGCGCTCCTGCATCCGCGGGCTCATGTAGTTGCCAAAGCCGTTCTGGGCGGGCAGCGCCGCCGACAGGCCCATGGGAACGCGGGTCATGCTCTCGACGCCCGCGGCGATCACCACGTCCATGGTGCCGCTCATCACCGCCTGGGCGGCGAACTGCAGGGCCTGCTGGGAGGAGCCGCACTGGCGGTCGACGCTGGTGGCCGGCACGCTTTCCGGCAGCTTGGAGGCCAGGACGGCGTTGCGCGCCACGTTGATCGCCTGCTCGCCCACCTGGCCGACGCAGCCCATGACCACGTCCTCGACCAGGGCCGGATCGGCGCCGGTGCGGGCGATGATGTCGTCGAGGACGACCGCGCCCAGGTCGACCGGATGCCAGTCCTTCAGCTTGCCGCCCTTGCGCCCGCCGGCCGTCCGCGTCGCTGCGACGATATAGGCTTCGCCCATGATTTCGCTCCCGATTTCCTGCGCGTCCGCCGCGCTTGGCCGATCATTTAGGAGCGCGACGCAGCGTAAGCCAACCAGCTTTACGTGCGCGTGAAGCCGGGCGCCGATCAGGCCGGCAGCAGGGTTCCGGGCCGGCCCGCGTCGAGCTGGAAGGTGACGGGCAGAACCCGCTCGTGCGGGGTCTGGAGCTTCAGGGCCTTGGCCGCGCGGGCCAGCGCGACCTTGCCGAGGCCCACCGGGCCGAAGCCCTCCTGCACCTTGGGACGCAGCCCGGCGCGGCGGCGCAGGACGCCGTTGGCGTAGATGACATTGGCGCGCATCAGGGCGGCGGGGGTCATGAACTCGATGGAGAGCGAGACATTGAGCATCGGGCCGTTCTCGATCCGGTGCGGGGCGTTCTGGGCCCAGGTGACCATCGCGCCCGGCGTCAGGTCGTAGACCTCCGCGCCCTGGTCCCAGGCGGGGTCGAAGGTGAACTGCTCGGCGGTCTCCTTCAGGACGATCCGCTCCAGCGTCTCCTGGCCGACATAGGGGGCTTCGACCGGATAGACCCAGACGCGCTTCTGGCCACGCAGTTGCCAGAGCGACACCAGCGGCACGTCGAGGTGGTAGAACACCTGGGCGTTGGCCGAGGAGATCAGCATGCCGAGGTCGTGCTTGAAGGTCTTGCGGCCGGATTGGGCGTGCTTTTCGGCGAAGATCTCGTCGCCCAGGGCGGCGTATTCCGGGAGATAGGCGTTGGCGGCGCGCAGGTTGAGCCAGATGCGCCCGGCCTGGGCCGCCTCCAGCAGCCGCGAGCCGGTCATGGCGCCGGCCGAGCCCTTGCGCCAGGTGGTCCAGGCGACCGGGTCCTCGCCCATGGTGAAGACGCCCAGCTTCTCGCGCGGATAGCGGTCGAGCAGTTCCTCGAGGCCTGCGTCGTCGAACATCGGCCGCTCGTGCAGGCCATGGCGGAACGCGAGGTTGCGCTGGGTGAAGGCCCGGGCCTTTTCCGGCGTCCAGTCGGTGATGATGCTCATGCCCCGGCCCTCAAGCCATAGAACTGAATCTTGAACGGCCCCCACCACAGGGTCTTGCCCAGGCCGCGGGCGGCGCGGTCGAGGGTGAAGGCGAAGTCGGGCGCGCGGACCAGCCACTTGACGCCGGCCAGGACGCCGAAGACCGCGGCCTGGGCGAGGCCCTGGGCCATCCAGCGGGCGAGGCCCAGGCGGTCGGGGGGGCTGGCGGCGGCGCAGGCGGCCGAGGGCCCCTGCCCATAGGCGAAGGCGCGCGCGATGGTGTAGCGCAGGGTCAGGCGCGAGGGGACCGGATCCTCCCACACCCAGGCGGCCGGCTCCCAGGCGAAGATCGCGCCGGCCGCGGCCATCTGGCCGAACAGATAGTCGTCCTCGCCGCCGATGAAGTTGCGGAAGGCGGCGAAGGGCCGGTCGGGGTCGGGCATGGCGGCGCGGCGGATCAGGCTGTCGCCGCAGCCGTAGTGATGGGCGATGACGCCGGCCTCGGCGGGGCCTTCGCGCGAGAAGAAGCGCTCCAGATAGCCCCGATGGCGGACGATCTGGCGCGGCGCGCGGCCGCGGACCGGGCCGAAGACGACGTCGGCGCCGTAACGGACCTGGGCCGCCAGCAGAGCCGCGAGCCAGCCTTCGGGAGCTTCCTCGTCATCGTCCAGGAAGGCGATCAGCTCGCCGCGCGCGCGGGCCATGGCGGCGTTGCGGGCGTTGGCGACGCCGGGTTCGGGCTCATGGACGTAGACCAGCGGAAACGGCGCCTCGGCCGCCAGGCGCCGGGCGAGGGCCTGGGCGGACGGAAGCTGGTCGTTGTCGACCACCACCAGCTCCAGCTCGGCCAGGTCGACCCCGCTCTGGCGGAAGGTCGAGCGCGCCGCCGTCTCCAGGCCGGCGAGCCGGCGCTGGGTCGGGATGATCAGGCTGACGCGCGGCGCGGCCATCGGCTCAGAGCGCCTCGGCGCCCGAGGCCGCGCCGGGCCGCAGGGCGCGGGCGGCGATGGCGCCGGCCAGTCCCCGCGCCCGGCCGCCGAGCGAGAGCTCGCTGGTGGCGATGATGTCGAGGCGGCGNTCCCCTCGCCCACCGTCCGGGTGGCGAGGGCGTAGGGCCGCTTGTAGTGATCGTGGCCGGGGCCGAGGTCATAGGTCCGCAGGCCGAGCGCCGGCATGGCGGCGATGGCGCGCAGCAGGAAGATCTGGCCCGGCGACCACTGGCCCATGGCCGGATCGGTCGAGGCGATCCAGGGATGATAGACCCCGCCGACCCGCACGCCGATATGGCCGGCCAGCAGACGGTCGCCGCAATAGAGGTTGATCATCAGCCCCTGGAACGGCCCCTCGCGCATGTCGAGAAACGAGGACAGCAGGTCGCGGGTCCATTGCGGGGCCAGGAAGTCGTGGGCGCCGGTGCGGTCGAGCTGCTGGCGCTTCCAGGCCAGAAGCTGGTCGAAGGCGGCGCGGTCGAAGTCGGGCGCGCGCAGGCTGAGGGGGCCGACCTCGCGGTCCAGCTTTCCCTCCAGCCGGCGGTAGTTCTTGAACCGCTTGGCGCTGGCCGCGCGGATGCGCTCCAGATAGTCCGGCGCCGAGCCGTCGAGCTCGATGACATAGGCCGGCGCCTCGCTCGCCACCGCGCCGGCGAAGTCGCCGTGCGGATCGATGAGGCCGGTGAAGCGGAAGGCCGAAAGGCCGAACTCGGCCAGGTCCTGGCGGATGTCGAGCGGACGGTCGGCGACCAGGGCGTGGTAGTCGCAGAGCGGCGCGCCGATCGGCCGGGCCATGCCGCCGGGACGGTGGTGATAGGCCAGGAAACCCACCGGATCGGGGCCTTCGCGCCAGATCGCCACCTTGGCGTCAGGCCGCACGGCGCCCACGGCGCGGGCGAAGTCGGGGCCCATCAGCGGGCTCGAGAACTCAGGGCGCGAAGCGCAGAGCCGCCGCCAGGCGACGATGTCGGCGTCGCTCAGTTCGGACGGATGGAGGGTTTCCAGTCGCAGCATCTCGAACACGGTAGCGTCTCCCGGTTAGGGAAAGTTTGCCGTGAAGGCTGCAAGTCTCAGGCCGCGAAGGTGTTCCGCACGATCTTCTCCAGCCATTCGACATCGACCTCGTCGAAGGCGGCCGGGCGGTCGGAATCCACGTCGAGGACGCCGATCAGGGCGCCGGAAGGCTCGAACACCGGCACGACGACCTCGCTGCGCGAGCGGCCGTCGCAGGCGATGTGGCCGGGAAAGGCGTGGACGTCGGGGACGAGCTGCGTGCGGCCGCTGGCCGCCGCCGCCCCGCAGACGCCGCGGCCGAAGGCGATGCGCAAGCATCCCAGCGTGCCCTGGTACGGGCCGACGACCAGTTCGCGCTCGCGCGCCGGATCGACCACATAGAAGCCGGTCCAGAAGAAGGCCTCGAAACTGGCGGCCAGCATCGAGGCGACGGTCGCCATGCGGGCGGTCAGGTTGGGCTCGCCGTCCAGCACCGCGGCGATCTCCTCGGCCACGGCGGCGTAGCGCTCGGCCTTGGCGGCCGGCAGGGTCAGTTCGTTGAAGGCTTCGGCCATGGGCGGCTATATACGGAGGCGTGTCGGCGGCCGCCAGCGGCCGCAAGCGCCCGCGACGACGCCGGGCGTGCAATTGTAAACCTTGCGCGGGAACGGAACCGCGCCCCCAAGCTGGGCCTTTCCAGCAACGCCAGCCATCATGGAGACAAGGCGCATGGGCATCTTCAGCTCGATCATGAACAAGATCCTACACAAGAAGCCGGCGGAATCGCCGGCCGCGCCGCCGGCTGCGTCGGCGCCCGCCACGCCGGCCCCGGCGGCCACGCCTGCGCCCGCCCCCGAGCCGGTGGACGTCGAGGCGGTGCTGACCCAGATCGCCGCGATGAAGGGCGGCGGCGGCAACTGGCGGACCTCGATCGTCGACCTGCTCAAGCTGCTCGACCTGGATTCCAGCCTGGACGCGCGCAAGGAACTGGCCGCCGAGCTGGGCGTGAACGCCGGCCCGCATGGCAGCGCCGAGCAGAACATCGCGCTCATCAAGGCGGTGTGGGGCGCGCTGGAAAAGAACGGCGGCGTGGTGCCCGCCAGCCTGCGCGACTAAGAGCCCGGCCCCGCGCGGCCGGCGCCGCGCGGGGTTTCAGTAACGGGCTGTAACGGAGCCCGAAACCGTAAAGTACGACCCAAGGCCGGCCGGATCGGACAGCTTCCGCCTCGTTCCGCCACGGACGCAAAAGTCCGGGCCTGTCGGGGATTTACGGATGCAAGGTTCCATCAAGCCGTGGCTGCTGGCGAGCGCATGCGCGCTTGGCCTTTCCACCGCCGCGGCGGCTGACGATCTGGAGGTCGAGGGCGTCGTCGTGACGGCCGCGCGGCTGGAGGACACCCTGCCGCAGGAGGTCGCCCGCTATGGCGCGGACCTGGCGGTCGTCAGTTCGGAGGTCCTGCGCGACAATGCCTATATCGACGTGACCCAGGCGCTGCAGATGCAGACCCCGGGCCTCCACATCATGCCGGGCAACGGCCCGTTCTCCTATGTCGACCTGTCGCTGCAGGGCTCGCGCACGGGCGATGTGCTGTAGGTCGTGGACGGGGTGCGGATCAACAACCGCCTCTATACCTCCACCAGCCCGACCGACACCCTGCCCGCCAGCATGATCGAGCGGATCGAGGTGCTGAAGGGCGGACAGGGATTGCTCTACGGATCGCAGGCCGCGGCCGGGGTCATCAACATCGTCACCCGCCCCTATGCCGAGGCCACCGACGGCGGGATCACGGCCGGCGGCCACACCAATGGCGGGCTGCATGCGGACGGCTATGTCCGCACCAACATCGGCCCGCACAGGTTCGTCGCCTGGGCTTCGAAGGACAAAGCCGACGGCTACACCACCTATGACGTGTTCCAGCCCAGCACCACGGCGCGCAAGCGGGGCTACGACATCCTGAGCTTCGGCGGCAAGTACGGCCTGGAGGTCAACAAGGCCCTATCGCTGAACCTCTACTACCAGCACACCGACGCGCGGGTGGACAATCCGGGCGCCCGGCTGGTGAAGGTGAAGTTCAACGACCGTGACGAGGACATCGCCAGCGTCAGCCTGGACTGGAAGCCCAATGCGGCGGCCCACCTGTCGGTGAAGGGCTATTACCACGACTGGGACACGGTCTACACGACCATCAACAACGTACCGGGCCAGCCGGGCCAGACCGTGGTCGTCGACGACAAGACCTACTGGGGCTACGAGGATTTCGGGGTCAGCGCCCTGGCGCGGCTGAATGTCCACAAGGGCTTCGAATACCAGCTCGGCTACGACTTCCAGAACTTCAACGGCCGCGACGACGTGCTGCTGATCGCCCAGCGCACCGAGAAGGTCCACGCCCTGATCGGCCAGGTCCTGACCACCGACGACCTGATCAGGAACGCCCGCTTCTCGGCCGGGGTCCGCTACAACAAGACCGGCGGCGCGGAGTCGACGGTGTGGAACCTCACCGGCCGCTGGGAGCCGACCCGGAGCCTCTATGTCGAGGCGGTGGCCGGCACGTCCTTCATCCTGCCCAGCGCCGAGCAGTTGTTCGGCATCGATCCCTGCTGCGCGGTCGGCAATCCGAACCTGGAACCCGAGGAGAGCCTCAATTTCAATGGCTCGGTGGGCGGCCTGGTCGGCGAGCGCTTCGGGTGGCAGGTCACCGGCTTCGCCCGCAAGATCGACAACCTCATCACCGACGACAACACGCAGGCCGCCTATCCGGAGGGGATCTACGTGAACGCCGACGGCCAGGTGAAGGTGCGTGGCGCGGAGGTGCAGGCGACCTTCGACCTCACGCTGGACCTGAAGGCCCAGGCCTCCTTCACCTACACCCGCTCGCGCGCGGCGGGGTCCAGCCAACAGTTCGACCGGACGCCGGAATACTACGCCAAGGGCGGCCTCACCTATGCTCCGGCCGACCGCCCATACGGCCTGTCAGTCTCGGCGGCCTGGACCGGCGATGTCTACCAGACCGTCAGCGGTTTCGGCCGACGGAACTATGGCGACTTCGTCATCGTCGACCTGGCGGCCCACCTCTATCTCGACGGCGAAAAGCGCAACCGACGGCTCACCGCCCGGCTGGAGAACGCCTTAGACGAAGAATACGCCAGCCGGGTCAGTTCGGGCCTGGTCGACCTGTCCGCCACCCAGCGTTTCATGTTCCGCAGCTTCGGCCCGCCCCGGACCTTGCATGTCAGCTTCACCCAGTCCTTCTAAGGGCCGAAAGCCCCGCAGGCCGTTCGCGCCGAAATGGCTGGTGCTGACCCACCGCTATCTCGGCGTGAGCCTGGGGCTGCTGATGCTCGTCTGGTTCGCCAGCGGCGTCGGCATGTTGTTCATCCACTGGCCCGAGGTCACCAGCGAGGAACGCGCCGCGGGCCTGCCTCTGATGACCTGGGCCCAGTACCGCCAGGCGCCGGCCGACACCCCTCTATCGGCCGGCGACCTTATCGAAGACCTGGCGGGCCGCCCGATCCTGCGATCGGGCGGCGAGGTCTTCGACCTCGTCACCGGACGGCCGCTGGACGGGGTGAGCGGCGAGGAGGCCCGCTGGATCGCCGCCGCCTACGCCCGCGCCCACGGCCTGACCGCGCGGCCAGCCGAGGTGATCGCGGTCGAACGCGACCAGTGGACGGTGACCGGCTATTTCAACAAGCGGCGGCCGTTCTGGCGCGTACGCTTCGATGATCCGCTGGCCAGCGACATCTACGTCTCGCAGGGCGACGGCGAAGTCTCCCAGCACACCGACCGCGCCCAGCGGGTGCTGAACTGGCTGGGGCCGATCCCGCACTGGCTCTATCCGCAGGTCCTGCGACAGGACGCCCGGCTCTGGACCCAGGTGGTGATCTGGACCTCGCTGGCCGGCGTGTTCCTGATCGCCATCGGCATCTATCTCGGCCTCGTCGCCTGGCGGCCCTGGCGCGACGAGCGGCTGACGCCGTTCCGCGGCATGATGCGCTGGCATCATCTGTTCGGCCTGGGCGCAGGGGTGCTGACCCTGACCTGGACGGCCAGCGGCCTGCTCTCGATGCAGCCCTTCGGCCTGCTGGACAGCGCGCCCGATCCGCGCGCCCAGGCCTATCGCGCCGCCCAGGAGGCCAGGGTCGAGGCCGGCCCGGTCCTGGCCACGCTGAAGGCCGCTGCGCCGAAGGCCCGGCAGGTGATCGTCGCCCCGTTCCAGGGCGAGGCCTATCTGATGGTCGACGGCGTACGCCACGATGCGGCCATGCGCCCGGCCGCCCTGCCCCCGTCGGACCTCGCCGCCGCGGCGAAGCGGCTGGGCGGCGAGCAGGGCCTGCTGACCGTCGAGGACGCCTACTGGTACGGCCACCATGAACCCGCCCGCCTGCCGGTCTGGCGCGTGATCGCCGCGGACGGCACGCGCTACTATCTCGATCCGGCGACCGGCGAGCTGCTGCGCAGCTTCGGCGCCTCGGCCAGGAGCTATCGCTGGCTGCACCTGGGCCTGCATCGGCTGGACTTCATCCGCGGCTTCGACCGCGGCGGCGGCTGGGCCGCGGCGATGACGGCGCTGCTCGGCGTCTGCCTGGTCGGCATCGGCGCCGGCGTCGTGCTGGCCTGGCGGCGGACGCGTCACGACCTTGGCCAGTTGGGGCGGCGCCTGGGCCAGTTCGGCAGGGCGCGGCGGCGCGCCTAAAGCGCGCGGGCCAGCCTCAGGTTCTCGCTGTCCTCGGCGGCCGCGCGCCGGGCGTTGATTTCCGAGAAGCGGGCGTCGATCACCTCGTCGGCGATGACGTCGATCAGCGCCTCGAGGGCTTCGGCCTCGTCGAACGGGGACGCGACTTCGAATGGATTGGGCATCGGCGCATCTCCCTGGCTGGCGCGGGCGAAGTGTTAAGCAGCGCTTAAGGGACAGCCAAGCCCCCGACGCAGCGCAAACCTCGCTTTTCGTCTGAGATCACAGCCTGTTGAGCGGGCCGAGGCCATATGGACTTTTTGCACTGCAGCAAGTTTTCGCAGGCTTGGCTACACAGAAACCACGGCCATTCTTTTTACAAGAAAGGTATTGGCTGACGCTCCGATAGCGCCCTACGATCCCCTAGAACGCTGCGTCGCGGCAGGCGAGTCTGCTTTCACTGACTTTCGTCTTGCATCCGCGGGAGAACGGCGTCGTGGAAGGGAACGATTGTGCAGCGCACGAGTACCGAAGGGCCTGACTACTTTCACAAGGTCGTCGATTGCCAGTGGGCCTGTCCGGCCCACACGCCCGTCCCCGAATACATCCGGCTGATCGCCGAGGGCCGCTATACCGACGCCTACATGGTCAACTGGAAGTCCAACGTCTTTCCCGGGATTCTGGGGCGGACGTGCGACCGTCCCTGCGAGCCGGCCTGCCGGCGCGGGCGGGTCGAGGAGGAGCCGGTCGCGATCTGCCGCCTCAAACGGGTGGCGGCCGACAACAAGGACGACATCTCCAGCCGGCTGCCGGCGCCCGTCGCGGTGTCGAACGGCAAGCGCGTCGCCCTGGTCGGGGCCGGGCCGGCCTCGCTGACCGTGGCGCGCGACCTGGCGCCGCTGGGCTACGAGCTGACCCTGTTCGACGGCGAGGCCAAGTCCGGCGGCATGATCCGCAGCCAGATCCCGCGCTTCCGCCTGCCCGAGGAGGTGATCGACGAGGAGGTCGGCTACATCACCGGCCTGGGGATGGAGATGCGCCTGGGCCAGCGGGTGGACAGCCTGGGGGCGTTGCTGGACGAAGGCTATGACGCGGTGTTCGTCGGGTCGGGCGCGCCGCGCGGGCGCGACCTCGACCTGCCCGGCCGCCAGGACGGCGCGGCCAATATCCATATCGGCATCGACTGGCTCTCCAACGTCTCCTTCGGCCATATCGACCGCATCGGGCGGCGGGTGATCGTGCTGGGCGGCGGCAATACGGCCATGGACTGCTGCCGCACCGCGCGGCGCCTGGGCGGCGAGGACGTCAAGGTCATCGTCCGCTCCGGCTTCGAGGAGATGAAGGCCAGCCCCTGGGAAAAGGAAGACGCGATCCACGAGGACATTCCGATCCTCAACTACCTGGTTCCCAAGGCCTTCACCCACGAGGGCGGCAGGCTGACCGGCGTCACCTTCGAGAAGGTCCGCCCCGAATACGACGCGCGCGGCCGCCGCAAGCTGGTTCCCAGCGGCGAGCCGGACGAGCATTACGACTGCGACGACGTACTGGTGGCGGTCGGCCAGGAGAACGCCTTTCCCTGGATCGAACGCGACCTGGGCCTGGCCTTCGACGAATGGGACATGCCCAAGGTCGACCCGGTCACCTTCCAGTCGACCGCGCCCAAGGTGTTCTTCGGCGGCGACGCGGCCTTCGGCCCCAAGAACATCATCTGGGCGGTGGCGCAGGGCCACGAGGCGGCGATCTCCATCGACCGCTTCTGCAAGGGCGAGGACCTGGCCGAACGGCCGGCGCCGCAGACCAGCCTGGTCAGCCAGAAGATGGGCATCCACGAGTGGAGCTACGACAACGCCCCGGCCAACGACCTGCGCTTCAAGGTCCCGATGCGCGAGAAGGACCAGGCGCTGAAGGACGTGCGGCTGGAGGTCGAACTGGGCTTCGACCGCGAGGTCGCCTATCGCGAGACCCAGCGCTGCCTGAACTGCGATGTGCAGACGGTGTTCGCCGAGGCCGCCTGCATCGAGTGCGACGCCTGCGTCGACATCTGCCCGACCGACTGCATCACCTTCACCGCCAACGGCGAGGAGGACGACCTGCGCGGGCGACTGAAGGCCCCCGCCCTCAACCTCGACCAGGACATCCTCGTCTCGGGCGAACTGCCCACCGGGCGGGTGATGGTGAAGGACGAGGACGTCTGCCTGCACTGCGGCCTCTGCGCCGAGCGCTGCCCCACCGGCGCCTGGGACATGCAGAAGTTCCTGCTGGAAATGACCCATGCGGGAGGATGCCGATGAGCGGTTCTCGCCCGAACAACCGTGTCCTCCCGGTTTCGACCACAGGTCGAAGACCGGGACCCATGAACGCCGGATGGCCAAGGATGGATCGCCGCCAGCGCCCTGAACTCGCTTGCTCGAGTGCATGGGTCCCGGCCTTCCGCTTCGCTCCAGCCGGGATGACACCCAAGGACGTGGAGGGCTCTGCGCGATGAAGGCCCTCGAAGCGACCAACGACTTCGTCGTCAAGTTCGCGAACGTCAACGGATCTGGCTCGGCCAGCGCCAACGGCATGTTCGCCAAGTCGATCCTGCGGATGGGCGTGCCGGTGGCGGCGCGCAACATCTTCCCGTCCAATATCCAGGGCCTGCCGACCTGGTTCGAGGTGCGGATCACCGAGGCCGGTCATCTGGGCCGGCGCGGCGGGGTGGACCTGATGGTCGCCATGAACCCGCAGACCTGGGACCGCGACGTCGCCGAGATCGAGCCCGGCGGCTATCTCTTCTACGACTCCACCAAGCCGCTGCCGGCCTCGAAGTTCCGCGACGACATCACCGTGGTCGGGGTGCCGCTGACGGCGATGTGCAACGCCGCCTACCAGATCCCGCGCGAACGGCAGCTCTTCAAGAACATCATCTATGTCGGGGCGCTGGCCGCCCTGCTGGAGATCGAGATCGGGGTGATCGAGCAACTGCTGGCCGAGCAGTTCGCCGGCAAGGAGCGGCTGATCACGGCCAATGTGGCGGCCCTGCACATGGGCCGGGACTATGTGGCGGAGCACCTTTCGCCCCTGCGGCTGAAGGTGCGCCGGGCCGACAAGGTCGGCGACCGCATCTTCGTCGAGGGCAATTCCGCCGCCGCCCTGGGCGCGGTCTATGGCGGGGCCAGCGTCTGCGCCTGGTATCCGATCACGCCCTCGACCTCGCTGGCCGAGGCCTTCACCGACTATTGCCACAAGCTGCGGATCGACCCGGCGACCGGCAAGGCGCGCTACGCCATCGTTCAGGCCGAGGACGAGATCGCCTCCATCGGCGTGGTGGTCGGGGCCGGCTGGAACGGGGCGCGGGCCTTCACCGCCACCTCCGGGCCGGGGGTGTCGCTGATGACCGAGTTCATCGGGCTTTCCTATTTCGCCGAGATTCCGGCGGTGATCTTCGACGTGCAGCGCGGCGGCCCTTCGACCGGCATGCCGACCCGCACCCAGCAGGCCGACCTGCTGGCCGCGGCCTATGCCGGCCACGGCGACACCAAGCATCCGCTGCTGCTGCCCGCCGATCCGGGCGAGTGCTTCGAGATGGGGGCGGCGGCCTTCGACCTCGCCGACCGGCTGCAGACCACGGTCTTCGTCATGCTCGACCTCGACATCGGCATGAACGAGTGGCTGACGCAGCCCTTCGCCTGGGACGATGCGCGCCAGCTCGACCGCGGCAAGGTGATGACCTTCGAGGACCTGGAGGCCGGACGCGACTTCGGCCGCTATCTCGAGGTCGACGGCGACGGCATCCCCTTCCGCACCTATCCGGGCACGCATCCGACGCGGGGCGGCTATTTCACCCGCGGCACCTCGCGCAACCCCTATGCCCGCTACAGCGAGGAAGGCAGCGTCTATGTCGGCAACATGGAGCGGCTGCTGCGCAAGTTCGACACCGCGCGTAACCTGGTCCCCGGCCCCGTCCGCCGGAACGCCGCGCGTCCGACCCGCGAAGGGGTGATCTATTTCGGCTCCTCGACGCCGGCGGTGCACGAGGCGCTGGAGACGCTGGAGGCCCGCGGCTTGCACCTAGACGCCCTGCGCGTGCGCGGCTTCCCGTTCGCCCAGGAGATCTACGACTTCGTCGAGGCGCACGAGCGGGTGTTCGTGATCGAGCAGAACCGCGACGGCCAGCTTCGCACCCTGCTGATCAACGAGGGCGAGATCGACCCGTCGCGGCTGACCGCCGTGCTGCACTATGACGGCACGCCGATCACCGCCCGCTTCATCGCCGGCGCCGTGCAGGACCTGATGGCCGGCCGCCTGCCGGAGGCCGCCGAATGACCTACATCACCAAGCCGCAACTGCATCACCCGC